>JBAWBE010000697.1:0-22213 GCA_049589635.1 Terriglobales bacterium
GAGTCATAGTGGGTTCTCCTTTATAAGAATTTATTGATTTTAGATTGGTTTCGGACGCGAAAGATGCCCGCGATTACACCAGAAGTGCGGAGCCGAGTCTGTTCGTGATATTTCCTCCTCTAGGTCCGCTCTTTGTCTTGGTCTTGCAGTGCGTGCGCATCACTGCGATCGGCGCGTCACACCAGACTCGCGAAGGAAACAATTGGACGATGGTATTGGCCCTTCCATCAGGGCGCATAGTGAGTGAAAACAAAGTCGCGAGCTTTGACGGGCTCGTGGCAAGGGAAACAGGCTTTGAGGTCCGCCACGGGGTCAGGTTTGCCGTCTTTAAATTGTGCAAACCCCCAGCCGCCCGTCGTGGCGTATTTTCTTGAGTCCTTGACCATGAACTGAACGTTCGTGGCGGAACCGGGCACGAAAGATTGGGAACGGCCAAAGACTTTGTTGTTTTCCTCGGACGGAACGTAACTCCAGGCTAGCCGGGCAATGATTGTGCCGTCCGGGAACGGAAGCTTTCCTTCCCGGTAGGCCTTAATCGCTATATCGTTGCCGAGAACCGCGCGAAGATCGTTGAGGTTACCTGCCTCGTGGGCCACGGAGATCAACTTCCAGTCGCGGTATCCGGGGGGAATTGTGATTCCGAAGATCGGGGCCGCCTCGCCATCGGCGTGTGCAGATGCGGGGGCCATGTAGACGACCGCGCCGATTAGCGCCACAACAGCGAACAGCAAGTAAGAGATCCATTTCATAATGTCTCTCCTTCTCAATTCTTGAGCTTCCCTTTTTCCTCGATGCGTTCAACTAAACGCTATCCAAAGGTGAACGAAAAAGGCCTGAACGCCGGGGATCCAGGAGTTCGATCACACAGGAACTCGATCACAAAGGTCTGATCCTTTATCTGTTCGATTTCCGCGCGCGAACTTTGGTTTCGAGATATTCCTCCAGATGGTGGACGGCAAGGTCACGAGGCTCTTCCTCGCATGTAGGGGAACCAGGATGCCGAAAAGAAGCGAGCGCACTCCCGCCTTTCCACGAATCGGCTCTTCCAAGGTCTCGCTGCTTTCCTCGATATCGTCGGCGTAAAACGCATCGAAGATTTCCAGATATTCTTCGTAGCTTCGACTGATGTCGGCATGCACGATGGCTGCGTTCAAAGTACGCTCCGCGGTCAGAGATTGTGTGTTCGGATCTGGATAAGGGGGGCAGCTCTAAACTGGGGTCAGCATAATATAAATGAGACCGAGCGCTCTCATCATGCATCGTACATGAACCGAGATGAAAGGTATCACGGGAAGATCAATTGTTCAGGTTTCGGAGAGCCTTGAAAGGAAATAGTGATGTAAGCGCTTACGTCGGATCGTTCCAGTGAAAGTCGTCGTTCAGTGAAGGTGAGTCCATGTGGATAGTCAGGCTAGCTTTTAATCGCCCGTACGTTCATCGTCCGTGAGGTTTGAAAACGCCTTGTTCGCTCTCTCCAAAACAAGTCGCCATGAATTAATGGCCACTTGCACAGATAGCTCGTGCGAGGTCATTGTGGTAAGCCTCTCTTTCAGTCCCGCCAACACTCTTCCCCAATGAAGTCCTGAAGAGACCGTATGTGGTCGCAGAATATTAATGGCAAATGTTGTTCGACAAGTGTGACCACGCGGCCGGGGCGACGCGCAAACGCGCTTAGGAGATCACTTCGATTGCATCGACGCGTGAGGGATAAAATGCCAGGTGTTCTTTGATGTCGGCGACTGCCTCGTAAGGCTTTTCGTATGTCCAAACGGCGTATTCCGATTTCGATCCGCCGATGGGAATGCTGTAGTACGTACAATCGCCCTTATATGGACAATAGCTGTAGTGCGTGGTCCGAACAAGCAGCGACATGTCCGCATCGTTGCGTGGCAGGTAGTAGACAGGCGGATATCCCTTCTCCTCGAGCCGAAGCGCTTGCGCCGATTCAGCGATGATCCTCCCGGCGACCGTTACACGCACTTTGCCTTCAGCCGGAGAAATTGTGATGGGATGGTCCGGCCCAGGAATTCTTATTTCTTTGCCTTGGCCCGACTCGGCATGCATTGCGTTCCTCACATTGTCAGTTTTAGCTTCGTCAGTCATAGCTTCGAACCTCCATCGACCGGGATACTCGCTCCTGTGATCCAGCGCGCCCCATCCGATGCCAGGAACGCGATCACGTCCGCTACATCTTCGGGCTTGCCGATTCGCTTGAGTGCCTGCATTCCCAGTGCGACCTCGCGACCCGCTTCACTCTTAGTGAAGGTCGACATGTCCGTGTCGATCACACCGGGCGCAACCGCGTTTACGCGAATGCCTTGCGGCCCAAGAATGGCAGCCCAGTTTTTGACGAGAGTCTCTAATGCTCCTTTGGTCGAGGCATAGGCGAGGATAGAGGGACTGTCCACGCCGGGCTTGCCAACTACTGCGCGGGCCCCGAGAGAAGAGACCACGATGATGTTCGAGCCATCAACCAGAATGGGCAGGAGTTGCTGCACCAGGAAAAACGGGCCTCGCACATTCGTGGCAAACAAATTGTCAAAATCCTCGACCTTATGGTCCTTGATCGTTGCAGCCTTGCTGATTCCGGCGTTGAGCACAAGCACATCCAATCGATCGCCGAAGATCGAGCGCACCTGTTTTGCCAGCAATGCAGCGCCGTTCGGAGTACCTAGATCCGCCGATATTGCATTTGCGCGTCCACCTCTCGTTTGGATCTCGGAGACGAGAGATTCCGCTTCCTGAGCAGAGCGGCCGTAGTGAACCAGGATGTGTGCGCCGGCCTTGGCAAGTGCCGCCGCGGTAGCGCGGCCAATTCCTCTTGACGCTCCTGTCACGAGCGCAGTTTTGTTTTGGAGTGTAGTCATTGTCCCCCCTCGTACCCGTCAATCCCAAACCGTCCCCATACCGTCAATCCATGGACGGGGCGCATGCGTCGATTCAGGCGTTGCTTCCGCCATCCACGGTAAGATTCGTATGCTCGTCAGGCATGAGTCAAAGGTTTGGGCGACGGTTTCCAAAAACTCATCACTTCATCTGATGCTTTGGCACACTGGTCGTCGCATCCTGGAGGGATACTTTGTAGGTTTAAACAGCGATGCTTTCGGGGTATGTTGGTGAAAGATGGAATTAAGACATCTCCGCTATTTCGTTGCGGTGGCCGAGACCAAGAGCCTGACCTTGGCGGCAAAAGAGAAGTTGCACACGTCGCAGCCTTCTCTCAGCCGCCAGATCCGGGACCTTGAAGAGGAAGTTGGTGCGCAACTCATGATGCGCACAGTTCGCGGCGTCGAGCTGACACCGTCGGGTAGAGCATTTCTCGATCATGCCCGTGCGGTGCTATCGCAAGTTGACGCGGCCGGCGAAGCTGCGCGGCGGGTGGCTCATCCCGCCAAGCCGTGCTTCACCATGGGCTTTCTGACCGGACACGAATTGACGTGGATGCCCGAAGCTTTGCGGATCCTGCGGGACGAGCTGCCTAACATCGACGTGATGATATCGAGTCATTCCTCCCCGCTGCTTGCGGACGGTATTTCGAAAGGAAAAATCGACGCAGCTTTTCTTCGGCGGGAAAAAGCAGTGCCGGGGTTGGCATTCCGTCTTCTTGTGAAGGAGCCTTTGATGGTGATCTTGCCTATTGACCACCGTCTCGCTGCGCTCAAAACCATCAGCCCGAGTGATCTAGTAGGCGAAACATTCGTAACCGTGTCGAATACGGCTCCTGTACTGCGTAAGATCATCGACAATTACCTGAAGCGATCTAGAGTCAATATCACGCCCGATCACGAGGCAGACCACGTCACCATGGGCATGTCCTTAATAGTGTCGGCGCACGGGGTAGGCCTACTACCTGCTTATGCCCAAAATTTTCTCTTTTCGTCCGTAACGAGTCGCCCTCTAAAAGGTGTTGCGCCAACCGTCGACCTCGTCCTCGGCTACAAAAAGTCAAACCAGTCTCCCATCCAGAAGCTCTTCCTTTCGAGATTGGACGAACTGGTGGCTCGTGTTTCAAAGAAGGTGCATTGAGCCAGACGTCTGCGGCCTGTGCTCCTGCTGTCTCTATAGGACTTTCTGCCCCCCCGCTTCCCCGAAATAACGCGGAGCACAAGCCCATTCCCCAGATCCATTCCAGACACCCATGCTTCTGAGGCATTGATGCGAGTGCAACAAAGTATGCTTCAGCCGCGATACGAATAGCTGACTCCGCAATCTAACCCAAGTGATCTGAGCTACCGGCAAACGGCTTTTGGCGGCGGTTTGGTCATGCCTGGGCTGCATGCGTGCCAGATCAGGAGGAAGTCGCTATGAGTTCACCAGTTGTCTTAATTACAGGAGCACTGACAGGCATCGGACGCGCTACGGCTCGGGCTTTTGCGCAAGAAGGAGCGCGGGTCGTCGTCTCTGGTCGGCACGATGATGCAGGTCAGAAGCTGGCTACTGAGCTGCGCAACCTCGGCGCCGAGGCCGAATTTGTGCGCACTGATGTGCGCCATGAAGACGAAGTCAAAAACCTCGTCGACAAGACCATTGCTCGTTTCGGTCGTCTGGACATTGCCGTCAATAACGCTGGAACGGTCGGCGATCCCGGCCCCACTGCCGATGTAACTACCGAAGCGTATCAAGACATCTTCGACACCAATGTGCTCGGTGTACTTCTGAGCATGAAGTACGAGATTCGGGCCATGCTTCGGCAAGGCAAAGGCAGCATTGTGAACATCTCGTCTTCGTATGGCAAGGTCGGCGGCCCAACTGCGGCAGTGTATGTCGGCAGCAAGCACGCTGTGGAAGGCATTACGAAGTCTGCGGCGCTCGAACTCGCCGGCACAGGCGTCCGTGTCAATATCGTTGGCCCTGGCCCGGTGGAAACGAGAATGTTCAACCATTTTGCGCAATCGAAGGAAAACAAGGCAAATTTCCTCGACTCACAAGTTCCTCTCAAGCGTATCGGCACCCCCGAAGAAATTGCAAATGCCATCATGTTCATTGCCTCCGACAAGGCTTCCTACATCATCGGGACATCCCTGGCGGTCGATGGAGGGATGATCGCGGGCTAGATCTTTCGCAACCAGGACAACTCGTCCCTATGGAAAACGAGGTCTCTCATCTAGATCTGCGAATGAGGGTGGAGTGAACATTGAAGGAAAGGAGGATGTCGGGGTCGAACATCTCGAGGAAAATGTAGCGGCTGCGGACTTGAAGATTGACGCAAACAAATGGCAGGAACTGGACCGTATGGCGTTTGCTGGCTAGGAAAGCACCCATCCCTTGATTGCCGAGGGAATCATTGCCGAGCGCAAAGTAGAAGTGCGCCAAGAGTTCCAATCTTCGATCCGGAAAATCCGATATTGAAGAGCGCTCACTGGCACATTATCGTCTAGAAGGCGATTGATAGTGTCCCAGGCCACCTATGCGTGAATCTTCTTCGTAGCCCCTTCATCCAAAACACAGTGTATTTGCGCCAGGGTCGGTAGCGTCGAGTCAAACGGAGGAGTTGATGGATGTTTGAGAGCATTCTCTGCCAAGTCACGGAATATGATCCGGACGTTCTAGAGTCCCTGATTGAGCTCGCAGTCGAGATTGCTCGCGAGGGTCGGGAGGGCAGACGCGTTGGCACGCTATTTACACTGGGGGATGAGAATGCTGTGCTCGAGCGATCCAGACCGTTGATTTTGGATCCGTTGCTGGGGCATCCGGAGTCTTCACGGCATGTCACGAATCTCAATCTCCGCGGAACCATCAAAGAATTGTCGCAGTTGGACGGTGGGTTCGTCGTCAGTCGGGAAGGAATTTTCCTCTCCGCCTGCCGCTACCTCGACGCGGTAGCCGCGCAAGTGGACGTCCCGCTCGGACTCGGCAGCCGTCACATTGCCGCCGCCAATATGAGTGCAGTTACCAAAGCCGTGGGGATTGTCGTCTCTGAGAGTTCGGTGGTGCGGCTCTTCTGTCACGGTCAGCTGGTCGGCGAAATCATTCCCGAGGTTTGGATGATGGATCACGCCCACCTGCGTGGCATCGTGAAGAGGGAACAAGTCGGCGAACTCACGATTCTGACGCCAAATCTGCGACCGGCCTCGGCCGCGAAGTAAGCGGGACTCACTACACATGCGGGGCTCACTACACATATAGTTGAAAACCACTCGGCTGCCTTGCCGCGTAAACCTAGAGGAAACAGCGATAGGGGCAGACGGGGCCGACGACCCGCATCCGCTCGTCAAGAAAGTGGTCGATCCCAAACCGCCGATTGATATAATTCGCGCCATGAAGAAATGGATGATTGCAACGTTGGTCATTGCTTCTGTGGCGGTCGCGCAGCAAACCCACAATCAATACGAGCCGCCGAACGGGCCGAGCGCCGGTCAGAAGCTGCTCGCGCAATTTGCGGGCGACTGGGACCTCGTCAAGACGTTCTTCCCGGCAACCGGGAAGCCGATCGTGACAAAAGGTACGTGTAAGCAGTACATGATCCAGGACGGCAAGTTTCTACAATCCGATTTCGTCTTCATTGGTGCTGACGGAACGAAGAGCACCGGCACCGGAATCTCCGGCTTCGATGACAAAACGAATCGCTTCACCACTGTGTGGTACGACTCGCGCCAAACGACGATGTCGATTCGCCAGAGCGACGGCACGTTCGACGGCAAGAACATCGTCCTGTGGGCCACGGCCCTCGATCCCGACCGTCCCGGGCGCAAGACCGTCGCGCGAGCGCACCTTGAAGAAGACGGCCGGGTTCTCCTCCATCGCCATTTCCTGATCGATGACAAAGGCGAGGAGCGGATGATGATTGAGCTGCGGCTGACGAAAAAATAATTTCCCGAGAGATAGTTCGAGGTGTATCCAAGGTTCACCTCCGCCCTTCCGAAAATACCCCCTGTCGTCCGGTTCAAGCGGATTCCAACCATCCGCGGTCTGGCAACCCATGCCGGAACCGCCCCATCTGATGTGCGCGCAGCTCGTAAACGGCTCGAATAGGAACACGATGCCTTGCCGCTGACTCGGTAGCTCTTGAAGAGAGCGGTCTAAGTCTCGCATGCGGTCTCACATGCAAAACGAGTTGACGAAGGTTTGAGGGTGGAGGATGTATGAAATTCTTTTGTCTTGTGTGTCTGGCGATGGTTACAAGGCTTGCAAGCGCCGCCGACCGATATGTCTACGTCAACAATCAGAACCAACCAAACACGATTACCGCATTCCACGTCAATGCGAACGGGAGCCTCACCCAGCTTGACGGGTCTCCATTTATAACTGGTGGCGTGGGAGCCGAAGGGCCTATCGAGAGCATGGCCATCGTCCGATTTGGGCCTGCGAGTTATCTCTACGCTGCCAATGGAGGGGATGGAACAGTCAGCGTATTCGCAATCGACAGGACAACCGGGAATATACAGCCGATAGCCGGATCGCCCTTTGCCACCGACGGCTCATCGGGTACGTACGATATGGCTGCCAGCCCCGATCGCGAGTTCCTTTTTGTCAGTAATGAAGCGACGACCGACATCCATGTCCTGGCCATTGCGAAGACGACCGGAGCTTTATCGGAGATATCGGGCTCGCCTTTTGCGGTTGGTGCAAACATTACCTCGTTGTACGTGACCGCCAATAGTCAATTTCTTCTGGCTGCCGCAAATTCCATCAACGCGGTCGAAGTCTTCAGCATCGCGCCCTCGGGAGCGATAGCTCAGGTGTCCGGATCCCCGTTCCCCGGCTCAGGGTCGGTTACGGCAGTGCAAAGTAATTGCGCGAACGATCTGGTATTCGACGTAAACAACGACAGCAACTACGTGGACGCCTACTCGCTCTCCTCGAGCGGGACTCTGACGCCCGTGCCGGGTTCCCCGTTCTGGAACGGGGTAAGCGGGACCGGACCCAATAGCTTCGATCTCGTCTTGTCGCCAAACGACGACTTCCTGTTTACTACCGACAGTTTCACACAGGACATCACATCGTTTTCCATCCCGCCGGATGGAGTCTTATCGCCCGTGACGGGCTCGCCCTTCTATACCTCCAGCTGGGAGGGAGGGACAACGATTACAAGGAATGGAGACTTCGTCTATTCAGTCCAGTTTGCCAGTGGCAAGGTGGACGGCCGCAAGGTCAATCACGATGGGAGCCTCACTGCCGTCCGCGGTACACCCTTTGGGCCTGGGAATCAGAATTCATTGAACGGAGAAGTCAATAGCGTGATCTCGTACCCGCCGCCGCGATGCCGGGGCAATTAGGAATGGCTTTCCCAGATGATGGCTAACTCGCCGGGTGGCTGGTAACTGGTATTCCGTATGTGAGTAGAACTTCTATTGCAACTTCGCGTATTCGGTTCTTGCAGCTTTGTAGATGGGAACGTTGGGATCGGCATTTTTCCACAACTTGAGAAAGTCTTTGTAGGCTGCCAGTGCACGCGCACGGGCAGCATCAGCCTCGGCGCCTTGTAGCGTTTTCGATTCGAGCGCATTGGCCCGCGCTACGCCCAAGTGCGCCAGCGCCCCGGTCCAGCAGTTCCATACGATTCCGCTGTGGTCGAGTATCTTCTGAAACTCGCTGGCGGCAGCGCTACCTTGCCCGCCAGCCAGGTATGCTTCGCCACGAATGTAAGTGGGATAGAGACATGAGGGGTTGACCAAGAACGGAATTATGGCGAATTCAATCGGTGGGGATGCAGCTTGCAAATCTTTGATAGCCTCACCGGGATTGCCTTGCTTGAGTGCGAGTTGCGCTTGAACTGGCGGAAGAAAGATGGAATGCATCTGCGTGTGCACCGGGAAACTCTGGTTCAGGTTCTCGACCAGCGATTTGGCTTGCGTAACATCGCCCGTACCACTCCCCACCATCGCAAATGCCAGCGCCGCTTCCGCAGAAACTCCAGCGCTTTCCGGATCCAGTTTGCGGCCCGCAGCCGCTGCCTGCCTGGCAGCAGCGACGTTACCGAACGCCGCCTCGCGAATCGCGGCATTCTCCAGCCAGATCGCTCCGGTCTCCTTGCTGTCGGCATGGATTGCGGAATCTACGGCGCGCTTTGTCAGTTCCCGTGCTTTTCCCAAATGGCCAACGTAGGCTTCCGTATCGGATTCGAGTGAGAGCCCATTGTTCTCTTCCTGCTTCCCCTCGAGCCATTTCTGCTGTTGATTCATCCCTGAAGAATCGCCCGCAATAAAAGCCAAGGCATATTGGGCTTCTCGGAGCACAAAGTCATCCAATCCCCGTGCCTGCGCCCATTGAATCGTGTCCCGAGCCTCGTCCAAACGCTGAAGGGCAAGCAAGGTGAGGGCGAGATTGCCGTATCCAATGACGCTGTCTGGCCTGAGGCGGATCTGTTCGCGATAAGACTCAGCCGCTTTCTCGTTCTCTCCCTCCTCGTTATACACAACGCCGAGCCCCGTGTAGGCGGGCATGTTTGGGTAGCTTTGCATTTCCTCCTGATAGGTCTGCGCGGATTTATCCAATTCTCCGGTCACATTTTCATAATAGATAGTGGTGATCATCAGCTTTTCCAGTCCACCGGCGCGGTCCCGCAACTGGAAGGCCTTGGCATAGTATTCGTTGGCGCGCCCGGTCTCACCCATGCCACCGTAATCCACGCCTGCCGCACGATATGCTACGGCAAATCTCGGATCCAGTTCGATAGCTCGCAGATGGTACGGCAGAGCGGCGGCTTCTCCTTTTTCATTGAGAGCGGTTCTGCCGAGGCTGAACGCCTTCAGCGCCTCCAGCGAAGGTGTGGTCGCCTCGACCAAGGGAGTATCAAACCTCTGCACGGTATTCAGGGATTCGCCCAATGCAATGCGCAGCCCAGAGGCAGCGTGGCCCAGGACGTTAAGAACTCTGTCCCGGGACACCGCAGTACCCTGCTGCTCCGCCAACGTACGCCCGCTCTGGCAATCAACCGCTTTCAACTGGAGCACGTATTCAGAACCCAGGCTTGCGATGGCTCCGGCTATGTAGGCCTTGCTGTCCGCGCGCTGGCAAAGTTGGCGGGCTACTTCGCCGATGAGTTTTGTATTCGCGGGGAGGGTCATCAGTTTTAAGGTCTTTGCAACCTTGCCGTCGGGGAGCACATTCAAAAAAGGCGACTGCCTCAAAGCCACCAACAGCGCGGTTTTCAGCGTGCCATCAAATACTTCATCGCCCGTGGTGTTGGTGAAGTCCGTGAGGACGACGGTGTCTTTTTCGTTGAGCTTTTTGATTCCGTACGAACGATAGTAAAGTCCGCCGCCAATCACCATTGCAGCCAGTACACCAGCGACCGCAAGGATCTTCCTGAATACCTTAATTCGGGGCATTCCATCCCGCTGAGTCGGCTGTCGATCGATTTCGGCTTCGGTCTGCTCAGTTTCAGTGGTCGCGGGTCGTTCGCAGAAAACCGGCACGTACCCGCCTTTGGGCAACTCGATGATGAGGGTATCGTTCGCACCCGGTCCAGCGTAGTATTCCGCCAGCTTCTTTCGCAGCCGGCCCGCCTCAATGCGCACAACCGGATCGTCTTTCGGATCATAGTCCTGGGGACGGTCAAATACTTCGACCCCGATCAGATACTCCTTGATCCGCTCTTCGCCGGCTAACGTCCCTTCAACAATGAAACGCAAAAATTGGCTGGGCCGTCGAGCGTTAAGAAAGGTCGGAGACGCGAGGATGCGTTGCAGTTCTTTTTGCACGTTCGCTGCCGGCATCCGCGCCTGGATTGACTCGCGGCAGGCGATCTGGTCAGGCATCTCCTTCATACAAATTCACTTCACGTCGGCCATAACTGGCTCGAAGTCTATGGAATTCCTCGAGGGGGAGGAAGGGTCGGTGCGATGCCCTACCTGGCACTTGACCCGTGCAAACGTAAGATATCACGGCTTGATACCGTAACAATACCCCTTCTTACTTGCGCCCGCGCCCGCACCGGTTGCATGCTTCCCTGCGTGAAAGCTGGCGCGATGCCACTTCCCGGCGAGCGCTGGATCATACCCGATCTCAGGAGAATGGAAATGAATAAGACAATTCAATGCGGTACAGGAAATCATATTTTCGGTAAAGCCATGCTGACCCTTTTCGCGGTCGTTATCGCGATCTGCGCGTGCGCCGTCTCAATGCCGGCGCAGACCCAACCGCAGAAGGCGCCCCCGCAGTACGTCTACTGGTCGAACTCCAACAATGCCACAATTGGCCGGGCGACGACCACAGGTACTGGCGCTACTGAGGACTTCATCACAACCGGCGAAGGGGTTGGGGGTGGAGGGTTGACGGTGGACACGAACTACATCTACTGGACCGGGGCTAACGGCGGATCGGCGACGAACATCGGACGAGCCAATCTCGACGGCACTGGGGTAAACGACACTTTCATCACAGGCGCCACGAATCCATGCGGGGTTGCGGTCAGCACCACTTACATCTACTGGGCTGGCGACGTGGGTAGCTTCATCGGACGGGCCAACCTCAACGGTACCGGCGTGAACCAGGAGTTCATTGAAACCGGTAATGGAGTGTGCGGCGTTGCGGTCACCGGTTCTCACATCTATTGGGCCAACTATGAAACGCAATCGATCGGGCGGGCGAAGATCAACGGAACCCAAGTGGAGGACAGTTTTATCAGCGGGGCAGGATCGGGATCGGGAATTGCCATCCACGGCGGATACATTTACTTCACGTCGAACGGCGGCGCCGGAATTGGGCGCGCAAAGGTCGCTGGGACGGAAGTGAATCCGAACTTCATCACGGGCCTTAACGGTGAAATCGCGTTCCTGGCAGTCAGCGCAAAGGGCATCTTTTGGGCGGACTGGGGAAGTCGGGGCTCAGGCACCACGATCGGCCACGCGAATCTTGACGGAACCGGTGTGAATCAGAGCTTCATCACCGGGACGGATGGCGGCTTTGGCATCGCCGTTACCAAAGGAAACCCATAGACAACGGCACAAGGCGAAAGAGCAGCTGGGCCGGACACCCGATAAGACGGGTGCTTCGGCCCAGCTTTTCTACTGCGACACGAATGCGATCCTCGCCCCGCTGCAGCGCGACTGACCTCTAACAATTACCTCTTGGCTACTTCTTCCGGGCGCTGTTCGTCTCGCGTGCCTTTGCGACCACGGCGTCGAATCGTGGATCACTGTGAAGAGACTGCAGTTCAGGATCAGCTGAAAGTTCTCCCGGCGAGATGAGGCCGTTTTCGATGGCATGGTTCAGGTCAGCGAAGGCTTCGTCTGTCCGACCCCTCGCGGCCTCAGCGCAGGCAAAGTTGTACCAAGCCTCGGCCACTGTAGCCGGCTGATTGGTTTTCTCCGCCGTCGCGATTACATCGCGAAACATTTTCTCTGCGTCGGCATAACGTCCCTCGCGGCTTAAGCCCAGCGCTTCCATTTCCATGCTCTGCAAGGTGGAAGTGTGAATTGCGCCGAGCACGCGGGTCTTGATCTCGATAATCTGACTCTGGAGCTGGTCGGCTTCGGCGTAATGGCCTTCCTTCATCATGGTGACAGCCAGCATCATCATTGCCCTAAGAGTTTGGGGATGCTCCGGCCCGAGTATGCGACGCTGAGCGGCAATTACGTCGGAATAGATCTTTTCAGCTTCTGGGAAGCGGCCCTCCTCTTCGAGATTCTCAGCCGCGTGTGACATCGATAGCAGGGTCGCTGGATGGTCCGGCCCCAGAGTTCGCGTCTGCGCGGCGATCAGTTCGCCGTAGATCTGATCGGCATCTTTGTAGCGGCCCTGCGGCGTTAGACTCTCGGCCAGTTCGTTCAAGGTGCTGAGGGTTTGAGGATCGTCGGGACCAAGTACTTTGCGCTCTGCGTTCAGAGTCTGGCGGAAGAGGCTTTCAGCGTCGGCGTGGCGGGCTTCATTGGAATAAACATAGCCGAGGCGATCCATGGATGCGAGAGTGTCAGGATCATTGGGTCCGAGAACCTGGCGCTGGACTTCGATTGTGTTTTGCAACAACTTTTCCGCTTCGGGCAAATGCCCCTGGGCGCGGAGAAGCTGACCGAGATAGCTGTCGCTTGCCAATGTTTCGCGATTTCGGTATCCGAACAGCGAGCTTTGAATTGTTCGCGCGTGTTCTACCAAATCTTGGGCGCGGCCATACAAGCCCAGCCCGGCATAGGTCTGCGCCATGGTTTCCATCAATTGAGCTTGCAGTTCCGGATCCTTGCGCAGGCCGGTGTCGATATCCTTTGAGGACTTATCCAGAATCTCGCGCGCGGTGACGGCATTGCCGCGCGCCTCGCTGGGATTCGATACCTTGAACATGCCGGTCATGAACTTCGTGACGCGGTCGGCACGGTCGCGCTCCCGCTTAGTCTGCCGCAACTGGATCGCCTGCATCACTCCGAACGCGAACAGCAGCAGCACCGCAGCGGTGGCCGCAGCCACTCCGAACTTGTGGCGCTGAACGTATTTCCTTGTCCGGTAAGCCAGGCTTGGGGGCCGCGCAATGACAGGTTCGTTGCGCAGATAGCGGCCGAGATCGGCGGCCAGTTCCGCCGGCGTGCCATACCTGCGGGCGCGGTCCCTGTCGAGAGCTTTTAGTGTGATCCAGTCCAGATCACCACGGAGCATGTTCGCCAGTTGCCGTGGATCCGTGCTGCGTTTTTCCGCGCGGGCCGCGGCCGCTGGGTCGTTGCTGAGTCTTGTGCTCGGACTCGTCGGCTCCTCTTCGTGCACCTTCCGCAGAACTTCATGAAGCGGTTTGCTCTCCCATTGCCGCGCATCTCCATCTAGCGCCATCGCACCTGTAAGCAGTTCGTAGAGCACCACGCCGAGCGAATAGACATCGGTTCGGGTATCTACATCGAGCACGAGTGGATCCATCTGCTCCGGACTCATGTATCCCGGGGTGCCCACCCATCCTCCGGCGAGCGTTATTAGCGGGCCGCCCGGCGATTGCTGAGAGATCGTCTTGGCCAGTCCGAAATCGATAATGCGCGGCACCGGCTTGCCATCCACCTCAACCACCAGAATGTTCGTGGGCTTCAGGTCGCGATGAATGATTGCTTTTTGATGAGCATGCTGCACGCCTTCACATACCTTTGTGAAAATGAGCAGGCGCTCGCTGGGCGAAAGGCGCTTCTCGTCGCAGTATTGCGTGATGGGCAGGCCCGGCACATACTCCATGACGAAATACGGTTGACCTTCCGCCGTGGAGCCCGCGTCGAAAACCTTGGCGATGGCAGGGTGATCCATGATCGCCAGCGCCTGCCGCTCTAGGTCGAAGCGCACCAGCGCGGATTTGTCGTAGCGGAGCGATTTGACGATCTTCAGAGCAACCTGGCGTTTGACGGGAGCGGACTGTTCCGCCAGCCATACCTGCCCCATCCCGCCTTCGCCCAATTTTCTGATCAGCCGATAGGGGCCAATCGAGCCAAGATCCGGCGCGGGGACCTCTGCGGGAGCGTGTGGGGCTAGGGCAGACTTAGGATCCGGACCGGCACCGGCACCCGCGTTGCGCGGAGTTGACTCGGGTGCCAGATCGCTCACACTTCCCTCTCTGAAAGAAGATGCAAATCGACGGTAAGTTTAGCACCCATGGGAAGGGTCTAGGGCGGGTCCAGCCAGACACCGTAGAGATCCCACTGAGCCCAGTTGTTAACATTATTCAGGTCGTAAGGGGCTCCGAAACCAACCAGCGTATGAGGTGAGATCAAGTTTCCGGTCTCGTCGCCTGCGATTCCGCCATCATGGGTGTAGGAAGGAAACTGGGCGGGCGGAAAAACGCTTTGGGGGACGGTCCAGTTTATTCCGTCGATTGAGTATGCTCGCGCGAGATACGACGAAGATGTGAACTCACCCTCGACCCGCACCATCACGAACTGCGACCGCAATGGGTCGTATTTCACATCCATCGAGGCCTGCCCGATTAGGCTGGTTGCGTTCGCGGCCGACGGGGCCCAGGCGACGGGGTCGGTCGATTCCAGCATGTAGGTTTTCACCTGCGGCTGGCCGGTGACGAGGATCGAATCGTCGGTGTACCACATAAGCAACTTGCCATTTTCAACGATGACGGACTGCTGTCCAGCGCCGTATCCCACAGGTTGATTGGAATGCATGATCAGCGGATAAATCAGCACTTGCGGATCCCGGGGCATGCTCTCCCAGGTATGGCGCTCCGTGTAAGTCAGATATGGTCCTTCGATGTTGGTTGATCGCGCGACCTGGATGACAGTCTGATAAGTCTTGGGCGCCGTGGTCACAGCGCTCGAGTAATAAAGGTAATAGTAGCCTTGAAACAGAACCAGGCTGGGATCGCACGCTGCCATATCCTTCCCGTTAGCGGCAGTGGCTTGCAGCATGACTTTGGGGATCGACCAGGTTTTGCCGTCAACTGAGGTCGTATATCGTATCGCGTCCCATGACGGATAATTCAGCCATCCTTTGGAACAGAAGAAGACGTGATAGGTGCCGTTCTTCAGGATGATAGATGGAGCATAGGCATAAGAAAATCCGTCGTTCAAAGCGTCGACGAGCGGGAAGAAAAGTCCGTTCTGACTTTGGGCAGCGGCAGCGGGTCGGATGCGCGAATGGCCGCAGGAAGCTAGCCATATTGTCAGGAAGACAAGCACCGATTTTAGAAGACGTTCTCTTGACACGAAGATTCCCCACAGGCGCGAAGCTGCCATGCCGATGACCAGACGGATGCGTCTGGCGCGAAATTTCGTCACACTCGGACCCGGAATCGGTTCGCCTTTTTGGGCGCGCCGGTTCGCAATCACATGATTTTTTTAAAACTGGGGATGAGCGACCGAGACCTAAAGGGAAGTGAGAATCCCTTGCCCAAAGGGATGATCCAAGTCACTATAGTAAACACCGTAGACCGCGTGTTTACTCATGTCAACGAAAATTAGGTACGTAGGCGCGACGTTGGGGCAAGAACAAGCCGCATCACTCGAACTCCACGACCGCGCCGCGGCCATTGTCCGGAACCGTCACATAGACGGATCGATCCGTGACCGCCGGCGGACCGAGTGGCGTGCTATCCACAGAAGCTTTTCCCTTCTTTGCTGACCATCCAAAAACTTCGATACGAATCGCCTTCCACCAAGGGACATAGGAGCCCTGGTGTTTTCCGATGTTGACTCGCAACCCATCCGCCGTCAGCTCGCAACTGAAATCCATGCGCAGGCTCTCGCCTTTCAAGTATGCATAGCTTTTTCCGTCGTCGAGATATAAGCCTCCACGGCAATCGTTCCCGGCATTGCTCCCGTTATAACTCATGGTATACACCCGCATGGTGAGCGGGCCTTCCGGCGTCTCGTTGGTGCTCTGCACAAGCGGTGCGACCGGCAGAATTGCGCCACCTCGCACGTAGACGGGCAGTGTCGCGAGTTCAGGATGGATCCACGCCGTCAGGGGAATCAAATCGAGCGGCGAAACAGGTGCGTTTGGTTCCGGATCGGCGGGCGGCGGCTTTGGAACGCGCTTCCCAGTCCAATAGTCGTACCATTCCGCAGTCGGAAATTCGACGACATAATTGTCCAGCTTGTCGGGAAACTGGGCGGGCGCGATAAGCAAGTCGGGGCCCAGCAAAAACTCACCCGCGGCCGGGAGATCCACATCGATCGGATGATGATCGCTCGCCGCTTCGGGGAACTCCAAAAATAAAGGCCGTTCGATCGGAACGCCGGTGCGCGACGATTCTTCCGCAATCGTGTACAGGTACGGCATCAGCCGGTAACGCTCTTCGATGAAGCGCCGTCGAATCCCCTCGGCCTCCGGTCCTCCGACCCACGGTTCTTGATCGCCCGTCCATTTTTCGGTGTGATCGCGATCGATGGGCTGGAATGCGCCGATCTCGAACCATCTGGTCAGCAGATCATTCTGCGGAGTTCCCGCGAAACCGCCCACGTCCGCGCCGCTCAACGCAAAGCCGCTCAAGCCAAGGTTTTCGAGCATGGGCGTCGTCAGGCGAAGGTGATTCCATGTGCTGCTGTTGTCGCCCGTCCAGGTGGCGGCGTAGCGCTGGCCTCCGGCGAAGGTGGCGCGCGTGAGCACGAAGGGACGATGAGCCGGATCAAGTTTCTTTACGCCTTCGAAGGTGGCGCGCGAATTCTCCATTCCGTAGATGTTGTGAATTTCAGCGTGGCGCGCCGTGCGCTTGGTGAATCCGAGTTCATCGATGCGGTGAATCGCGTCTTCTGGCATGGTATGCGTGGGCGTATTGAAAATTGACGGCTCATTCATGTCATTCCAGAATCCGTCGACGCCCATCGCCGAGAAATCGCGATAGAGGTTGCCCCACCACTCGCGAGTCACAGATTGCGTGAAATCCGGAAAGGCGGAAAGACCGGGCCAGACCGAGCCATAGTAGACGCTGCCGTCGGAATTCTTCACGAAGCGATCTTCGGCCAGTCCACTTGAGTATGGCTTGTAGCTGCCGTCGGGCACCTTCGCGATATGCAGGTCCGTGATCGTGACCGTGTGGAAATTTTTCGCGGCGAGTTGCGCGATCATCCCGGGAAAGTCGGGAAACTTTTCGCGATCGATCGTGAAGGGCCGGTTATGCTGCTGAAATTCGATATCGAGATAAATGGTGTCGGCGGGAATGTGGTCGGCACGAAGCCGGTCGGCAATTTCCATCACGCGCGACTGCGGCACATAGGTGTAACGCGATTGCTGATAACCGAGTGCCCACATCGGCGGCAGCGGCCCTCGGCCGGTCAGCCAGGTGTAGGTTTCGACCACTCGCTTCGGCGCGGGCCCGTAAAAAACATAGTAATCAAGCGGCCCATCGACCGCTCCGAAAGAAACAAGGTTCGGAATCTGTTTGCCGAAATCGAAACTGCTGCGCCACGTATTGTCGAGAAAAACTCCGAGTGCGCGCCCGGCGCGGAACGTCATAAAGTACGGAATGCTTTTATAGATCGGATCGGTCGATTCCTGAAAGCTGTAAGCGTCGGTGTTCCACATTGTGAACGCCTGCTCGCGTCGATCGAGCGGGCCCGGTTTGTCACCCAGCCCGAAGTAGTGCTCATCCAGAGGCATGGTCTTAAAAACTCGGAAAGCATTCCCAAAGAACTCAATCGGACACGCATCCTGTTGAAGAATATTTCCGTCGAGATCGGAGATTTTCGACTCACCTGTGGCGCGGTCGATTGAAAACCGCAGAGCCTTGGTGGCGAAGCCGACGTTGTCCTTCGCGTCGCCCGAGACTGCGGATGCGCGACTCTGGCGCGATTCCGGCAGAACTGCCCATGACGCGTCCTCGCCGAACTTTCCCGAGCGCGAGACACGAACGCGCAGGACATCCTCGCGCAGGGCCTTCACTTGCATATGCGCACCGCCGTCCCACACGTCGATTCCATCCGGCAGATGCGAAAAGGAGGTGACGCGGTCGAAGCGGAAGCTGGTTTGGTTTGCCGACGTCTCGGCGGATGTCTCACCCGTTGTCTCGCGCGTTGTCTGGCGCGTTGTCTGGCTAAAGACCAGCGGGCAACTCACTATCAACATAATAAAGAGTGCAGACAGCACGCCCGTCCCGCCAGGCCATGCAGTCGTTCGCCGGGAATCGAACTTCAACAATTGGCCTGCACTCGCAGGAATAATTCCGGTGATTAAACGCGTCTTCATCATTTCCCGCCTGCGGGCATCAACTCTAGGCTGTACTGCCAATCACACGAATAGCGAATGGTTTGAATACGGCTATCGCGCAATCGGGTGAAGGGATTCTGTTGGCAAGTTGCGGGGCGGAGATTCGAGGAGAACTCCGCCCCACGCTGTGTCAGAACGAGAATTTCGCTGACACCTCAAGCAGCCGGCGTCCCAGCTTGTAGGGTGCAAACCCGAAGCCGGACGAGGGGGAGTAGGCCGCCGTCGCTATGCTGGGTCCGTTCAGCGACAAGTTCGTTTGCGAAGCGTAGCCGGTTCCGAAGCTGTTCAATCCATGGTTGAGGAAGTTGAACGCCGCGATCCGGAAGCGCAGATTGCGCACACCATCGCTGCTCAAATTGAATCCCTTTTCGGCGGTGAGGTCAGTGTTGAAGTACGTTGGCCCTTGTGCGTACGGGAAAATGTATTGCCCGTTTGTGCCGATATTGGGCAGACCGAAACAGGCTCCGTTGATGTACTGATGGGAACCGAGTCCCGTGCGCGGATCGCATGTCAAGACAGGTTGCAGGCTGATGTCCGGCGTTCCGAGAAATACCTGGCTATTGACCGTTAAGGAAGGCTGTCCTGGCGGCGTGATAAAGCCGTTGAGGGCGAAGTTCGGGCTGGCGCTGATGCCGGTCTGCATATTGCCGCCGCTTTGAATGCTGGTGATTCCCGAGATCAGCCAGTTGTTCACGAATCCGCCGAGTACGCTGTCGTGCACAAACTTGCCGAACGTGTAGGAGTAGGTCGCATTGAAGATGTGTGTGTGGTCGAAGTTCATCGGGCCGTAGTTGCTTCGGATATTGAACGGATCGATTGCGCCCGTCCAGTTGAAGTTCGCGGCCGATCCCAGAATTCCCAGCGCCTTCGACCATGTGTAATTGAAGCTGTAGTTGAGATGGCCGCTCTGCTTCTGCCACACAACCTGCATCGCGTTGTAATTGGCATAAGTGTTATGGCGCGGCACGGTAATCGACTGGTACTCCGGATAGGTCCGCCAGTATTGCTGAATCTGCGCAGCCGTCAGGTTCTGCACCTCATAAGGAGTGCAGATTGGGCCTGCGCAAACGCCCGGAGGCAGAGCCCGCGGCGGAGCTTCATAGAGCGCGTTGAGCGGCAGCGCATTCAGGTTGTTAAGCACGACGGCCTGCGTCGAACCGTTATTCATCAGCGAATTGCTGTTGTTGCCGGCGTACGTGATCTGCAAGACCGAGTTCTTCGGCATTCGCTGCGCGATACTCACGCTGTAGTTATTTGTGACGGGTTCTTTGGTGTCCCCGCGATACAAGCCAAACGCGCTCGTGCTGAGCGGTCCGTTCGTAATGGGAAAGTGGAGCGAGTCGATACCGGCCAGAGTCACGCCGCCGAAACCGAACAGGTTCGGTTCGCGTAGTCCCTCGGAGTTCGCGAATGAATTGGTCACATCCACGACGGAGTCGTGCATGCGATAGGCCCCGTAACCGCCGCGCAGCACGAGCGCTCCATTGCCGCGAATATCCCAGGCGACACCGACGCGAGGCTCGTAGAAGAGCGCCCGCGAGCCTGTGCCCGAATCGGGCACCGAAGGATCGAGCGCATGCCAGGTGAAGCCAGGCAGCGGATTGGTCGCCGAAACCGGATCGGCGATGGTCGCCGGATCCCATACCGCCGCTCCAAGGTTATAGGCATCCTGCCACGGCGCGAGGTGCTCAAGGCGCAGGCCGAAGGTTGCGACCAGATTCTTGCGCACGCGCCAGCTGTCCTCTCCGTAGAATCCAAAATTCCAGAAATACAAATTCGTTCGCGGCAGAATATTCTGCTCGTCGAAGCTTTGAATCTCGCCCTCCATAAAATTCGCAAGATAGTTTCCGCTCGTTACGAATGGCGGCCCGAAAGCTGGCGAGCCATCGGGATTCGTCCCGGCATAGGTGTAAAAAGTCGATCCGGCCGATGGGAAGTAGTAATCGCGAATGTTGCCGTTAGTTGTGCCATTTGTGATTACCTGGTTGTTGACGACTTTTTGTCCGAAGAATCCGCCCTTCACCGTGTGCTGTCCCCAGACCTTGGTGATGTTGTCGCCCACGCTCGGCTGGAATTTCTTCAACGAAGGCGCGCCATAAGTGAAGTCCGGCTGAATGGCAATTGGCAGGCCGTCGAATCCGTAATCCATCAACATCGGGAAGTCCAGGCTTCCATTGTCGTAGGTTCCGTTGTAGGGATAGCTGATGGACGCCTTGGTCAAGGCGGACGCATCCTTCGCGTCGAACGCCTGCTTGAAATAAACGAGGGTCGCAAAGAGTTCGTTCGTCAGAGTTGGCGAAATCACAATCGCGTAATTGGCCGATGCGGTGTGTACATGGATGTCATTGAGCACGCCGCCGCCCGGAGTGTTCACGGATCCCATCACGGCTCCCGGAGAGTAATAAGGAACCTGCGGCTGCCCCTGATTCTCTTTTTCATATGTGTAGCGGCCGAAGATGTGGTTGTTCTGATTGATCGCGTAGTCGACGCGCTGGGTCGCCTGGAAGACATTGTTATCGACCAGATTTTCCGTGGTCCAGTTGTAGCCGTCCGTGCCCGTAGGCTTGTTCGGCAAGGGCAGCACGTGATTGATTAGCGCCATCGCACCAGGATCCAGATAAGTCATGGGAATCATGCCATTGGTAATCGGCGTTCCGTCCGACAAGAACGTGGGCGAAGTGGTCAGGTTGCCGTAGGCCCCGCCCTGATAGTTAGGGCCGAGGTAATTCATTAGCTCGGACTGGCTGAAATTGCCGGTGCGCATGTTCGCTGTCGGCACGAGCGCGTGAATGATCGCGCTGCCCGCGTTGCCATAGGCGTAAACGTCGCGCTGAGCGTCATATTCCTCGGCCGTAAAGAAGGTGAGTTTCTTGAAGTGCGGCACCGGCCCGCCGAAGGTTACGCCGGGATAAATGTATCGATCACCGGATCGCGGAATGCCGTTGAAATTCGCCAGCCAGTCGTTGGAATTGAGCTCCGGCGCTCTGGCAAACGTGTAGATCGAGCCGTGGTACTGCGAGGTACCGGACTTCGTCACGCCCGAAATGATCACCGGGCCATTCGATTGATCGGCGCCAAAGTTAGAGGTCTGCACGTGCACTTCGGAAACCATTGCGTCGTTGATGTTCTGGAGATTCGCGCCGAAGTTGCCCGCGTCGGTGAGGTTCGCTCCGTCGAGCTTCAGCGTTACGCCTGCGACGGGAGCGCCGTTTGAGGCATAGGGCGTCTGTTGGCCGATCTGAACATCTGAGAAATCCGGAGCCTGGTTTTGCGGGCCCAGATTGCGAAACGCAAAACCGGGCAGCGTGCGTTGCAGTTCCGTAGCATCGCGGCCCACGATCGATAACTGATCGAGGTCTCGCGCGGTGACGGTCGCGCTCAACTGGCCGCTGTCGAGTTGAATTCCCGACACCGATGCCTCGACCGTCACTGTCTGCGATTCCGACCCGACTGCCAGCTTCACATCCGTCAGTGTCCGGCTGTCGCCCGGATCAAGGTGAATGCCTTTTTGCAGATAAGTCGTGAATCCCTCGCGATCAACCTTCAAGTTGTAATCGCCGCTCGGGACCGCCGCGAATGAAAATGCTCCCGTGCCATTGGATTTCACCGTTCGCAGCTCGCCGTTTTGAACGTTTTCCAGGGTGACGGTTGCGTCCGCTAC
>JBAWBE010000698.1:0-6091 GCA_049589635.1 Terriglobales bacterium
ATCTTCAACTGTACCCTGTACGCTAGCGGCAAATTGCGCTTGCGCGGATACGGCGAAGAGCGCGATTAGCAATACGAGAAGAGAGAAAGCAAATAGAGTGCGTGAACGGCTCATAGCAGCCTCCGGAACGGAATAGTGAGTTGCAACTCCTCACAATGTACGGCTCGCATACAAACAGCACTCGCGTACTAAAACAGTAATAAAGTGATTTAGTAGCCACTACGGCTTTTAGCATCCTTGCGGCACACTGTCAAGTAAACGGACGGTTGCCGACGAAAGAAGCGTCAACCCATAAAGACTCTTGCCCCTTGGTCCCCCCTATGCAAGACTGCACGCGTGCCCGCACGAAAGAAACCCGGCCGAGCTTCTCCCCGAGCAAATGGACGACCCAGGCAGGTGACTCTCAGAGTACTGGCGGACGATTTGGGGTTGTCTCCGGCTACGGTTTCGCTGGTATTGAATCGAGCTTCGGTGGCCGACTCGATTCCCCGAACCACTCAGGAACGCATCTTTGCCGCCGCCCGCGATTTGAATTACCGACCAAGCTTTGCGGCGCGCTGGGCTCGCACACAACGCAGTTTCACCGTCGGAGTGCTGGTTCCGGAGGTGAGTGAAGGCTATGCCGCGCTCGTGATGAGCGGCATTGAACATCATCTTCTAAAAGAAGGTTATTTCTATCTCGTCGCCAGCCATCATCATCGCGCCGATCTGATCGAGGAATATCCCCAGTTGCTGATGGGCCGCTTCGTCGATGGACTCATTACCGTCGACACGCCCTGGCATCACGACCTACCGGTGCCGGTGCTAACGGTTTCCGGGCACAATCCTGCGGTTGGCGTCAGCAACATTCTTCTGGATCATGATCGCGCTGCCGAACTCGCCTTACGCCATTTGCAACAGCTTGGGCATGAGCGGATCGCAATTATCAAAGGGCAGGCATTCAGTTCGGATACCGAAGTTCGCTGGAAGTCGATTAGCGACGCGGCCGCGCGGCTGAAGTTGCGGCTCGACCCCAAACTCACCGTTCAACTGGAAGGCGAACTGGCGACACCGCAACTCGGCTATCGCGTGACGAAACGCCTGCTGGAACAGAAGCAGCGATTTACGGCACTGTTCGCCTTTAACGATATCTCCGCCATCGGCGCGATCGGCGCTCTGCGCGATGCGAAACTCGAGGTGCCGCGCGACGTTTCCGTCGTCGGATTTGACGACATTCAGAGCGCGGCGTTCCAGAACCCGCGCCTCACGACCATTCGCCAGCCATTGAAGAAAATGGGGATGATCGCCGCCGAGACTTTGCTGCGGCGGATTGCGCGACCGGAAGATGACTCCTATCCGCGCGAGATTGTGGTGGAGCCGGAATTGATCGTGCGCGAATCGACAGCGCGCGCTCCGAAATAAATCCCTTCACACTCTGGCGACACAGCCTAGCCGCCAAACTCCGAAGCGAGTAAGCATAAAAACTCGTGGTACCACTTTGGTGCCATTTCCGCCCGATTCTCCACAGTAGTCCACCGCTGTGCTACTTGCGATTCTGGCACAACTTTCCGATAATCTAAGCGATCCACTTGACAGCCATGTATCGTTATAGCCGTCCCGATCTGCTGCGCATTCTGCGGCTGGCTCCGCGCCAGCTGCAGAACTGGGAGAAGGCTGGGCTCGTCAAAGCCGGAGAAGATTATTCCTTCTTCGATCTGCTGCAAATCAAGAAAGTCCGCGACCTGTGCGGGATGCGGGTGCGGCCTGCGGTGATTCGGCGCTCGCTCGATGCTATGCTGAAACAGGTGTCGGGGATGCAGAATCCGCTGCTCGAAGCGGGCGCGTATTCGAGCGGGCATCGCGTGGCGTTCCGGCATGAGGGACGGCTGCTGGAGCCGATTGCCGGACAGTTCATGTTCGACTTCGCCTCCGAAGAAACGAAAATTGTGACCAGCCCGCGGCGCACGGGACCGGAGCTGGTCGTTACCGACGTCGTCGACCTGTTTGCGCGCGGAATCGTGCTGGAAGAGGATCCGTCCACGCAGAGCGAGGCGATCGCCGTCTATCACAAGGTTCTCGATATGGATCCTCAACACGCTGCCGCGCACATCAATCTGGGCACGCTTTACTACAATCGCCACGAGTATGCGCTGGCCGAAAAACATTACCGGTCCGCGATCCTGATCGATCCGCGATACGCGCTGGCATACTTCGACCTCGGCAACGTGCTGGATGAGACCGGACGCATAGAGGACGCGATCAATACTTATAAGACGGCGATTCAGTTGGCTCCGACTTACGCCGACGCGCATTACAACATTGCACTTGCCTACGAGAAAGTGCGCGAACCGCGCAAGGCGCTGCAACACTGGCGCGCTTACGTGAAGCTTGACACAACGGGGCCATGGACGGTGCACGCGAAACATCAGATCCAGCGCATTCTCCAGAGCGATAAGCTGAAGCTGGTGCACTCGCGTAAAGCGGACTAAGGCTGACTCCACGCGGCTGAAATTCCTCACACACTACATCTGTTTTTGTTTCGCTCTATTTTCCGGTTTCGTGCCCGCAGCTTCCCCAAGAACTCATTCCGCGCAGTAGACTAATTTCATCTCGCAGCGATCCGGCAAACGGAATTTAGTAGACGTGACTCAGGAGGCGAATATGAGGATCCATCATCTGATTGCAGTGAGCCTTGCGCTAGCGGTGGCTGTCGCGGGCACGGTCTGCTTTGCCCGCGAGGGTGCAAAGCAAAAGCAGATTTACAACGAAACCGCCGATGCGCACGCCGAAATCAAAGAGGCGTTGGAGAAAGCAAGAGCGGACCACAAGCGCGTGATCGTCGTTTTCGGAGCGAACTGGTGCTTCGACTGCCACGTGCTCGACGATGCTTTTCACAAACCGGAGCTGGCTTCGATCATCGCGACCAACTATAAAGTTGTGCACGTAGACATCGGGAAGGGCGAGAAAAACCAGGACTTGATGAACAAGTACGAGGTGCCGCTGAAACGCGGCATTCCGGGGCTCGCCGTGCTCGATTCGAATGGGAAGCTCGTTTACAGCCAGAAGAATGGCGAATTCGAGAACGCGCGCGCCATGTCGCAGGACGATTTTCTGGCGTTCCTGAATAAGTGGAAACCGGGGGCTAGAAACGATTGAGATTTCTTCGGGAAACGGATGGATATTCGACTGAGATCTTCGGCGGCAAAAAAAAAGGCGCGGCCTGCGCCGCGCCCCTTCCAGGAGAGAGTACAACCACCAGCTTTTAATTAGCCCTTGTTCACCACCAGTTTATTCTCGACGCTGAAGGCGCCCGGCACCGCTCCGGCCCGAATTCCAGCGACATTTTTATCCATCGTGCTTTGGACAGAACCATAGAGCGTCACATGTCCGTTGTCGACCACGATGCGGATCGGATGCACCGGATCGATCGCGTAGCGGCTCAGCACCGGGTCGCGATAGATCGCGCGAGCAATCTTTACACGCAGCGAGTTATCAAAAAACGAAGCCGGCAATACCTTCACGTTGTCGACCACGTCTTTTACCCCCGGGGTAGTCGCCACGATCGCCATCGCTGAATCCTTAGGCGTGTCATACACCATGTCGCCTTCGAGCGTCACGACGCCATCTTTCACGTCGAGTGCCAGATAATTAAATGTGTTGTCGAAGTAGCCCACGCGGTCGAAGGCCAGCTTCTTCGCCAGTTTCTGCTCGAGCTGGTTGTCGGACACGTTTGCGCCCGCTACCTCGATGTTGTTGCGAACGCCGGAAACATTGGCGATTTTCTTCGCCTTCTTGGCGGCATTCAGCTTGTCCTGATACAGATTGACCGTGCCGGTCAACGTGACAATGCCGTCATCGACGCTGGAATTCACGTTCTGGAGCTGTTTGGCTCCGTGCATCTTCTGGCTGACGGCCTGCTGAATCTGTTGGTCATAGCGGCCGCTCGTTGCGGCAAACGCCGTCATGCTCAGCAGGACGAGCAGGGCCACGGTCACCGCGACAAATTGCTTCTTCATGGTTGCCATCCTAGTTTGAATTCCGGTCCCACACTTTTTAACCGGTTAGTTAAATAGATGCGGATGGATGAGTTGAGGATCCGTGGGGAAGGTGCGTTTACAAACTATTACTTTTACAGTTCGTTACAAAACAAATGCGTGCCAGAGCCGCATGAACAGCGGCTGAATCTTATAGTTCTCGCCCGTTAAAGAACTAGAGGTAGAATATGGATTATGACGACAGAGGAAAAACTAGACCGCTTAACAGAAAGGCATCAGGCGTTAGCGGAAAGTTTGCAATTGTTGACGGCTGACGTACAGAGCCTGGCACAGTCCGTAAAGGAGAATGACCGATTCATCAAAGAACATCAGATCATTCTTCGCGGGCACGCCGATCTTATCGGCGATCTTGTAAAGGTTGCTTCCGGGCACCAACAACGTATCGAACGGCTCGAAGGTCGAGGGTAGTGACTACGGCCCGCCGCAGTTTATTGTCTCGCCCTGAGTTTCACCAACCCACTCTGTAATTCCAACCACCCTTGCGTAATCAGCGCCGCTTTGTGCCTTTCTTGCCGGTCACTGCCGCAGATCGTTTCGCCGACTTCCGTACAACCTTCGCTGGAAAAACGCGCGCGAAAATCTTGTCGATGTTTTTCAACTGCCGCTTCAGATCAAACGCACGCTCGATTTTCGCGCGTGGAACTCTGCCGGTGATCGCGGGGTCACTTAACACGAGTTCGTGGAAGTCGCGATCCTGCCGCCACGCATTCATCGCATGGCCCTGCACGAGGCGATACGCATCTTCACGCGAGATGCCACTCTCGACGAGGTCGAGCAGCAACTGTCCGCTGAAAACGAGGCCGCGCGTTGACTGCAGATTCGCCAGCATGCGCTCCGGATAGACGAACATGGTCTCGATCAGATTTGCAGTTTTGTTCAGCAGGTAATTGGCGAGCGTAGTCGAGTCGGGAATGATGATGCGCTCCGCCGAGGAGTGCGAAATGTCGCGCTCGTGCCAGAGCGGAATGTTTTCGAATCCGGCCTGTGCGTTGGCGCGGACGACGCGTGCCAGGCCGCTGATCTGCTCTGAGGTTACGGGGTTGCGTTTGTGCGGCATGGCCGACGAGCCTTTTTGCTTTTCGCTGAAGTACTCTTCGGCCTCGCGAACTTCGGTACGCTGGAGATGACGAATCTCGGTCGCGATCTTATCGAGGGTTGACGCGATGACAGCCAGCGTTGCCAGATAGTACGCATGCCGGTCACGCTGGATCACCTGCGATGAAATCGCCGCCGCTTTCAATCCCAGGCGTGCGCACATTTTCTCTTCGAGTTCCGGAGTGAGGTGGGCGAACGTTCCGACCGCACCGGAAAACTTGCCGACCCGCAGATCTTCCGCCGCAGCCTGAAAGCGCGCTATGTTGCGCTGCGTCTCGGAATACCAGTTGGCAATCTTGAAGCCGAAGGTGATCGGTTCGGCGTGCACACCATGTGTGCGGCCGATCATCGGCGTATCTTTGAATTCAAACGCCCGGCGTTCGAGCACGTCGGCTAGGCGCTCCAGATCGCCCGCAATCAAAGACGACGCTTGCTGGATGAGCAGCGCCTGCGCCGTATCGACAACGTCATTCGACGTCAGGCCATAGTGGAACCAGCGCGCATGTGGCCCCACGATTTCGGCGACAGCCGTGGTGAAGGCGATGACGTCGTGCTTGACCTCAGCCTCAATCTCGAAGATGCGTTCGACGTTGAAGTTGGCGCGTTCGCGAATCGCCTTGGCTGCTTCTTTAGGAACGATTCCGTCGGCGGCCAGCGTCTCAGTCGCGGCCACTTCGACGGCGAGCCAGGTGCGGAAGCGATTTTCGTCGCTCCAGATGCGGGCCATCTCAGGCCGCGTGTAGCGTGGAATCAAAGGTTTCTCCTGAAAGTAAGCTGCTTATTGGGAACTCAGGATTGTAAATCAGTGGGCGGGCGCTCGCCAGCCACAAGGCGTGACAAGAGCGAAGAACTTTAAACCAAAGGAGGACACACAGGAGTAGAGGTTAAATCCGCCCTACTCCACCGTGTGCTTCGCCGTATATCCCTCGCGCGCGTAAACAACGGTCTTAACTTCCTTGCCC
>JBAWBE010000699.1:0-4087 GCA_049589635.1 Terriglobales bacterium
TTGGCCAGCGCAGGTTTGAGTTTTGGTCTGGAGAGATTGAACACCGATACAAGTCTTCTCGACTATTTCAAGAAAGGTGAAGAGCCGCGAGAGGGACTCGCGTATGTCGACCGGAACGGCGGTGCAACTCCTTTGACCATCGTGATTGCCGCCGCGGATGGCGGCCGGCTGGACACGAAAGAGGAATACGAAAAGATGTGGGAATTGCAGGATGCACTCGAAGATCACAAAGAAGTAGGAACGGTGCTGTCGCTCCCGGTGCTGATGGCTGAAGGCCATCGCCATTCGCTGGCTTTCCTTCTAAGTTGGAGTCACATCCTGAACATCTTGAACGAACCGAAGCACGAGCGAGTAGCCGGCACCTTCATCACGAAGGACCGCACCCTGGCGGCGTTTTATTTTCGAATGGTCGAAGGAAAAAGGGATAAGCCGCGCGTCGAAGTCGTCAACGAGCTACGCGCAATTGTCAGAAAGCACGGTTTCAAACCAGTCCTGGTCGGAGGAGTCTACGAGCTCCAGGGAGCGCTGGCGAAGCTAGTGGCATCGAGCCTCATGACCGGCCTGCTTTGGTTGATGATCTTTTTTACGGTCGTGGCCTTGATTGTTGGGCGAAGCGTTCGAGTTGCTGTCGCCATGATCTTCAGTCTGAGCCTGGTGCCCGTGTGCATCCTCGGCGGGATTGGGCTGCTGCATATTCCCGTCGACATTATCTCCGCGCCCGCTACCAATATCTGTATCGGCATGGCCATCGATTCCATGGTTCACCTGGTTTTTGCAGTGCGGCGTGCGCAACAAGATGGCAAAAAAGGCTGGATGGCATGGGTGGCAGGGCGTGAGGAACAATGGCGTGGCATCGTGTATTCGGACGTCATCATCGCGGCTGGCTTTGCGATCTTCGCGCTCTCTCGCTTCCCGCCTACGCAGCGCTTCGGGCTCGTAGTACTCGCCGGGACGGTCATCGATATCCTGGCAAACTTATTTCTCCTGCCGCTGCTCGGTGGCGCGGAATGGAAAGTGCGCCGCAAACTCGCGCACAAATCTCGCGTCGCCGTACTGGCCGCATGATTCTTCGTTGGTAGGTTCTCGCTAAGACTCCAAGGTGAACTGTGCAGGGTCTCAAACCGACGGCGGACCATGGGTGCCCCAATGTTGGCGCGCTCTGGATTGAGTCCCGCCGTATCTGCTTCATCTGCCGATCCCTAACTGTCGATGCGCCAACCGCAACCCATGTTTTCTCATCCAACGACTTGCAGAAGGATGTCAGCTGGTCTCGTCTGCTTTAGAATAGAGTCGGCTGCCTGGGCGAATCCGCCACTTCGCCTGACACCTGGGCTGCATTGCTTCCAGCTGTGCGAATTTCTTCAGCGCAAACATCATTGGCAGACAGACGTGCCCATGTTGCTCAGTCATGAGTGAGAAGCCTGAGTTCTGGCGCGGGTGGCGAGAGCGTCTTACGGCGCTCCGCAACGTTCCCGCTGTGCTGCGCTTTGTGTGGGAGTCAGGCCGTGCCGTCGTCATTTTTGGGCTGATCGCGCGGGTGGTGGCCGCGCTCCTCCCGCTGGCGCTGTTCTGGGTTTCAAAGCTCATCATCGATGCTATCTATCGCATCCTTACGACCCATCAGGCGGTGGGGCCACGGCTTTGGTGGCTGGTCGCGGGTGAATTTGCAATTGCCGTCGTGATTGGCCTTCTCGGGCGCGTCATTGACTACCTCGATGCATTGCTGGCCGGCCGATACATGAATCACATCAGCGTTCGCGTGATGGAGCATGCGGCAAGCCTCGATCTGCTGGCCTATGAAGATCCGGTGTTCTATGACCGGCTGGAGCGAGCGCGCGTTCAGGCGACTGACCGTCTGTACATGATTCAGGCACTCGGACGCCTTATCCAGCAGATGATTACGACGATCACACTGTCGGTTTCGATCATGTTGTTTTCGCCGTGGTTGCTGCTGCTGCTCATTGTCGGCGTAATCCCGGCATTCGTGGGCGAAACGCATTTTGCGTTTCTGGGGTACGCCAAGAACTTTAAGCAGACTCCGATCCGGCGGCAGCTCGACTATCTGCGTATTCTCGGCGGCAGCAAGGAAGCTGCGAAGGAATTGAAGCTGTTTGGTTTGGGAAAATTTCTGACCTCCAGATTCAGGAGGCTGTCGAACCAGGTCTACGAAGAGGACGTTGCACTCGCGCGCCGTAAGGCTCTGGCGGGCTCGGTGCTCTCCGCGATCGGTACTGCTGGGTATTACACGGCATATGTGTTCGCGGTTTGGAAGACGGTGGCAGGGGTATTCAGTTTCGGTACTCTTGCTTTTCTGGCCAACGCAATTCGGGATGCCAGCTCGAATCTGCAACAAACTTTTTCGACGCTTTCCACCATCGCCGATCAGGCTCTCTTCATGACCGACCTGATCGCATTTTTTGAAATGCGTCCCACCATCCGATCGAAGCCGAATGCGCTTCCTGCGCCTCGGCCGATTCGTCAGGGATTTGAATTTCGCGACGTGTCGTTCCGATATCCCGGGGGCGGGCGTCTCATCCTGAACGGATTGAATTTCAAATTGCGTCCCGGAGAGCGGGTCGCGCTGATCGGCGAAAACGGCGAGGGCAAGACGACCATCGTCAAGCTGCTGTGTCGCCTTTATGACCCGCTGGACGGGCAAATCCTGCTCGATGGCGTGGATTTGCGTGAGTACAACCTTGAGGATCTGTACGGCGAAATCGGCGTCATCTTTCAGGACTATATGCGCTATGAGATGACCGCGCGGGAAAACATTGCGGTCGGGCGAATCGAGCAGATTGACAATCTCGACATGCTGCGCCATTCGGCAGAAAAAAGTCTGGCGAACGACGTCGTGGGCAAACTGCCTTCGAAGTACGAGCAGATGCTCGGCCGGCGCTTCGATGGCGGCGTCGATCTCTCCGGCGGCGAATGGCAAAAAGTGGCGCTGGCGCGGGCCTACCTGCGCGACGCCCAGGTGCTTATACTCGACGAGCCGACGTCGGCACTGGACGCGCGCAGTGAATACGAAGTTTTTCAACGCTTCGCCGAGTTGACTGCGGGAAAAATGGCACTTTTCATTTCGCACCGATTTTCGACTGTGAGGATGGCGGATCGAATCGTTGTACTGGAGAACGGGCGGGTCGCGGAAGAAGGCGATCACGACGCGTTGACCAGCCTTGGCGGCCGCTACGCGGAGATGTTCGAAATGCAGGCCGCGAGTTACCGATAACGAGTTATCGATAACCGGAGTAGGTACGAACTGGATTATTTATGGGCACTCACACTGAGTTTCGCAGTATTACCGGGGAGGAAGAGCAGCAGCCGACTCGCGTCGCCAATGAGGCGCAGAGTCAGACGCTACGAAGCGCGGCGACCGAACTGGCAGCGACTTTGAGTTGGTTGCCGGGGACTTCCGCCTCGGATCTATTCGTGAAACGTTGTCGCGCTCTTCTCGCTTCCTTTAAAAGCATGCTCGGCGAGGTGGAAGCTGCTTACTCGAAAACGCCCGGTTCTGAAGATCTGCTTTGGCTTCGCACCAATGCGCAGCAGCTTTCGTCGTCGGCACGGCAGGTCGCGAGCGATCTTGAGCCGTTGAATGATCTGCCGGTTGTCTCGGACAAGAGTGAAATCGTGCCGAGGGTATTGGCGATTGCCCAGGCTTGCCTCGACGAGACGGATACAGCGCTCACCAAAACACTGTTCACGGAATTCTGTTTGATTTTTGAGGAGACCACGCCGCTCGAGTATCACGAGATCGGCGCGTTGTTGCCGGCGCTGAAGCTCGTTTTGCTGGAAGAGGTTGCGGGGCGGGCCGGCGAATTGTTGAAGAATCCGGAGAATAAATCCGCGAAGAGGGTTGTTCCCTACATCCGAATTTTCCAGCACGTCACGCAAACATCGTGGAAGGACGAACTGGAATCGCTGATACCGTTCGACGGGATTCTGCGGGAAGATCCGGTCGGCGCTTATGCCGCGATGAATCTTGAAAGCCGCAATGTGTATCGCGAAACGGTCGCGCGACTTGCCCATCGCTCGGACCTGTCGGAGTTGGAAATAGCGAAAGAGGCGCTCAAGCTCGCGCGCCAGG
>JBAWBE010000700.1:0-11377 GCA_049589635.1 Terriglobales bacterium
CGCCGACCCCGTCGCCGCTCGCGCCCGTAAACCTGAGTATCCCGTCGAGTTCCTCCGGAATACACGCGCCTGTTATCTGGCCATAAGTAAAATGGCCGGCATGAACTTGATTCATGCCGGCACCCCGCAGGAGGTCGGTAACAGTGTCAGTCGTGTGTTGTCGAACAAGCTAGGCCAGTCTCAAGACTGGCCCATCCCCGAATTTCTCACTGGTACGTAAACGTAAACTTATCCAGATACGTGCTGTACGCGCTCTGCTTCGAGTTGCCGTCCATTTGATAGTTCACTACGACCCCATACCAATCCCCGGAATTGTAGTGTGGGTAGGTCTTGTTGAGGGTGTAAGTCGTGCCGTTAAACGTAATGGTCTTGTAGAGAAGCTCATTGCCCGAGGTGCGCTCGACCTCCAGCGTCAGATGGTTCCATCCATTGCTGATTGGATTGCAGGCAATTCCGGTGTGGTCCCAGTGTTTGTTGACGTTGTCCCAGATATCCCACTGATGGCCGGCTGCAATTTCACACTGGTGCCCGAAGATGAACCCGTTGCCGTCAAAGAATTGGTCGATGTCGAACTCCAGCACTTCGGAAAGCGTCAGATTCGATCCATAAAAATAAACGTCGTAGGTAAAGTTATGCAGATTCGGAATAATCTTATGGTCCGCGTCCGGCATCCCCTGCGACGAATTCGTTCCAATCAGCGGAATTGTAAAGAGAACATCGGAATATGGGTGGCTTCCGCCGATCCAATACTCGGTCGAATCGCCGCTCAACGAAGGCGATCCCTGGTGCTGTTTGATCGACCAGGTCACGCCTCCTCCACAATCCGTGCAGATACCATATTTCGGCGGATATTCACCATAGGCGATCCAGCCTTTGCTGCTCTGTAACTCTGTAAATTCGCCACTTCCGCCACCACCTCCGCCACCACCCGACACAGTGATATCAATCGGCGTATACGAGGCTCCGCCACAGTGATCCCACTCCTCGACAACCGTATGGTAGTTTCCGGAGTTCAGATTGAGATTCGTATTCAAACTCGAGCCCTGCGCCACATAGGTCAGCGTGTTGTTGACGTAGATTCCCATCGATGCCACGCCTTTCCCGCAGGTCGTAGTCGACGACGCCACATAGTTCACGGGGGAACTCACGGTGCCTCCGTTCGATGGCGTAGTGACGGTTACACCCGACCCGCCGCCGCCGCTGCCAACCGTAATAGCCACAGCCGTATACGTTGACCCGCCGCAGTAGTCCCATTCCTGGACCGCGGTCTTGTGGCTCCCCGTGCTGATCGTCACGTTGGTGTTCATCGCGTTGCCGTTGACTACGGTTTGCAATTGGTTATCGACGTACACGCCCATCGACGCCACGCCTTTCGCACAGCTGGTAGTCGACGATGCCACATAATTCACGGGAGAGCTCACGGTTCCCCCATTACTCGGAGAATTAACAGTTACACCAGCAAAGGCCGGAACGGCCAAACTGGCCAGCAGAAAGATGCGGGAGGGGCTTTGCCACTTCATGATACAGATCTGCTCCTTACAAAATTCGAAGAGTGACGATGGTGGTCCCGAACTGCGAATGCCCACGGAACAGGGAAGCCAGATTACGACCGAGACAAGGCACACAAAATCCGCTCATCCCCGGTCCAAATTTCCCCTAAAAACAGTTCGTGGGTAGTAACGAGACAGTAATACGGTCCATTCCCTGTGGCAACAATCAAAGGTTCATAAATTTGTCGGATATCAAACCCTTGTCGACCTTCCAGCATCGACTTCAAATCATCCCAGTAAAAATGAGGGTCTGGCGCCGATTGTAGGCCATGCAACCAGCGCATTCCTCCCTACCATCCAAGCACCGCCGTAAGAACTTCACTGGAGTAAAGCGCCGTGTCTAGAATCAAATCGTCTGGAACTCGTCTACTGTTGCTCTCCACTTGCGCTCTGGCCATCATGTTCGCAGTCGGTTGTCGTGGGGTAAGCAGCGGTCCAACCCAGGTCGGAACCGAATCCTTACAGGTAACCATCTCGGGCTCGGGAGCCACTGGCACCGTAACCAGCGCGCCCGCCGGTATCAATTGCCCGACCACCTGCTCCGCAACATTCAACAACGGTACTCAAGTCACGCTCACCGCAACTGCCGGCGGAGGTTCTGGATTTTCCGGCTGGGGCGGCGCGTGCACGGGCACTGGACTGACCTGCACAATCATGCTGAGCCAAAGCCAGAGCGTCTCCGCCGCCTTCGTTCCCATGACCGGCAACGATCAAATCAGCGTAACGATCGGCGGCACTGCGCAAGGAACAGTAACCAGTTCCCCAGCAGGCATCAGCTGTCCTGGCACCTGCACCGCGACCTTTACGGATGGCGCACAAGTCACACTTACGGAAGCTCCCGGCGCGCCCTCTACTTTCTCCATGTTCGCCGGTTGGGGAGGCGCTTGCACCGGCAGTGCTGCCACCTGCAGCCTGACCGTCGGCGCAGGCCAGAGTGTAACTGCAACCTTCAATCCCGCGATCAATCACATCATTTTCTTCGCGCAGGAGAATCGATCTTTCGACCATTATTTCGGCGAACTCCGCAAATACTGGTCCGACAATGGCTATCCCGATCAGCCCTTCGACGGATTAGCCCAATTCAATCCGCCCTTCGGCAGCTCACCGCCGCCCACGAATCCTCCATGTTCCAACCCCGATCCCACAAGTTACTGCGACGCGGATCCGAACGGCACGCCCGTTCCCTCCGATCATCTACCCAGCGTGTGCATCGAGAATCCCAGCCCCTCGTGGAATGAGAGCCACGTCGACTGGGATTACAACGATCCCATGGGAAAAAATCCCGCCCAGCTCAATGGGTTCGTGCAAACCGCCGCTAACGATGCCCGGCAAAATCAACCTCCGTTCCTCGATACCAACGGTTACCGCGCCATGGGCTATTACGATGGCGGCAATCCGAGCGATCCAACCGATCCCGGCGACCTGAACTTCTATTACTTCATGGCGTCGAACTTCGCGACCTCGGATCGCTTCTTCTCGCCAACCATGTCGCGCACCGAGCCGAATCGGATGTACGTGATGTCGGGAACTTCTCAGGGACACGCCTACCCGCTCGGCGGAAGCAATCCGAACGATCAAAGTCCACTGACCGTTCCACCGATTTTTCAGGTTTTGCAGAACGCCGGCATCACCTGGCGGATCTACATCGAGCCTGCCCCCGAAGCCGTCGGCAATTGCGCGCCCAATGACACAAGCCCGCAATGCCTTTTCATCGATTCCGGCAGTTATCTGCAAATGTTCAGCTACGGTAAAACAGTCGTAAACGACCCGACGCTGAGTCAAAACCTGGTTCCGATGTCGCAGTTTGCCACCGACGCAGCCGCCGGAAATCTCCCCCAGGTCGCCTGGATCGAATCCCCAACCGACGCCGGCCTCGATGAGCACCCGACCGTGGACGACTCGGCTCCGGAAAACATCCAAAAAGGCGCAAACTTCAGCTACGGCTTGATGACTGCCCTGATGCAAAGCCCGAGCTGGAAAGATTCGGCGATGATCTTCACCTATGACGAGGCAGGCGGTCTTTACGATCATGTCTCGCCGCAACCCATGCCCAGTCCCGATGGCATCACGCCGCAGGATCTGCGCGCCGGCGATATCTGCAACAACGGCACAGGCACCGGTCCGACCTGTGATTTCGTCTTCACCGGCTACCGCATTCCACTTGTAGTGATCTCGCCTTTCACCAAGAAAAATTATGTATCCCACACCGTCGCCGATGCGACCGCTGTGTTGAAGCTGATCGAAACCCGCTTTAACGTCCCGGCTCTCACGAAACGCGACGCCGCCCAGTTCGACATGACCGAGTTCTTCGACTTCGTCAATGTCCCGTGGGCGACACCACCCACTCCCCCAAAACAGAACATGGGCGGAACATGCAGCCTGAATCCCCCTCCGCCATAGACAGAAAATGGAGCCACGGGCACCCGGCCCGTGTGACTTCGAAGTTAAGGGGAAAGTGAAAACGCGCGCACAGCGCGGCACAATTTGATTGGTCTGCAAAAGGACGGAAGTTCAACTCGTCCAAGCGAGGGTGCCCCAGGGATTAGCGCCAAGTGATCGGCGCACCTGGGGCTTCGCTATCCCAGCAAACATTATCGACCCATGCCACCGAACGATCCTCGAATGTGATAATAGGATCGTGGGAATTCCAAAGCGCCTTTCGTCCAGCCGGGTGTGCTGGTGTGCTCTGTTATGGTGTGCTCTGGTTCTACCGTGCAGTGTCCCGCTCTGCCACGCCACCACCCGCCACTACTACATCGCCGCCGAAGACGTAACCTGGGATTTCGCGCCCAGCGGCCAGAACCTTCTCACCGCCGAACCTCTAGCCCTGCCTTGGCTCGGCCACACGCGCTGGCCTAAGACCCGTTACTTCGAATACACCGACTCGACGTTCACCACTAAAAAGCCGCAGCCCGAATGGCTCGGCATCCTCGGCCCCGTAATCCGCGGAGAAGTTGGCGACGAATTCGTAGTCGAATTTCTCAACCGCGGCCAGCGTCTCCATGACATGCATCCCCACGGCCTGCGTTACGACAAAAATGATGAAGGCAGCTACTACCTGCCAACTGGCAGGGGAGGCCTGGTCGCCACGGGACATCGGTTCATCTATCACTGGTTCGCCGATCAAGGCAGCGGACCCGGCTCTGGACAGCTCAGTTCGGTCGTCTGGTGGTATCACGGCCACGTGGATGAAGACAGCGAAACCAACGCCGGACTGATGGGTCCGATCATCATTACCGCGAAAGGCAAAGCTCGTCCCGACGGCACGCCCAAAGATGTCGATCGCGAATTCGTCGCGTCCTTTATGATCTTCGACCAGTTAGCCGGCCAGACCGATGGCTTCTTCTACGCCATCAACGGCTACATCTTTGGCAACCTACCCGGACTAATGATGCAGCAAGGCGACAAAGTAAGATGGTACTTGCTCGGAATGGGCAACGAAAAGGACCTGCATAGTCCGCACTGGCACGGCAAGACGGTCAGCACTGGCACAACTAACACCGATGTAATTGAGCTATTGCCCGGTAGCATGAAGACAGTCGACATGTTGGCCGACAATCCCGGTTCATGGATGTTGCATTGCCATGTAGGCGATCACATGGAAGCCGGAATGATGTCCATCTACACCATCTATCCGCCGCCCAATCCATCTTGCCCCGTAAAATTTCCCACCGGAGACTTCTGGAACACCACGGGCAAATTCACGTTGACCGTGAAAAACGCAACTAACAAGCCGATCAAGAGTCTGACCCTAACCTCCGAACACTTTCTAGCGCCACAGGATCTACGCCGTCCCTTCGACAGCAATTGGTCCCTAAATGAGATCCCTGCAAATGGCGAAAAGACAATCGAAAAGCCCGCCTATGCCGCAGCCAGCGCGCAGTCCGTTATGGGATGGGTCTTCGTCCCAATCGCCATCACCTACGCTGACGGCACAACCTGGCACCCCAAAAACGACGGCGAATGCTTCCGAGCCTTCTGGCGCGACAAAGGTCGCCCCGAAATCCCAGCCCTGCCCCCGCGCCAGGACGAACTAAACCCGGATTAACCCGGTTTGCAGTCCAAAATTTCTCGCTGGAGCCGCGGATCGGCGTAAGAATGCAGCCCCACGGCGCGAGCCACGGGTTGATCAACATGGATTGGATCTCAGCCCCGGAAGGGGCCAAAGAACGGCCGCAACCAGTCCTCGAGATGCCCTAATTACTAGCGAGCGCAATCTGACTGCAACTTCACTGCCCGCTAAACTTAATCACCGTCCCGCACCCCGCATTCGGCTGGCAGGCCTGCAAATCCCCACCTTGATTCGTCGTCAGATAAAGGTCACCAGCCGAATCAAGAGTAACCCCAGCGAGCGGCCCAGCTCCGGTCTTTTTCCCGCTGACGACAAAGTTGTAGAGCACATTCTCCGTCCACACATCGCCGTTCGGAACCAGTTCAAACAAAGCTCCCCAATCGTTCGTTCCGCCCTCATAAGTCGCGCCGTAAATATTGCCCGACTTGTTGAACGCCAGATTCCCCGCCGGCTGCAACCCGTCGATGCCATCGAAGTTGTACACAACCCGAAATTTCCAGGGTCCCGATTCCTGCGTAAACGAATAAACAACGCCAGCATCGTGTTGTCCGCCGAAAAGCGTCGTCCCAAACAGCGCGCCAGTCGCGCTCCATGTCAAAGGTCCGCGCACAAACGCACCATCGATGGCATTGAAGTCGATCAAATTCTTATACCGCCAATGCTTCCCCTTCACAGGTGGCAGCAATTCAAAAACCGCTCCGCAACCCATTCCGCCGCAGAACAGATTATTCCCGCCCTCATACGTCGTCCCATATAAATTCCCAGCCGCGTCGATCACCAGCCCGGCTCGCGGTTCGGCGCCCTCGCCAAAAGCATCTGTCAGAGCGTGAATTACGCGTTCGTTCCACACGCCGCCGGCCGGCGACAACTCATAAATCGTGCCGCAGCCCTTCGCGGGAGGGCATCCGATATGAGTCTTTCCGCCGATCGATGTCGTTCCAAAAATATTGCCCGCCGTATCGAATACCACATCGCCAAAGGGAATCGCGCCGTCGCTGCCCCCGGCAAAGCTGTACAAAACCTTCTCAGTCCACGTCTTTCCTGTGCCCTGCGCCGGTGGGCTAAGTTCAATCACCGCCCCGAGACCGTTAGCCCCGCCGCTCGACACTGTCGCATAAGCGTTCCCCGCCGCATCAAATACGACGTTCCTGCGCCGTACACGCCGCCGATCTGCGTCGTTCCGTAAAGGTTCCCGGCGGGGTCCGCCGCGAGAATCCCATCCGGATATGCACCATCCTTCGGGCCAGTGAACGAGTGCAGTACGCTCACCTCCTGCGCTCGACAAACCTTTGAGGCGAACGACATGGTCATCGCTATCGCGATCACCGCTACCAGCGCGGCCTTCCCCATCACGCTTTGTAGTCTGGACTCTTCCAATCCGATCTCTTTCATGGAAACTTTCGATCCCCTTTTCCCCGGCATGAGCCGACACGCATTGAGCACATTTCGAAGATCCGCGAAAAGTCGCGCCCAAGGCCGCTTTTCGAGCACCCACTTTAGCGTATTATCAGCGGCCTGAAAACTGTAGAGGATCAAAATTCAAAAATTGTCATGGAAGTGTTAAAAGAATGGTCAAACCAGGCTGGCTTCGACCCTCGCCCTGCTGACGAGGGATTCAAACACTGTCGTTAATAGGATTGCTAGAATAAAAAGCTGGCGAAAAAATTCACAGGCGTCGAACAGTAACTTTAATAAGACCTTAGCGGCAACTCCTTATTCCTCAAATGCCTGGCGTCCAAATTCGCTAAAGTTATGATTGCGACTTTATTTCTGTTTATCCCCTCCGGAATTCACGGTCACATTTCGCGCTTCATAATGTGTCCCGTTGAAGCGAGCTTCGACCATCACGTCAGCCCCTTCCTGAATCTTGCGCGCAAGCTCATGATCGTTCGCATCGACATAAACCTCATAGCTCTTGTTGTCACGCGGGTCGACGATCACGACCAGCCCGCGATGCAGATCAAGAAATGTGACTTGTCCGGAGAAAAAGAAGGTCGCTCCTGGCGAAGCGAGAATCGAAACCTGGCTCACCAGCGGCTGTCGATCTGATTGCTTATCGCTGCCGGGAACGAATGACAATGTCACCAGCGTTCCGGATTGCAGGTCCGCGGGAGTCGCGGCCTCTTCGCCCCGCACAATTGTTGCGCCTGCCATCAGTCGCATCTTCACTGGCCGCGGAGAAAGCGTGTCGCGCAGAGTCAATTCCCTTCGCGTCGCATCGTAGTCCACGATCTGTCCATTGCCTTGTCCAGTCGGAGCTGCGGGCAACACGCGAATATTGCGCGCGAAAATGTCTTTTCCATCGAGCGTCGTGTCGACGTAAGCGCGCTCGCCATCTTTCAGATCGTCAAACGATCCCTGTTGATCGGCGCGGAAGATGTGTGTGCGCTCATCGAAGAGCACAGTCATGTGTCCACCGCCAAAAATGTCGAGAACGACCCGATCACGAACATGATCGACGATGCGAATCTTTCCTCCCAGCAGAGTGGTCTTCCCCTTCGGCTGAGGCGGCAAATCGGGCGCCACGCGCGGCGCCTGATTATTCAGCTCTACCGGATTCGGACTGATATTGTTCGAGCTGGCGTTCGAGCCTGCCGATCCATCTTTTGCCAGGAGCGCCGAGGAAGACGCAATCTGGGCCCATGAACAACCGATGGGAACGAACACGGCCAAAGCGAGCGCACGGAATAGAAATCGACTCAAGAACTCCTCCACGAGATGCAGTCCAGCGAAAGCAGCCTAGGCTGGAGCAGATCTTTGGATGCTTCGCCAGCCGGCAGGGTAGTCCGGGAAAACCCCTGAAACAGGCAGCATTCAGGCATCGCTACGCATCCAAGAAAGGCCGGGGAAGGTCGCGAAAAGCGCCAAAAACCGGTTTGGATTCTGTAGGAGAGCCGAATGGGAATTCGCGAGAACAACGCGTGGAAACGAACCGTACTCGTAGCGACGTTTATGGTCACGGCGATCGCGCCGCTTGTCTACGCCGGGGACATCAAAATCACGATCCCAAAGCGCAGCCAGTTAACCCCCGTTCAGCGCCTGAATCGCGAAGGCGTCGATGAGATCAATAAGCGTCACTTCAGTAAGGCCAAATCTCTTTTCTACAAGGCTTATCTCTACGATCCCACAGACCCATTCACGCTGAATAACCTTGGCTATGTCTCCGAACTTGAGGGTCAGGTCGAACGCGCACAAAATTTCTATGCCATGGCCGCTGCACAATCGACCGAGGCACGAATCGACCGCGCGAGCATAAAAGAACTGAAAGGCGAGTCTCTGCAAAGCGCAATCAGCACGTTCCATGACATCCCTATGGAGATCAATCGCGCCAACGTCCGAGCAGTCGGACTGTTGTCGCAGGGCCGCGTGCGCGAAGCGGACACGCTACTCCAGCAAACCCTGGCACTCGACCCGAAAAACGCATTCACGCTGAACAACATGGGCGTTGCCAGGGAATCGCAGGGCGAATATGGCGACGCATTGAAATATTACAACGCAGCCGCCAACGCGCATGTAGAAGAGTCGGTGATTGTGACCATGAATGGCGCGTGGCGCGGAAAGCCCGTCAGCGACATGGCGAGGTCCAGCGGAGATCGACTCCGCAAGCACATGAAAAGCCTGCAAAGTGACGAAGCGCAAGTCACGCTGCTGAATCTCCGCGGCGTCGCCGCTGTGAATCGCAACGATTGGCGTGAGGCGCGGGATTACTTCTCACAGGCCTATCGCCTAGGGCCAGACAATGCGTTTTCCCTGAATAACCAGGGATTCATGGCTGAGAGAGATGGCGATCTCGAGAGCGCCGAGGACTTCTATCGCCAGGCGCGCGAAGCCGGCGGATCGAATGATCGAGTAGGCATTGCAACCCGTCCGTCAGCGGAAGGTTCGAAGTTGTCATCCGTCGCCGACGCCAGCGGAGGTGAAGTTTCAACTGTCATCAAAGTCAACAGCGAAGCCAGACACCGAATTGGCGGACCAGTTGAACTGAAACGCCGCGACGGTAGCAAGGTAGACATGGGTGCCTCTCCAGCGACAAATTCACCCAACACGCCCGAAACCCCGAAGCCACCCGTACCAGAGCCTCCTCAACAGCAGTAATTCCCCCAAAATTCTTCTCTACGTTCGACTCGCCGAAGTGTAACCGCCCAGCGCGCATTTGTATTCACATAACCAAATTTGCTCGCCTATACCTTTCTCGATCTATCGTCAGTCGGGCAAGCTACGAACAAAAACACCAAAGGAGGTCACCAATGGAGCAATTGCGTCAATACGGTAACTACTGTATTTTCCACGATAAGTTCCTAAAAGATGCAACTGCCCAGATTGTGTTCAGTCCTCATTCAGGTCAGAAGACAGCGAAGGGCCCTGGAGGCAAATGTTGCGAGTTCTCCTGTCAGTCGCGGGTCGTCCATTCACGGGCGATTCCAAGTCGAATCATCCGCCAATCCGCTCCGTCCTGCAATTTGTCCTGTGCGCGTCTCTTTATGTGGGATGCGCTACATTAGCGAACGCCCAAGTTACCTCCATTGCAATTCAATCCCCGGGACTTTCGCCTAGCGGCACGACGAATCTGACTTCTCCGATTCATGTTGCTGCTACCGCCGAGGACCTCAGTCCGATTACCGGATACGTCGTCTATGTCGATGGCCAGAACGTCTTCCGAAATTTCGCTACTACGGCTGACGCGTGGATTATGCTGCCTCCGGGTCCGCACAGCCTGTACGTGAAGGCCTGGGACGCCCATACCAACTACACATCACACTCCTATCAGATCAACGTGACCGGATTTGCCCCGCCGAATCCTCCGGTATACGCGCAGCGCCTCAGCGGGATCGATGGCGAGTCATGGATCGTCGACAACAATCCCGACGTCGGCGGCAAGTGCAACAACGGCAGCCTCGGCTCGTTCGTCAACAGCTCCGATCCAAATACCGAGAACGCGCCCGGACCCGGCCAGCATTTCGTCATGAACGGCACCTGCCAGTATGACGACAGCCTCTTCTATTGGAAGTACAACGATCCGCAAGCGCTCGAAAGTTCCACAAACTATCTGTGGGAGTTCTGGTTCTACATTCCAAACTCGACCCAGTCGAACAATGTGCAGGCGATGGAATTTGACATGTTCCAGACCGTGCCGTTGAGCGATGGCATGCACGAGTTCATGTTTGGATCGCAATGCGACTACGCAAAGAACGCCTGGGATTTCTGGCTGCCGGGCGGATCGCGTTTAACATGGGTCACCTCCAGTCTCTCGCCGTGCCGCTTTTCGACCGGCGCCTGGCATCACGCGGTGTATTTCTTCCAGCGCGTGACCTCAGCCGGATACCAACAGATTCCCCTGACCTTCGCTCCGTCGAGCGACCCCAACAGCTACCTGAGATTTGGAACTCTGACGATCGACGGCCAGACGATGTATATCGGCGGCCTCGCTTGGTCGACCATCCCGAAACCTGCATGGGGCGCGGTTGCGGGAGTACAACATCAGTTAGACACTTCTGTGGCGGGCGCTCTCATCGAGGAATATTCGAACCGGGAATCGCTCACAACCTGGTAGTTGCGACAAAATGCACGTTCGGGAGATGCGCTTTGCGCATCTCCCATTCAACCAACTCACGCCGCATCTCTTCTTCTCGGCGTTGAGAGCGCACTGATCGGCTCCTTCTCATCCCCTTCGGCGGAAAAACCAACATGTGGTGTAGGCGGGAGCCCATGTAAAGCCGCTCGCAATGACTGCCGCCGACGGCTCATAAGTGGAAGA
>JBAWBE010000701.1:0-11526 GCA_049589635.1 Terriglobales bacterium
GCGACCATCATCGCCAATGCAGTGGACCTTCCCGGAAGCAAGAAAATTGTTCGTGCGCCAGCCTGCGAACTCGCTCCCGATAGCGATCTCGGCGAGCGGCTGGTTACGCAATCAGTCGCTCAATTAAGTCTCGCAGAAGTTCAGCACGCGCTGGACGCAGGTGCAACTGTCGCGGCCGATCTGCAGGCCGAGAATCTGATCTGCGCAGCCGCGCTCCACCTGCAGGGAGAAACACGAATCGTCGGCGCACCCGCACAGTCGCTATTGAAAGAGTCCACAGCAAACCACAGGAGACTCGTTCATGCCTGAGGTTCAACTCCGCAAGAACCTTCTCATGCTGGAAGAAATTTTCCACGAAGGCGGCCCCGTCGCGCCAACGCCGCTAAAACGCGTGGCGGCATTGGCCGTGATCCGAAATCCATATGCAGGCGCCTACGTGGAAAAGATCGAAGCATTCATGGACGACCTGAAACCTCTCGGCCTCGAAATGGCTCGCAAAATTGTGCTTGCGTTGGGCGGCGATCCCAAACTGGTCGAAGGTTATGGAAAAGGAGCGATCGTTGGCTCCGCGGGAGAAATCGAACACGGCGCGCTCTGGCATGCTCCGGGAGGCTACGCCATGCGCGAGATCCTGGGCGGCGCCAAAGCGATTGTTGCTTCCACCAAGAAAGTTGGCGGTCCCGGCACGCGGCTCGACGTACCCATCACACACGTCAACGCTTCCTATGTACGCAGTCATTTCGACTCGATGGAAATTGGCATCACCGATGCTCCGCGCGCGGATGAAATCCTGCTCGCTCTCGTAATGACCACCGGACCGCGCATCCATGCGCGTAGCGGAGGCCTGAAAGCTTCTGAGATTAAAGGAGAGGATGGACTGCGATGAGCGCTGATTCCGGGGGTGGTGGTTTCCAAACAAAGATCCGTAAGATCGTGACCTTCGTCGAAGAGACGCGCCTGGAGATGGGTCGCTCCATCAATCCGCCCACGCGAAAAGCAGCAGCCGTTGCCGTGATAGAAAATCCCTACGCCGGAAGATATGTAGAGGACTTGACCGAGCTGATGACAATCGGCGAAGAGCTCGGCGATCTCCTCACCGAACGAGCCATCGCGGCATTGGGCATTCCAGGACCGTCAGCCGAAAGCTACGGCAAGGCGGCAGCAGTGGGGGAAAATGGCGAGCTCGAGCATGCGGCCGCAATCCTGCATCCGAAGTTGGGCACACCGGTGCGGCGCGTGTTGGGCAAGGGAGCGGCGCTGATTCCGTCCTCCAAAAAACGCGGTGGTCTCGGTGTGGCGCTCGAAATTCCTCTCGGGCACAAAGACGCCGCCTATGTTCGCAGTCACTTCGACGGAATGGAAATTCGAATCAGCGATGCGCCGCGCGCGAACGAGATTATGGTCGCAATCGCCGTGACCGATTCCGGACGGCCTATTCCCCGCGTCGGCGGACTCACCAAGGATCAAATCAAAGGGGAAGACGGTCTGCGTTAGTCGTGTCCTCATAATCCTTACTGAGCCACAATTTCAGGAACGCGCGTCGCCGGTGGCGTATTCCGGCTGCGCTGCGTGCTCACCACGCCGTCCGTGATGACCATCCCAATGCCGGGAAGATCTCCCTTTTGTATGCTGTCGAGCAGGTCCTTGCCCGCTGAGTGCTGCGCTTTATCCATAAGCACGAATGAGGCTTCGCGCCCCGGCGCAATCACTCCACAATTGAGGTTGCGCATCTTGCCTGTATTCCCGGTAGCGAAACAAATTACGATTTCCGCCGGAATTTCCCCCAAAGACGCAAGTAGCGCAATCATGCGAAAGATCCCGAGCGGCTGCACGCCAGATCCTGCCGGTGAGTCGGTACCGAGAATCACTCGGTCCAACTGACGCAGTTCTTTGGCCGTGCGCAGGGCAAGCAATCCGGCGCGTTCGTTACCGTTGTGCACAATCTCCAGCGCGCGAGTGGATTTTTCGCAGAGCGCAATAATCTGATCGTCGGGAAGCGCCGTGTGCCCCCCATTCACGTGCCCAATCACGTCAGCATCGGTTTCCAACACCATGTCTTTATCGATCAGGCTTGATCCTGGAATCGAAGGCCCGCCCGTGTGGATCGTACTCTGGATTCCATGCTGCCGCGCCCACAGCACCATTTGCCGCGCAGTCTTGCCGTCTTTCACGCTGCCCAGGCCAACTTCGCCCAAAAACTTGACCCCAGCCGCAGCCAGTTCTTTGAAATCACTTTCCACCATGCCATGTTCAATGACCGGAGCTCCCGCATAAATCTTGACCCCGCCAGGGCGAAAGGAATGAAACACACGTTGTGCGAAGATCGCCATCGCCTTCAGGCCAACAATATCTTTAGGCCGTCCAGGCGTGTGTACTTCGCCGGCGGAAATCATTGTGGTCACGCCGCCGTGAAGATAACTGTCGATCCAACCAAATTGATTTTGCCGTGGCGTCCAGTCTCCGCACACCGGATGCACGTGGCTATCGATTAGCCCCGGAGCGAGAGCTGTGCCCTTGGCATCGACGGTAACCGTAGCCGACGACGTATCCAAATCTGCCTCTTTGCCGACCGCGGCGATTCGGTCGCCGTTAGCGATCACAGTGTCGGCATCGAGAATCGGATGCTGCAGGTCTCCACTGAGCAGCAAACCGATGTTTCGGATCACCAGCTTGGAAGAACTCGCAGATTTCACCGCCTCGCCATGAGCCATTGAGTCCTCGCTGGTATATTCTCCACAGCCAAACCTTTGAGCCTTGAATGCTATCTCGTGACTCCGTTTCTTGGGAAGTCGAGGCGATCACACTTCGCACTTCGAGCGCCTCTGCTGGTTCGAGGCTAACGTTCTCTGCAGAGCATAATCCGGAATCTCTACCCAACCACAGAGCCGATTCACACAACGAAAACCCATGCGCACCATCACGATTGAAGAACACTTTGTCACCGAATCTTTTCTCCGCGCCACTGGAGGCCGCGGCGGCCACGTTCCTCCGCCCATCGCTCAGCTTCAGCCGAAACTTCTTGACCTAGGCTCCAACCGCATCGCAGCAATGGACGAGGCCGCAATCGACGTTCAGGTTCTCTCGCTGGCCGCCATGGGTTTCGACGCACTCGACGCCGCCGTTGCCACGTCCCTGGCCCGCGACGTCAACGACGAACTCGCCGCCGCCATAAAAGCGCATCCCACACGCCTCGGTGGTTTCGCCACTCTTGCTCTTCAGGATCCTCAAACGGCCATTCAGGAATTACACCGCTGCATCACACAACTTGGTTTCTATGGAGTTCTTCTCAACGGCACGACCGGCCGCCTTTTTCTCGACGATGCCCGGTTCTTTCCTGTTCTCGAAGCCGCCGCGGCGCTTCGGATTCCCATTTATTTGCACCCATCCCCGCCGCCGAAGGCGGTTCGTCAAGCCTACTTCTCAGGCCTTCCCGGCGACCTTGGCCTGCTCCTCTCCATCGCCGGCTGGGGATGGCATGCCGAAACCGCACTGCATACTCTTCGCCTAATTGTTTCTGGAATTTTTGATCGCCTGCCCGATCTACAACTCATCATCGGTCACATGGGCGAAGGCCTGCCCTATGCTCTCGCTCGCTCCAGCGGAATTCTCTCCCAGGCGTCGCCGCATCTGCGCCAGCCTGTGTCGGCATACTTCCAGTCGAATATTCACATCACCACCAGCGGATATTTCACGCAGCCGCCATTCCGCTGCGCGCTGGAAGTTTTGGGCATCGACCGCATTTCGTTTTCCGTTGACTATCCTTTCAGTTCGAACACCACCGGCCGCGCTTTTCTGGATCGCCTGGCAAAGATCCTCGATCCCGCGGATCTCGAGAGATTAACGCATAGCAACATTGAAAACTTATTGAAGATTAAGCCGAGCCCTCAAGCTTAGGCCTGAATCTTTCGACGCTGTTCTGGAATTTTTCCTCGGGAACGCGCCGCTTTGACGCGCAATTCGGAATCGAGAAAGGCCTGCGTCTGAATGACGCCACCAGTAAAAGGGTCCCGAATCTCTCTCCCCCATGAGACCAATCGGGACCCAAGTCTTGCATTCGCCGAGGACTATAGTCCTGCACCAGCCGCTGTGCAAGAGGAGTTTTGACACAAAAAACGAATCCTGGCATTCCAGTCACAAAGCTGTTGCCGTCCTAAACGAGACAGCCCACAATGTCGAATATTTCCAGATTGTCAGCCCATATTAGTAGCCGTCAACAGTGCTAAAATTACAAGTTTGCCATTCCTCCGCCCGAAGGTATTCATATGCCCGAGACCCTCCAGTCCGCCGTTCCCGCGCCCCTGACCACGCTCACCGAAGACGAAATCCTTTTTCGCGACAATATCCGCCAATTCGCCGACGACAAAATTCGGCCCCTGGTCAAAGAGATGGATGAGAAGGGCGTCTTCGAAAAGAATCTTATCCATGAGTTCTTCCACCTCGGTTTGATGGGCATCGAAATTCCCGAACAATATGGCGGCGGCGGAGCCAAGTTTTTCGAAGCCATTCTCGCGGTCGAGGAGCTCTCCCGCGTCGATGCTTCCTCGGGCGTTGTGGTCGACGTGCAAAACACGCTGGTCAATAACGCGCTCCTACGCTGGGGCAGCGCTGAACAGAAAAAGCGCTACCTGCCGAAGATGGCTGCCGACACCGTTGGCGCCTACGCGCTCAGCGAAGCCGGTTCCGGCTCCGATGCCTTCGCCCTGCAGACCCGCGCCGAACTCAAAGGCAGCGACTACGTCATCAACGGCCGCAAGCTGTGGATCACCAACGCCAAGGAATCCGGACTATTCGTCCTCTTCGCCACCATCGATCTGTCGGCGGGATACAAAGGCATCACCGCATTCTTAATCGAAAAAGATTTTCCCGGATTCACCGTCGGCAAAAAGGAAGACAAGCTCGGCATCCGCGCCTCATCCACTTGCGAACTGATTCTCGAAGATTGCCGTGTGCCCAAGGAAAACATTCTCGGCGAGCCCGGCAAAGGCTATAAGATCGCAATCGAAACGCTGAACGAAGGCCGCATCGGCATCGGCGCCCAAATGATCGGCGTAGCCCGCGGCGCCTGGGAATTCGCCACCAAATATGTACAGGAGCGCAAACAATTCGGCAAAGTGCTCGCCGATTTCCAGGGCATCCAGTTCCAAATCGCCCAGATGGCCACCGAGATCGAAGCCGCCCGCCTCATGGTCTACAACGCCGCTCGCATGAAGGACGCGGGAGTGAACTTCGTAAAAGAAGCCGCCATGACCAAGCTCTTCGCCTCGCAGGTAGCCGAGCGCGTCACTTCCCTCGCCATCGAAATCTACGGCGGCTACGGCTTCACTAAAGATTATCCCGTGGAAAAATATTGGCGCGATGCCAAGATCGGCAAGATCTACGAAGGCACTTCCAACATGCAACTGGCGACCATCGCCAAACTCCTGCTCGGCGGAAAGTAAGCGTAGTCCTCAGCGGGGTGCCCCATTTCTCGCATCCTTTGCGAGAAGTGGGAACCACGCAAGCGGGCGCAACCCAAGCAGGCGCAACTGAAGAAGAGCGCCCTTCCACAGCTCCATCCGGCTGACCAGAGCGCAACGGGCCGCGTAAAGTCGAGCTGTCGGGTACCTCATCCCGGCAATTCCCCTTGCTCAAAATGTGCATCGAATTGCACTTGCACCGGCCATCCGCGCGGCTTGTACTCACGCTAACCCAAACTGTTTCAATCCGATCCTGTCTCCCTGCTATTGGCTCACAAGCTGCATTCTCCCTTACGCCTGCTATAGCGGGGCAAAGCCTGGGGTGGCGCTTGACTAATTTGTTCGGTAACACAGCGGTGAGGTTGGTGGTGGATGCAAAGCCGGTTCTGGTTGCAAAGAAGAAACGAACTCTACTGCCGCTGCTTACAGTGGTTTTTATGGCTTCTTACGGTTTGATGACTTTGCTCATCGTCGAGCAAGGCTCGACCATCCAATCCCAACGAAATCTGATTCATGTGTTGCTTAGCGACAGCCGGCAACTTTGGGCTCTGAAGGGCAGAGCACTATCTGACAAGCTGGCTGCCGACAAACTGGCCCAGACCCAAAGCCAGGCCCAGAGCCAGACCCAAAGCCAGACAAAGAGATCTTCTACCCAGACCCCGTTGAGCCACGCGCAAACTCCGTCAACCCAAACTCCGTCAACCCAGGTACCGCGGCGCCATTCTCCAAGCCGAGCCGGCAAGAGTGCAGAACCCGAAACTCAGGTTCCACCCATGCCCGCTTCGGACTTAGGAGATCAGCGCCGCGAATTGATTACGCTTTAGCCCAGGTTTTAAGAATTGTTTGTTTTTAAGAATTGTTTGCAACACGCGAGTTTCAGACGGCAACGAAACTCGCGGACATTAGCAGGAGATTCACCATGAAGGCCCTGACCCTAGCCTTGTTGTTCATTACGGCGCTTTGTTTGACGCCGAGCACCACGTTCAGCATGACGGCGGCGAACCCTACGCCGCCGCCACGCCTTCCCACCGGCCACATGGAGCAACACTCCAAAGGCGGACGCTGGTACTTCGCCGCCACCGGCCACGCCGTCTACTGCTACGGGCCCGTCATGACCCTGCCCCTCGCCAACGGCGACCTGCAAAAAGTCGCCACCTTCTGCCGCGATGGCCAGGCCGTAGTCCCGTTGAAAGACTAGGCCATCTCATGGACGGGTGCCCCACTTCTCGCCTCCTTTGCGAGAAGTGGGAACCACAAAAGCCGGCACAGCCGCCTTTGGGTGGCGCAGCGCTCCCAGCACCGCGTTCAAGCCTGCGTTTATGATTAAGGGCTCTAGCCCCGTGGTCGCTCTATGCCGCGCCCTTGTAAACTGACAAGGCATGCCCGAACTCCCCGAAGTTGAAACCATCGCCCGCGGCCTCAATCAGCGCATTTCCGGAGACGTCATCGAATCCATCTGGCTCGGCGAGAAGCCAGAACCCCTAAAATCTCCCGCGCCAGAAATCGCATCTGCTTTGGAGCACACGCGCATCCTCGCCGTCCGCCGCGTCGGCAAACACATTGTCTTCGACCTCGCCCGTAAAGATGTAGAGCGGGCACCCTCGCCCGCTAAAGGTCGTAAATCGAAAGCCCCGCTGAAACCATCCGACGCCAAAGCTACAACTCAATTCATCGTCCACCTCGGCATGAGCGGCCGCCTCCAACTCTGCGATCCGCAATCAGAAATCGTCAAACACACGCACGCAATAGCAAAGCTCGCCTCTGGCCGCGAGCTTCGCTTTGTCGATCCTCGACGCTTCGGCCGCCTAAGTGTCGCCGCCTCCGGAGATTTCGACGCGGCCGGGGTCGAGCCTCTTGAAGCCGATCTTGAGCATTTCATCGCCCTGTTCCGCGGACGCAAGACTCCCATCAAAAGCGCCCTGCTCAACCAGAAACTTCTCCGCGGAGTCGGAAACATCTACGCCGACGAATCTTTGTTCCGCGCCAAAATTCGTCCCCGCCGCCGCGCCGCCACGCTTACCCGCGATCAACTCGCCAAGCTATTCTCCTCAATACAGAAAGTTCTCCGTGAAGCCATCACCGCCGGAGGTTCCTCCATTTCAGACTACGTCGACTCCAACGGCGAAGAAGGATACTTCCAGTTCAAACACCGCGTTTACGGCCGCGAAGGCAAGCCCTGCCTGGTCTGCAAAACTCCCATCAAGCGAATCGTCATCGCCGGCCGCAGCAGCCACTACTGCCCAAAATGCCAGAAATGAAAAGCAATTGTCGATTGCCAAATTGCCAATTGCCAATTGAAAAAACCCGGCGCGACCCCCTTAGCGGACGACGACCATCAGGTACCGGATTTCGTGTTTTTAAAATCGGCAATTGGAAATCGGCAATCGGCAATTGAAATCAGAGTGCATTTCTGCCCTCAATTCTGCTATTCCTAAGCCATGCCCGATTTTTCCATCGGAGTCGATCTCGGCGGCACCAACCTGCGCATCGCCGCCGTCAGCGGCGACGGACAGCTTCTCGAAAAAGTCACTCTCGGCACCAAGACCGCTCTTGGCCCAAACCACGTCATCACGGAAATGTGCGACGCTATCCGGCAGCTCTCCGGAAAATATCAGCAGGAAGGAAAATTCCTTGGCGCGGGCGTCGGCATCCCCGGCATCGTCGACCTGCACACCGGAATGCTGCGCAAATCCGCCAACCTTCCCGGCTTCGAGGAATATCCCGTGCGTAACGAAATCGAGCATCGGCTCAACGCTCCAGTCGTCCTGGAAAATGACGCCAACGTCGCCGCCCTCGGAGAGCAGTGGCTAGGCGCAGCCCGTGGCGTGCCGAATATGGCGGTGGTTACGCTAGGCACAGGAATCGGCGGCGGCATCGTGCTTGGCGGGAAAATCTGGCACGGCATGAACGGCATGGCCGGCGAGTACGGCCACGTCACCCTCGAACCCGAGGGCGTTCCTTGTGGCTGCGGCAATCGCGGATGCGCCGAGCGTTACGCCTCCGCCAGCGCCCTCCTGCGCATGGCGAAAGAAGCGATCGCCACAGGCGATGCGCCGGCGCTCGCCAAAGCCGCATCCTCCGATCCCGAGTTCGGCGCGCAGTCGATCTACAACCTCGCCATGCAAGGCGACGAACCCTCCCGCCGCATCTTCCGCACCTTCGGGCGCTATCTCGGCATCATGCTCGCTGGCATCGTCAACATCTTGAATCTCGACATGTATGTCATCGGCGGCGGCGTCGTCAGCGCCTGGGATGCCTACGCTCCCGCCATGTTCGAGGAACTCCGTGCCCGATCTTTGGTCTACTCCGCAACCGCTCCAGAAAATTCTCTGAGGACGAACGATTCCTCACAACAAGAAAACGGCCCGGAAGAATCTGGCGATTCCCTCCAACAAGAATCCAGCACCATCCGCAAAACCATCATCACCCGTGCCCAGCTCGGCAGCGACGCCGGACTCTACGGCGCGGCGCGTGTAGCCGTCCTCGCAAATTAAGGTCTCTATCCAATAATTTTTCTTACTCTCACTCGGAGCAACCAAAATAAACTCGGCTATAGTCCCCCGTCAGCGAATCCCCAACAAAACTCCCACGTAACCTCGCACCTTCGCCAAAAGAGCCGGATCAGCTTTGGAATGAAACACCGCTTTGCGCGCCGACCAGTCCACGCTCTTCACGTGATCCACCAGCACCGCCCCTTCAATCTTGTCGATATCTACAGGCAACGCAAACGGATAAGGCTTGCGGCGGCTGGTGAGCGGGCAAACGATAACAAGTCCGCTGGCTCGGTTGTAACTCTGCTCAGTCACAACCAGAGCCGGACGCCGCTTGGCCTGCTCTCGTCCCGCCTGCGGGTCGAAGTCAAGCCACACAATATCGCCCGCGCGCGGGACGTATGCGTTCGCCGAGCGTCTCACCAATCCACTCTCTCTTTTCCACGTTCCGCCCCCGTCGCGATTTCGCCAGGCCGGTTCTCCGGCGTGATTTGCGCTACCAGTTCCTTCAGCGAAGGAATTCTCAGCTTCGGGCGCAGGCTGATCTGTCCCTTCGCGGCTTCAATCACAATAGGATCGCCCTCCTCCACTCCGGCCTGTTCTGCCACTGGCTTCGGAATCCGCACCGCTAAACTATTTCCCCACTTCACAATCTCCGCTGTCGGCATAAGCGCTCCCTTTTAATGATAGATACATAGTATATACGATAATATATACAACGTATACACCTTCAACAGACTTCCTTACTCAAATTAGGGGGGGCAATTTGAATCTGTTTTGAAAGGGCACGGCTTCAGCCGTGCCGCAAGCGCCGCAAAATCATAGCGGCTTTAGACTACACAAGCAATTTCACCGTTCTTCATCGTCAGCAGCGTCGATAAAACCATCGCTTTCTACCGCGACAAGCTTGGCTTTGAGACCAGATTCCAGCAGCCGGATCGAAACCCTTTTTTCCGCCATCATCGGCCGCGACGGGGCGCAGATCTTCATCAAGTCCGAGAAAGACGTGCCGCCGCTGCCGAACCCCAAGCGTCATCCCCATATGAGGTGGGATGCCTTCGTCTACGCGCCAGATCCGGATGCGCTCGCCGGCGAGTTTGCCGCTCGATTTTCCGAACATCGAGTTGCCGATAGCAGAGCAGGATTCAGCGTGCGCCTCAGGGATACGAGCGACGGCCTTCGCGGATTCGAAATCTGCGACCCTGACGGCTACGTCTTGTTCTTCGGCCGGCCCAGTTAGACGGCGGCGCAGCCGCGCAGCTTCAAATACATCCTGAGTTTTGGACCTCTCCTTTTCGGCCTCGATCTCCCGGCCCACCCCGAACACGCGAGCGTAGGCCACCCGCCTCTCACCATTTTAAGAAACCTGTCATTGCGAGCGCAGCGAGAGCCTGCCCTGAGCGAAGTCGAAGGGAACCTGCTGTCCGCGCGTCCACCTCCGCCCACTCCTCATCCACACAAGCCTGAATCGTCAGCCCAGTTTCTTTCAGCAAATGCCACGCCTCCCGATACTCTCCATACTTCTGCCGCTTACTTGTCGGCGTAAAGTGCAGACTCGAATTCTTCCTCCCCATCACCTCAAACGGAATGATGTACCAGTCATCAATCGGAATCAGCAGCACCGCAAAAAAATCCACCGTCCCCGGAGCATATTTCTTCCGCTGCGGCCCCATCACATTCAAGCTGTACTCCCCATTGCGCCGCTTGTAGATCGTGGACTTCACCTGTACCCGCAGCACTCTCTTTTGATTTTCTACTCCAACGTCGTATCTCCCCGACTCGCCAAAAGGCTTTGAGACTTTCATTCCTTGTCCCGCTGCCAGCATCATGAAATAAAGCTCGGCCCATTCTCCCCGCTCCTTGCAATCTTTCAGTTTCCCGCCCGCCATCCGACTCGCCTTCCTCCTCATAAGCCTCCCACCTCATTCTCCGGATAGAAACGCGCTGTCATCCTGAGGCGGGCGCTGTTTGCCCGCCGCAAGCCTGTCCCGAGCGAAGCCGAAGGACCTGAGCGAGCCTCGCGAATCGTCCGCGTTTCTTGCGGACGAATGAATAGCGCGTCTGGCTCGCATCCCTATGAGCCCTTCCCAACTCGCCCGCCTATTTCAATCCTAACCACATCCGCAAGGTCATCCGTCACGTCCCGAGAGCAAGCCCTGTGGAAATGCCTAAAACGGAAATAGATTTTGGGTAGGGCAAATAGACTTTGGGTAGCGCAAATAGACTTTGGGTAGCGCAAAAAGATTTTGGGTAACGCCGCGCTTCAGCGCTGCGATAAGCGACAGTTTTGAAAGGGCACGACTTCAGACGTGCCGCAACTCACAAAAACATTGTCATTCCGAGCGAAGAAAGACGATCCGCGACAGCGGATGCTCTTTCGCAGTCGAGGAACCTGCTGTTCGCCGACGCCACCACAAACCGCGGGTGCCCCATCCTTCGCGCACTTTGCGTAGGGTGGGATTCCACGGACTCTAGCGATTTGGTAGCGCCACGACCGGGAAGGCGCGACTTCAGTCCTGCCGCAAGCCCGACCAATTAGTAATGTCATTCCGAATCGGGCTGAAAGCCCGGTGAGAGCC
>JBAWBE010000702.1:0-1876 GCA_049589635.1 Terriglobales bacterium
GTGAAAATCTGGTCGGTGCCCGTTCGATGCGACTGAAAGATGATATGCCGTCCGTCGGGGGACCAGCAGGGATAGTCGTTGCGTCCTGAGTCGTGCGTAAGCTGTACCCATTGCTTGCTCGCGACATCCATTAGATAAAGATCGTTGGAGCCGGGTTCACCTGGACCGTACTTTCGCATCCATGAAAAAGTCAGAAACTGCCCGTTAGGCGACCAGTTTGGTGAGACTGCATAGCCCTGATCGGTAATGCGCTGGAGATTCGTGCCGTCGGCTTCCATCGTGTAGATCTGCGGCAGGCCGGTGCGTCCGCTGACGAAGGCAATCTGTGATCCCGTCTTTCGATTCCACGTGGGAGCGACATCGGGCCCGTTATCATTCGTCAGACGGTGAAGGTTTCCGCCGGATTGATCGACCACAAAAATGTTGGGATATCCGCTGCGCGATGAAGAGAACGCGATCTTGCCGTCGGGCGACCACGATGGCGAAAAATTCATGCCTCCAAAATGGGCGAAAGCGACCATGCGGTTGAGATCGAAGGAGTACATCAGCGTTTCCCAGCCGCTTTTCGTAGCGGAGCTGAAGGCGAGGCGCGAGCCATCCGGAGAGATGCGCGGCGAGAGAGAAATGCTTCCGAGGTGCGTGATCTGTTGCTGGTTGGCGCCGTCATAATCCATCATCCAGATTTCTTTATGTCCGCTGCGGTCGCTCACGAAATAGATCTTGGTTTCGGCGATGCCCTGAATTCCACCGCCAAGGCGGAAGATGATTTCGTCCGCAAATTTATGCGCGATCAGCCGAACGGCGTCACTGGTCGCGGAATCGTTGTACTGCTTGCCGAGCACCTGCGGCGATGCCTGATTCTTCAAGTCGTAGAGCCAGCCTTGGACGCTGACTTTGTCGGCGGTCACGCCGAGGTTGCCGAAGGCAAGCATGGAGGCGTCAGGCGGCGGCGAAGCCCAGTCTGCGAATTTGATGTCGGCCGGCTGTCCCACGGACTGCAGCGGATAGAAGCTCTTCGAGACGAGTGCAAAAATCCCGGCATTATCGAGGTCGTTCCAGAGCGTACTGTCGAAAGTTTTCTGGAGATCGGCGTTCTTGGGATCCTGCGTCGATGCCTTGAAGTCGGCTGCGGCGAGGCGCACCTTCTCGACCCCGAGTCCGGTGCCGGTGCGAATCCAGTCTTGTGCGGAACTGACAGCGGCCAGTGCGAAAATAACTGCGACGACGAGGAAAAGCCACTGGCGGCCAAGCTGGGATTTTAGATCGTGGCGCGACGTAATCCCCTTGCCGAGCGAGCGAATTTGTTCTTCAACAATAGGATGTCGGGCGGGGACTGGCGAGTTGCTCAATTTTATTGCTCCTGAATCGCTGTTCGTCGTTCGCTATTCGCAGTTCACAAGTTCGTTCGGCGCTTCCTCATTACTTATCCACGCACTGTTATCCACTCTATTCGCGGTTGTCGTGAATTGGTTTTCGCGAACAGCGAACGACGAATAGCGAGCCGCTATCTTTTGTAATCAAACCAAAATTCTACCGAAACTTTGCTGCCGGAATACTCCGGGGGCAGCGGTCCGAAAGTATCAATGCGTTGAATCGCCCGCGTCGCCGAAATATTGAGAGATGGCACATTGCTAGGCTGCTCGAGCTGCACATTCGTTGGATGTCCGTCACGTCCAATGTCGAATGTGATATAGACGCGGTTTGCTTCTTTAATGTTGGGATCAACCTCATACCTGAGCCAGTTTTCGGAAACCTTGCGCTGCACCGCCTGCACATACCAGGCGAATCGGCTGCCGAAATCTCCGCCGCCACCGGTGAATCCGAAACCGCCCTTTGCGCCTCCCGCGCTGAACATCGCGTAGGGTCCGCTGACCGG
>JBAWBE010000703.1:0-5600 GCA_049589635.1 Terriglobales bacterium
ATGAAAATCCACGCCTTGAATCCGTCGCGCGCCGCTTGAGCCGCCACCGAATTCGCCAGGTTGCCGGTCGAAGAACACGCAACCGTGTCGAATCCAAATGCGCGCGCATTGGCGAGCGCAACCGCGACCACGCGGTCTTTAAAACTCAACGTCGGCAGGCACACGGCGTCGTTCTTGATGCACAAACGACGCGAGCCAATCTTTTCGCCCAGCCTCGGCGCGCTTACCAGCGGGGTGAACCCAATGGGGAGGGAGGGCTGATACCCCGCTGGCAGCGGCAGGAGTTCGCGATAGCGCCAGATGTTCGGAGGGCGCGACGCGAACAACTCGCGAGAAACACTTTTCTTGATGGTGTCGTAATCGTAGGTGACTTCGAGCGGCGAGAAGCACTCGCAGATCGAGCGCGGCTGGTTATCGAACGTCTTGCCGCATTCGCGGCAGCGGAGCTGATAGGTACTCGTCATGAAGCAACTTCTTTCTGCAACTGTGGGACGAGCCGGGGGGAAATACCCCCTAAACGACAAAACCCCTTTTCCGGGTAGGAAAAGAGGCTCGGGAAATACGGAACTTTTGAATGCTAAATCGGTTCGCGTACCCGAATCTCATGGTCCCCGTTACCGGGCGAGAGTTGGCACCTGCAATGGCGATATATGATCGCGATTCGGTTGCCGTGGCGTCTCTGGGCTCGTCCCTCAGCCACTCTGCATGAAATTCCAGTCTGCCCAATCAAGAGCAAACTTAGACTGAAATATATAACCGACCGAGTGGTCTGTCAAGAGCGTGAGCCGTATTTTTCCCGGGCCGCCCTTTTCGCGCATCGGCAACCCGCAGGAATGGGGTAAGTCGAGTTTCTACTGCTAAACTTTTTGCATGCTCGCTGACTATGCGGTGCACGTGGAGCAGTCGCGTGGACGCCGCCATCCGGAGCCGCCGCATCTTTACCGCGATGACTTTCAACGCGATCGCGATCGCGTGGTGCATGCCCGGGCGTTTCGTCGGCTGGAGGCGAAGACGCAGGTCTTTACGCGGCGGTACTCCGATCATTTTCGCAACCGCCTCACCCACACGATTGAAGTCGCACAGATCTCGCGCACCATTGCAGCGCAGCTTGGTCTCAATGCGGATCTGGTCGAGGCATTGGCGCTCGTACATGACGTTGGGCATCCGCCGTTTGGGCACGCAGGAGAGAAGGCGCTGGATACAGCGATGCGGCAGCATGGATTTTCTTTCGATCACAACTTGCATGCGCTGAGAATTGCCGAGGATTTTGAGTTGCGCTACGCCGCTTTTCGCGGATTGAATTTGACGTTTGAGGTGCGCGAGGGAATCATCAAGCACTCGCACGATTACGATGCTCGCGAGCATCCGGAATTGGCTGAATATCTGCTCGATCTGCGGCCTCCCCTTGAGGCGCAGCTGATTGATCTGACCGACGAGATCGCCTACAACACGGCCGATTTGGATGACGGATGCGAGGCGCACTTGCTCTCAGTCGAGCAGATTGCAGAAGCCTCCCCGCTTTTTGAGCGCAGTTATCGCGAAGTGCGCGAGCTTTATCCGCAAGCGGCCGAGAAGCTGCAATTCAATGAAGCCCTGAAGCGCGTGTTTGATCGCCTCGTGACTGATTTGATTACAAACACGCGGGCGCGGATCGCTGCGGCCGGTGTGCGGTCGGTAGAAGATATTCGGCGGCATCCAGAGCGGCTGGCGGCATTCAGCGCGGAGGTCGAACACGAGCGCCGGGAACTCAAGCAGTTCTTATATGAGAATCTCTATTACAGCCCGGCACTCGAAGGCGAGAAAGAAGACGCCGAGCGCATTGTGGGCGAACTCTTCGCCCATTGGATAGAGGAGCCCGACGACCTGCCGCGCAGCTATCGTGAGAAGTCTGCGCACGATCCGCTACCGCGCGTGGTTTGCGATTACATTGCGGGGATGACGGACCCATTCATCTTCCAGCAGTATGAGAAATATTGCGAGAGATAAGCCTCTGATTCTCCAGACTTACTTTGAATGCGCGGATCTATAATCCGGAGGTCTGAATCCCGAGGCGTGAAGCTGAGAGCCCTGAATCCGGGAGTCCATAAGCCATTGTTGGTTCCGAGAAGCCGGAGGAGTTACATCATGAAGAGATTGCGGTTGAAGGTATTTTGGCTTGGCTTGTTGTTGAACCTTGTCTTCAGCGCTCACTTGTCATTCGGCCAAACTTATCCCGAGGGTATTTGGCAGGGATACGACGGCGAGTGGAAGCACGTTTCCGAGCAGTTGATTGCCCTGGCGGAGGCGACGCCGGAGGATAAATTTGCGTGGCGCCCGGCGAAGGGAGTGCGCTCCACCAGCGAAGTGTACATGCACATCGTGGAAGCGAACTTCTACCTGCTGAGCATTACGGGCCCCAAAATGCCGGCCGATCTTAAAGAGGATGCCGAAAAAACCGTTACCACGAAGGCCGACGTGATCAAGTGGCTGAAGCGGTCGCTGGACGCGGTGAGAGAGGCTCATCTGACGGAAAAGCCCGCGGATCTCCAGCGCAAGGTTCACATCGCCGATCGAGACGCGACGGTGGATGGCATGTATCTGCGGATCATCATTCATGCGAACGAGCACATGGGACAGCTGATTGCATATGCGCGGATGACAGGAGTAGTGCCGCCGTGGTCGAAAAAGTGAGAGACCGAGAACCGAGAGCTTCGAAGGCCAAGAGAGGAGACTTGGGTGTCCAACACATTTGGAACTGACGTTTTGATTCAAGCGAAAGATCCGATGAAGGCTGCGAAGTTTTACGTCGACGCGCTCGGATTCGAGATCACGGACAAGAATCCGAAGATGATTGGCCTTCATGGAAAGAACATCAATCTGTTTATCGAACCTGGGCCAGCGCTGGGGCCGGTTTTTGAGGTTACGGTTAAGAACGTGAAGAAGGCCAAGGCGGCGCTCAAGAAGAAAGGTTGCCGGATCGTGAAAGACCAGCCCGACTGGCCGCGCTGTTACGTCAAGGATCCAAATGGGTTGATCTATAACCTGACAGAGTGAGTCGCCACAAAAGTCATTTGGCGTACGTGATCCGGTAAATCACTCCGCCTGCATCGTCGCTTACATACATCGACCCATCTGAGCCGAATGCAATTCCTACCGGGCGGCCCATCCAGCGGCCATGCTTGGTTTCGCCAGGCGCCAGCCACCCAGTGATGAAGTCTTGTGCGCCGCCTACCGGTTGGCCCTTGTCGTCGAGTTTTACGCGCACGATTTTGTAGCCCGTCGGAACGCTGCGGTTCCAAGACCCGTGAAAAGCAACGAAGATGTTGTTGCGGTATTCGGGCGGGAACATTGAGCCCTCATAAAACGCGAGGCCGAGCGGAGCGGAGTGGGCCTGCATCTGGACCTTGGGCTCGAGCACGTTCTGGCATCGGTTGTCGCCCGACTTGGTGAAATTCGAATCGGGAACGCGGTCTCCGTAACAGTAGGGCCAGCCGCCGTCGCCACCATCTTTTCCAAGATCGTAAATCGTCTCGGGCGGCAGATCGTCGCCCAACCAATCGCGTCCGTTTACAGTGACCCATACCGTGTCCGTCTTCGGGTTCTCTGCGATGCCAACGGCGTTACGCAGGCCCTTCGCGAAAATCTTCTGACCGCTGCCGTCCGGGTTGAATTCCATCACCGTCGCGCGGCGCTGATCTTTCTCAACGCAAACGTTGCAGCTCGATCCGGCTGAGATGTACATCTTGCCGGCATGAAAAAGGATACTGCGCGTGGAGTGGCCTCCACCGGTTGGGAGATCGGCGAGCTTGGCCGGATTCGTCGCGCGCAGGTTTGCTTCGTCCCAGTCATAGCGCCGGACTTTGTCGTTCTCGGCGACATAAAGTTTGCCCTCATAAAACGCGATTCCATGTGGCTCGTTGAGGCCGGAGAGAACGCTGACCACGCGCGCGGCTTTACCGGTGTGCTGGAGATCGGGCAGCGCCACCACTTTACCTTCTCCCGATTCGCTGACCAGCAAAACGCCGCCGGGCGTAAAGGTCAACATGCGGGCGCTGTCGATATTGTCGGCGAAAACTGCGACGTGAAATCCGTCAGGCAGTTTGAGCTTGCCCAGATCAAAAGGAGTTTGCTCGGCTTCGGCGAAAACTGCGACGAAAATCGCGAAGAACGCGACGAGCAGCAACGATGCTTGAGGCAACGGTCGCCGGCGAGTGCAGTGGGTGGGGAGAAGTTTTTCGAAACCAGAACGGTGCATAGTTAATTATTGATGGATGATCGCGAGTCGCGAGAGGATGCATATTAGGATGGCTCCTCGAGATGCTTTTGAGTTTATGACGCCGATCTCTTTTCGGGAGTAAGGTAAAGGGTGAGTTAGCCGGCTGTGAGCGGCTTTGTGCCCATAATCGCGATAGTTCGATCATCTGTCGACATCGCTCTGCACGCAGTTTTTATACCGGTTCAAGCCAAATTTACGTTTCCGGATACGGTGCTCGGCTCAAGGTGTTCACCGTATGTGATTGAAACTAAGATAGTTGCGCACTACTAGACGGATTGCTCTATTTGGCATCCAAACTGTTTATATAAGACGGTGGCTTTAAACAATTTTTGCTTGCTGAAACCGGCCGCGTCCCCGGTGCTAGCGAGTCGGCAATACCAGTTTTGAATGGCGCAATCAAAAGCGCTTCTATGAAGCGCGCTAGAGTGAGAACCACTCTTTATCGGAGGAAGAACAAATGAAGAACCGTAGTCTCCAAGGTTTGATCATGGGTTTGGCGATTTGCGCAATGCTGGCACTGCCCGTTTTTGCGCAGGATAGTTCCAATTCCACGCAGAATTCGACGCCCCCGGCTACTGCTACGCAGAGCTCGCAATCGAGTTCCCAGGCATCGCAGTCGTCAGCTACAAATGCCAGCGGCAAACAGCCATTGCAACCCGAAGCCCGCGAAGGCTTCTGGGGACGTGTGAATCCATTTGCGCGCAAGAAGTATGTACAGCGGCAAACCGAGCCTATCCGTGACCGCGTCAATGAGCTTGATGAGTTGACAGCGGCGAACACGAAGCAGATCAAAGACGTGGACGCGCGCGCCCAGCAAGGGATCCAGATTGCTTCGGCAAAGGCCGCTGAGGCCGACCAGCATGCGACCGACGCCGGCAACAAAGCGACGGCTGCGCAGCAAACTGCTGACCAAGCCAGCACTCGCCTGAACACGGTCGAGCAGGTCGTCACTAATCTCGACCAGTACCAGGCATCGACGCAGACTGAGATTCGCTTCAAATCGGGACAAACTGTCCTGAGCAAGAACGCGAAGGAAGCACTTGATGAGATGGCGACTCCGCTGAAGACGCAGCGCGGCTACGTGGTCGAAGTACAGGGTTTCTCGTCGGGCCACGGGCAGGTTGCAATCGCGAATTCGCAGAAGATGGCCGAGTCGGTTGTGCGTTACCTGGTGCTCAATCACGATATTCCTGTCTACCGCATTTACCTCGTTGGCATGGGCAATGCTCCGTCGCCGGCGACGACTGCCGATGGCGCGGAGAAGCCGAAGCGGATCAACGGTGGACGCGTTGAGGTCAGTCTCCTGAAGAATAATCTGGAGCAGCTGGCGTCGACGAATTCGACT
>JBAWBE010000704.1:0-2636 GCA_049589635.1 Terriglobales bacterium
CGACCGACGGCTCGGTGATTGGCGAGCATACAGGCGTGCATAACTTTACGGTCGGGCAGCGCAAGGGATTGGGCGTGGCTACCGGATCTCCGCTATATGTCATTCAGATCAATAATGATACTCGGCAGGTGGTGGTCGGGCGGGATGAGGAGCTTTATACGCGGACTTTGCGGGCTCGGCGGGTGAATTTGATTTCGACTTCTGAGATTAAGGAGCCGATGCGGGTAGGAGTGAAGATTCGGCATAAGCATGCTCCGGCTACTGGGGTGCTGGAGAGCGCGGGGCCGGATGAGGCTCTGGTCACATTTGATGAGGCGCAGCGAGCGGTAACTCCGGGGCAGGCCGCGGTTTTTTATGATGGAGATATCGTGGTCGGCGGGGGCTGGATCGAGTAGGACGCTCGTCCTATAGCAGCCGCTTAAAGCAGAGCAGCCCTTTATAGCAGCCCTTTTGATCTGTTTTGCATCCTACATTTGCACGGAGTTGGCGGCAAAGCGCGCGCCTTTGGTTACCTGCCAAGGGTTACTTGCGCGAGGTGACCTTTTGGGCAGTGCCATAGCACCTTCGTGGGCTGGACCTCGGGAGTGGTCCGCAGTAACGTGAAATTACGACGGGACGGGCGTAGTCACTCCCCAGAGTCTCAGTTCCGGCGTGGGGAGCGATCTATGAAGATCTGGCATTTATGCTATGCGGCGTTAGGAATTGCCGTTGCGAGCTGGGTTTTTAAACGTCAAACCGTGCAGATGGACCCGGTCAACCGTCTACGCAGTTCTGGCCTGTTGTAAGTAAGTCATTCAAGTGCGGTGAAGGAAGGGCAGGAACGCGCCCCGTTGCGCGTCGCTTCGATCTCGAGCGCGATCCTGCCCTTTTTACTTTTCCGTGCTGTTTCCGGAGGTCGTAGTACCTCAGGGTGCCTTCGGTAACTTTCTTCCTGTTACTTTCCGCCTAAAATTCTTGTTGAGGGCCCGGTGTGGCTTCTTGGTTCGTGGAGCTCACTGCGCGGACAAGAGTGTCCGCGCCACACAGGCGTCCGCCACACTCGGGCGTTTCTCGATAGGGATTGATGGCTTGCAAAACTCAAATTTTTGCCTGGATTGGGCTGGTGGTGCTGGCCGGTGCTATGTTGCCGAGCGCGGTCTTTGCGCAGGACGAGGAGCAGCCGCTGGGCGATCTTGCGCGAAATCTGCGGCGGGATAAGGCGCAGCAGCAGGCTTCGGCGCCGGCTCCGCCACCGGTGCGGACGGTGGTCGACAACGACAATCTGACGCAGGTGATGGAGGATGCCGCCAAGCTCAAGCCGGTCGCGCAGGATAAGACGGTGCTTTCGCTGAATTCGTCGGGAAACAAGCTGACGATTTCGTCTCCGGATGTGACTTGCAGCATGTCATTCAACGCGCGGGCGAGTTCGCTGATCGTAAAGCCGGTGCTGGTGGAGGATTTGCCGCCAGAGGAGTTGGTGAAGCTGGATGGTCCGGCGTCGATCCATGAAGATAATTTGCAGGTGGACGTTTTTAACGGCACAGAATGGGCTCTGCGAGAGATTACGGTTGGGCTGACGATGGAGCGGCGTCCCGGAGAAGACGCGGAAACGGCAGCTCTGGCGCGGGTTTTGCCGGTGGTTGAGGGCGGTACACAGTCGACAGGCACACAGGCGGTGGTGGAGCGGCATTCCGATGTGACGATGCTGTTTCACCTGAAGACGGAAACCAAACCATTCGATCGTGCGGCGCTGCGTGAATATGTTGGAGTGACGCCTGGACCGGATGAGGAGTGGAGATGGTCGATTGTGGAGGCGAAGGGCATTCGGCCGGAAGGTTCGCGGGTGGGGCCGGAGTCGCTGTCGGAGCCGCTGTTTGGGGGAACGACTGGAGCGAAGACGCCGATTGTGCCCGCGACGAATGCTCCGGCCAATGCTTCCCCAAATGCTTCCCCGAACGTTTCTCCGAACTCTTCCCCAAACTCTCCCGCCAAGTCTGCGGAGCCGAAGACGCAGACACACTGAGTGTGGTTACGGGCAGATTGTTTTGAAGCAGTGGCGATGATAGTCTAGCGAAGTTGAGCGGGAGTAGTTCAGCGGTAGAACGCCAGCTTCCCAAGCTGGATGTCACGGGTTCGATCCCCGTCTCCCGCTCCATCTTTCCAACGTCATTCGCGATCGTCCAAACTCCCTAGACTACGCCTGGTATTGAACGACGATTTTTACTGTTGCCAACCTCCGCCCAGCGCTTTGTAGAGTTGAACCAGGCTGCGATATTCATCTCCTCGCGCGGCTGCGAGGGTTAATTCCGCGCCGTAAAGCGACCTCTGTCCATCGAGCACTTCGAGATAGGTCGTTGTGCCGCCTTTGTACCGAAGAGTGGAAATGCGGACGGTTTCTTGCAGATCAGCGACACTATCCTGCTGGCGCATTCGCACTTGATGAAGCTTTTCGTAACCGATGAGCGCATCGGAGACGTCACCAAATGCCTGCCGGATGGCCTGCTCGTAGGCGATGAGAGCCTGCTTGTGTTCAGATTCGGCCAGATGCAGGTTGCCCTTGAGGGCACCTCCCGTGAAGATCGGCTGGCTTACCTGCGCGCCATAAGACCAGATGCCAAGCTGGGTGGTCATGAGGCTTGAAAAGGCAGAGCTTCGGC
>JBAWBE010000705.1:0-8689 GCA_049589635.1 Terriglobales bacterium
GTCTCACCCATCTATTTCACTCGTCCAAGAGGCGCGTAATCCGCAGGTTCTCGAAATTCCGCGCCTGCGAGGCTCGACTAACTGCTGCTTACTCGGGTGTGGCAACAAAGCCATCGTTGATGGGCGCCGTTCCGTAAAAGCCCACCAGCGTGCCTTTATCATTGATCCCGTTCACGATCGTGGAACCGACCCCATTCGGGTCATCGATCGTCTGCCACGCAGCCGTGCTCACGGTGTATACGAATCCGTGGCTGAGCCCAGCGCTATCGGTGTAGGAACCGACCACTTGGCCGTTGTTGTTCAGGCCCAAAGCCTGGGTCGCGCCCACGCCGCTCGGTGCGTCGAGTTGCGTGTAGTGTCCCTGCACCTTCAGCCAGCCGTGCATGTTGTTCGATTCGTCGATTGTGAAGCCGCAAACATCACCTGCGTTGTTGATGCCGGTCGCCTGCGCACTCACCGAACCCGGAATCGTGAATAGTTCGAACACGCCGCCAAACTCGTCATAAACATAAGCGTGGTCGGGGCCGGAACCGTCGGCCTTGGTGCTGTAATATCCAGCCGCTTGACCAAAGTCGTTCTGGCTGAGGAGCTGGTTGAAGGGCGTCTTCGGATAATTCACGGTCAGAAACGTTCCCTGGAAATCGGTGAAGCCTTCCGTCTTTCCACTCTTCAGAACATAGAAACCGGAGGTCTTGAAGGGCTCGTTGTTGATCCCGATGACTTGCGTCATTGCTGCCTTGGGATAGTTCTCGGTGGTGAACGACCCGCTGCCAAGGTTATACGTAAAGCCGGAGTTGACGGCGAATCCGTGATAGCCCGCGATGTCGCCCGAGTTATTGATGCCCAGTAACTGCGTAAAGCTGTCGCCGGGATAGTTGATTGTCTTGAAGTTGTATGAGGTTTGGGCAAGAGCTGCGCTCATGCTGAATAGCACAACCAAGCCAAGGGAGAGAGTAAAAGTCTTTAGTTTCACGGTAGTTCCTCGTTTTCTCGTTCCTGCCGGAACAAAATCTATGAGCCCGCCGCCAGCCGGGCTCCAAGCAACATCAGCCGCGATCTCAGTGGCCCCGCTCGAAGCCACCTGGACGCGCCCAATATCTGCGCTCACCCTGTAAAGCGACACTGGCTTGTCAATTCCCTCACGAACGAGCTGAAGATTTCATGCAGGGAGGAACTGCCTTCCTTGGCAGCCGATAAATTGAAGACAAAAAAATCGGGCCGGCTATTGCGGCCCGATCAGTTCATTGAAAATCAGTTAGCGAACAATCAGACTTCCTGTTCCATGCCGCCGTTAGAGATCCCTACTGCACGGCAAAGATCAGGTCGTCGTGATCGTTATACGAACCCGTGGTACACGAAGACGCCCTTCCCAAGTAGCGGAATTGCGCGCGTACCGCCTGTAGACTGCCAGTCGGCAGCGTAAACGTTGTCGACAGGGTCTGCGCTCCGGCCTTCGTGGGCACGATCGTCTTGATAAATGTCCACGAGGGGCTGTTGGCATTCGGCGCATAGTAAAGATCGAGCGCGTCGGAGGTGTATCCCGCGTACGCCCAAACCGTCGCCGTAACCGTTGCTGTTGTACCGTGAGTTAACGGACCGCCACTGGTGGAAGCCACCACGATGCGGTCGTTCGACTCGTCAGAGTGGAACGTTCCCGTTGTTCCATCCGCGCACGAACTGTTGATGGTGTTCGGCTGATTCGGTTCCGCGCCTCCCGACATGTGATCGCGTCCGAGGAGCAAGGATGGACCCGAATCGCACGATGTTCCAACGGTTGCGCACTCCGGAGCCTTCAGCGTCGAGCTGTAGACTGCCGTTTGCGCTCCCGAGGACGAGCTCACCGTCAACGAGATAGTCGTGCTGTGACTGAGCGTGCCGGAAGTTCCGGTCACGGTGACAGTCGCCGTGCCCGTGGTTGCCGTAGCTGACGCCGTCAGTGTAAGCACCGACGTTGCCGATCCGTTCGGCGCGGGAGTCACGGGATTCACGGAGAAGGCCGCGGTCACGCCACTCGGCAGTCCGCTGGCTGCGAGTGTAGTTGCGGAGTTAAAGCTGTTCTGACTGGTGATGGTGATCGTGCTCGTGCCGTTGCTGCCTTGCTTTACGGTCAGCGAAGAAGGCGAGGCGCCGATCGTAAAGTTCGGCGATCCGCCCGCGTTCACCGTCAGCGAGACAGTTGTAGTCGCGACCAGGCTGCCGGAGGTTCCAGTGATCGTTACCGTAGAAGTCCCCGTGGTGGCCGTCGCGCTCGCCGTCAGGCTCAGCGAACTGGTCGTGCTCGTCGGATTCGGGTTGAACGCCGCCGTCACGCCGCTCGGCAGACCCGAGGCAGCCAGGGTGACGCTGCCGCTGAATCCTCCAAGATCGGTGACGGTAATCGTACTTGTGCCCGCCGCCCCGCCTTGCGTAATCGAAACACTGTTCGGCGATGCGGAGAGAGTAAAGCTCGGTGAAGTAGCTCCAGCCAGAGCGTTGATCAGGTTCTGGCCGTTCATGCTGCCCCATCCGGTCACGAGGTCGTATCCCGTCACGGCGTTGTACGACTTTCCCTTGCCGTTATTGTTGTTTCCGCTCGTGATGTCGTGGAAATCGCTGGTGTAACTCGAACCGAACCCGATCGTGTAGATGGCCGGATTGACGAAGCCCAGCGTCGACCCTCCACCCGCAACCTTCTGCTGATTGACCAGCGCGAGGAAGCCAGCCCAGCGCGGTGCGGCAAAGCTCGTGCCGCCCCACGTTCCCGAACACGATCCCTGATCGCAGAGGTAGTTGTCGAAGTTGCCTTCAGCCGCTACATCTGGAAGGTTGCGTATGGTTGACGAGGCCCCGTTGGAGGAGTTCGCTACCCCGACCTGCCAGCTAGGAATCGCAAATCCATTGTCGGACGGCCCGCCGCTGCTGTCAGCCCACGCCGTCTCCGATTGCCATGGCCCGCCCGCGCCATTCGTAGTCAAATCCGTGCCACCGACGGCAGTCACGTACACCGATTCCGCCGGATAGCTTTCATCTGTCGCGTTGTTTCCGGTGTAAGCGCCCGCGTCGCCCGAAGCCACAAACATGTTCTGGCCCTGCGCGGCAAATTCCTGGAAGATCGGATCATCTTGGGATGTGTCATCCGGATTCCAGCCCCACGAGCAGCTAATCTGCTTCGTAATATTCTCCGAAGCCATCTTGTTGAACATGTCGGTATCGCCGACGCCGATCGACGTGCTGCCAGGTGCGATGTAGACGCGAACCTGCGTCATTCCGGGCGCCATGGAAGCCGCCTGCACGATGTCCAGCACTTGTTCGCCGTCGTCACCGTCGGAACCGCCACTGGCGCCATCGATCAGCACGTTGTTGATGGCTACGCTGTTCGCGTGTCCATCGAACGTCGCGGTTACGTCGCTCAGGTTGTACCCGTCAAACTCCACGAGCCCAACGGACTGTCCGGTACCCGTAAGCGTTCCGCCGTTATAGTAGGCTGCACGCATGTCGCTGCCCAGATACGCGCCACCGGGTCCCGTGCCCGCATCCCCGTGAACTGCCTGCCCTTCGGGTGCCCTCCTAAGTTTTGAATGTGGTATCGAAAAATTGTTAAGACCGGCGATGTGCGAGACAGTCACGTTCAGATCAAGCGAAGGCTCGCGATCCGGAGAATAGAAAGTCCGGTTCTCGGTCGGATGCTGGTAAACGCCCATCTTCACATCGAAGGCTTTTTCGATTTGTGCGACCGTGCCGTTGATATCAACCAGCAACCGGTTCTTGGGCGTATCGGTCACGGTGAACCCATTGGCCTTTGCGAATGCAACTACGGCCCGATAATCCTGCACCGTCGGACCAAATAGTTCCGTAAATTGCTCGACGCTAAGGTACTGTCCGTAGTCGGGACTGGTCGGGTCATAGAGCCGCTCCAGGAGGCTCGTCAACTCGTTCTGGTTGCGCAGGGGCAACATGATCGCCAGGTTGATCCGTTGCGTGGGTGGAAGAGCGCCTACCAGCGGCGCCCCGTTCGCAACTGCGGGACGGACATGATTGTGCAATACCTGCCGGGTTTGCTCAGCTTGTCCCGGGTTCGTGAACAGCAGACATGTGCAAAGCAGAAATACGGTTGTGTTAGCTAAGGCCGCCAATCTATGTAGGGTGCTCTTGCTCGTTCCCATATTCTTGTCCTTTCGTCTCCTAGTTTTGTGACTTGGACCCAGAATCCCGCACAGCCATCCCCCAATGACCGAAAAGCCCAAGCATCTTAACCCACATTGATTGCGATTTCCACAAGGTTAAATACTTATGGTTGTGGAAGGTGGAAGTGAATTCCTCTTCTGGGCAGATAGCCAGGCAATGTAAGTCAGATTGAGACGAGTAACCTGGCGGTGCTGACTTAGTGTCCCAGGAGGCGATTGCCCAGGTCTCGAAGTCGAACGCCGTTCTTGAGGTTGAACTCCATCTCTTCGAGAGTGATCCCCTTCGTCTCCGGCACAAAAAAAGCTACGAACGCTACCGCGAGCAAACAGAAGCCTGCGAACACATAGAAGATCGATGCGTTCCCATGCGCTTGCATAAAGGAGAGCGCGTTCGCCATTACCAGACCGGCGAAGGTCCAGTTGACCATGGTCGTGATCGTCATCCCGATTTCGCGGCCTTCGAGCGGGAAGATTTCAGAACACACGAGCCAGACCACCGGTCCCCAGGAGACCGCAAATCCAAAGATGTAGAGTATTACCGACACGAGCAGCACTGCCTTCGGCGTGCTTCCAATCAGTGATGGGTCGGAGACGGAGCCAATGGACTGGAATGTGACACCTGCCGCAATCATGGTGACCAGCATTGTTATCGCGCCGACATAGAGCAGCTTTTTGCGTCCCCACTTCTCGACCAGGCGGATCGCTGGAAAAGTGAAGAGCATGTTCACTGTCGGGACAGTCATCGCGGCGAGCAATCCCTTCATGCCTGCGTATCCGAAGATCGTTGGCGAGTAGTAGATCATCATGTTGATACCAACGAGTTGTTGGAACACCTGCAAAAGCACGCCCACGGCCAACACCTTGATGAAGTAGCCGCGCATGACAATTCCCACACCTGCGCTTTGCGGCGAGTGCAGCGCTTCCTCGATCTCCTTGATTGCGAGGTCAATTTCCTGTTCGCTATTCAGCGTCCGGCGCAGGACCGCGACCGCATCCTCCCTCCTGCCCTTAAGCATCAGCCAACGCGGACTCTCGGGGAGCATGAAGCCGCAAACGAACATGAGTGCCGCGAACAACGTGATGGTCAGAAACATGAGCGGCAGAGAAGTGGAGGGATTGACGAAGGTTCGGGCAATAAAAACGTTAGTCAGTGAGATCAGGAATATTCCGATCGTGATCATCAACTGGAAAAGCGTACCCATCGATCCACGAATGGATGCCGGAGCGGTCTCGGACAGATAAAGAGGAACGATGAAGGAGGCGACGCCTACCCCAAAGCCGAGAGCGAAGCGACAGGCGGAAAGCACCGGCAGCGGCGGGAGCAGAGCGGAGAATGCGGAAGCCGCCGTGAAGATGAAACCGGCGAAGAGCAGGCTCCGCTTGCGCCCGAGAAAACGCGCAAAGAGACCGGAGAGCAATGCACCGACGATGCCGCCGGTCGCCAGGATGGATGAGTAGTGCTCCCCGCCTTCGACGCCTAGGTGATAGTGCTGCTGGATCGTATCGAGTGAGTTCGCGATAAATCCCTGATCGAGGCCAAATAGCAGTCCGCCCAATGCGGCCACCGAGCAGATGATGTAGACAATTGTCTTGTAGCCGCCAGACTTCGCTCCGACCAGCTCCGGTTGAGCCATTTTCACCTCAGGCTATTTCGACGCCTTATAAAGCGATTTAGTTCGCACTCATCATATCGTTGTTTGCACCAGCCGCAAATGCTGACGTCCCTTTAGCTGGTGGTTCACTTCTTAGCTGGTGGTTCACTTCTTAGCTAGTGGTTTACTTCGGCGATGACAGCCCCAAACGGTTCAAGCGACAAAACATTAAGCTTGTCCGATTCCCACCCGCCCACTAACGGTGTGAGTGTAAACGTGGAAAACCCCTGCCTAGCAAGATCAAACTTCACCGTCCGCGGCGCATCCGACATGTTCAGCGCCACCAGCACAGCCTTGCCCTTGTAGCTGCGCAGGTACGACATCACATTCGGATCATCCTCGTTCAGCGCCGTATAGCTGCCCTCAACCAGCGCAATATTCGTGTGCCGCAGCGCCAGCACCTTCTTATACACACTCAGCACCGAGTTCGGATCCTTCAGTTCGCTCTCTACGTTATGCGTGACATAGCTCGGCGGCACCGGCAGCCACGGCGTCTTCTCGCTGAACCCTGCGTTGGTCGAGCTATTCCACTGCATGGGAGTGCGCTCGCCGTCGCGTCCCTTCTCCGCCGGCCATCCCGTTTTACCGATCGGATCCTGCACGTCTTCCTTACGCTTCGGATCGTTATTCTCCATCCCGATCTCTTCGCCGTAGTACATGATCGGAGTGCCGCGCAATGTCAGGTAAAAAGTTGCCATCAGTTTCGCAATCGCATCATTGTGCTTGCCGTCTCCATAACGATTGTAAGAGCGGACGATATCGTGATTGCTGATCACAAACACGGGCCAGCCTTTCGCAGAATCCACCATCCCAACCTGCTTCCGGAACTCCGGCGCGGAAAGCTTGTTCACCGTCGCGAACATGAAATCCATCGGCATTTGCAGTTCGTTGCCGCCGTCGCCGTAATACTTGTCGAGTTGCTCGATGTTCGCAGTCCAGGTCTCGCCAATCAGCACCGCGCCCGATTTGTCGGCAACCGTGCGCATCTTCTTCAGCTCGGTGTGGACCTCGGGCAAATTCGTATTGAATTTGTTCTCGAGGTTCGGGTCTCCCTGCTTGTTCTTACCCGGAAGCACCGGATCGTCGTGCAGCGCAGGATCTTCAAACAACGTATCCACCGCATCCAGCCGGAAGCCGGCTACGCCGCGCTTGTACCACCAGCCCATCGTGTCCAGCATCGTCTTTTCGACCGCGGGATTCCGCCAGTTCAAATCGGGCTGCGCCGCGTAGAAAAAATGGTAGTAGTACTGACTGGTCGTCGCGTCGAACCTCCACCCCGATCCTCCAAACAGTGAAACCCAATTGTTCGGAGGCTCGCCCGGTCCCTTGCCATCACGCCAGATATACCAGTCGCGATGCGCCGACGTGCGTGACGATTTCGAATCTAGAAACCAGGGATGCTTATCCGAAGTATGATTCGGCACAAAATCCATGATGATGCGCACGCCATGCTTCTCGCCATCCGCCACCATGCGGTCGAAATCGGCCAGCGTTCCGTACATCGGATCGATGTCTTCATAATTAGCGACGTCGTAGCCAAAATCGACCTGCGGCGACGGATAGCAGGGCGTAATCCAGATCGCGTCTACTCCGAGGTCATGCAGGTACTGCATCTTGGAAGTGATGCCATTCAGATCGCCGACGCCATCGTTATTGCTGTCGGCAAAACTGCGCGGATAGATTTCATAGAAGACAGCATGCTGCCACCACTGGTGGCCTTCGGCGTCGACCGGCTTGGTTTGCGCACCCGCTGAGAGCGAACAGAAGAGGATGGATAGCAACAACAGAACCCGCCAGTCTCGTTCGAACATGAAATTCCTTTCAAACTTGCCCTCTAGAAAATAACGGGCTTGGCAGAGAGTTAGCAAGCGGCTACCCAGAGATAATCCACCTGCACATCGTTCGTTGACTCGCCGCCCCATCCCACCTACCATGTCCCCACGGCATGATTGGCCAGACCATCTCGCACTATCGCATCGTCGAAAAGCTCGGGGGCGGCGGTATGGGCGTGGTTTACAAGGCCGAAGACACCTCGCTCGGCCGCTTCGTTGCCCTCAAGTTTCTGCCCGATGACGTAGCCAAAGACGCGCAGGCCCTCGAGCGTTTTCGCCGCGAGGCCCGCGCCGCCTCCGCCCTCAACCATCCAAATATCTGCACCATCTATGAAATCGGCGAGCACGAAGGCAAGCGCTTCATCGCCATGGAATATCTGGACGGCCTCACGCTCAAGCACACCGTGATGGGCCGACCGCTCGACAACGAAACTCTGATCGCGCTCGCCATCGAAATCGCCGATGCCCTCGATGCCGCGCACTCTGAAGGGATCGTCCATCGCGATATCAAACCAGCAAACATCTTTGTCACCAAGCGCGGCCACGCCAAAATTCTTGATTTCGGACTCGCCAAGGTCGCCGCCGGCCCATCGAACCGGGCCTCGTCGGAAAACACCGCGACGATGCCGGGCACGCTCGACGAAGCCCACCTGACCAGTCCCGGCACCATGGTCGGCACCGTCGCTTACATGTCGCCCGAGCAGGCGAAGGGCAAGGAACTCGACGCCCGCACGGATCTTTTTTCCTTCGGAGCCGTGCTCTACGAAATGGCCACCGGTACTTTGCCGTTTCGCGGCGACACCTCCGCGCTCATCTTCAAAGCCATTCTCGACGCTGGCCCAGTTCCCGTCGTTAGGCTCAATCCCGATGCGCCCGCCAAACTCGAAGACATCGTCAACAAGGCGTTGGAAAAAGATCGCAACCTACGCTACCAGCACGCTTCTGAGATGCGCAGCGATCTCCAGCGCCTGAAACGTGACACCGATACTTCGCGAACAGTCGTGCCTGCAAGCGTTGCCGATCAACCCTCAGGGGCCGCGTC
>JBAWBE010000706.1:0-2958 GCA_049589635.1 Terriglobales bacterium
TCTGACGGCCGTCACTTCTCCCGGCAGCATTCCTCTTTCCATCCTCGAATCGGTCCAAATGCTGCCGGTCAATTATGCCGTCGCCACCAGCACGCTCTATCTAGCCTTCGGAGAGCGCGTCGATCACGCCGCCGTTTACGCGGTTGAGAGAACCCTCAATTGCCGCACGCAGCCCTGCGTAGGCCGCCGCAAAAGCATCGCACACCAGCTTGAATCTATGCGCCACTCAGGCCACTCCAATGATGTCGAATTCGTCTCTCGCGACCTGAACGAAATGGTTCGCATCGCCATGAGTTATGTGAGCCGCCTGAACCCGGATGAAATTCGCGCCAGCCGCGTCGGGAGATTTATTTGGCTTCGTCTTGCGGCTCAGTCTTCCGGCCCGCACTCACCCGCCACCAATCTGGTCTTTTGTGTGCGCGCAAACGCTCTTCCAGCCTACTCGCCGCTTTTCGAATCGCGGCCCGTGCCATGGTCGTTTCCCACGCTCAGCGATTCTCAGCCGAACGCGCACGACGACGACAACGCGATTGCAATCGAAGGTTAACTAAGTGGTCGTAACAGAGTGTTGCCCCACCGCGGAGGCAAAACGTAGCGGAAGCGACAAGCAAGCGTGCGACGAATAACCGTTCCTGCGACTAACGACGAACGACCAACGCCTAACCCGCGCCGCCGGCGCCCTTACTCTTCGCTTTCATTTGTCCAGCGCCCTGCCGAACCTCGTTGATCTTGCTGGCCAGCGCTTCGGTTGAAAAGGGCTTATTCAGAAGAATCGCATCCGTGCCGATCTTCGCGTTTTCCAAGGCTGCCATCTCCGTATAGCCCGACATGAAAATGACACCAACATCCGCACGTTTTTGCCGAAGTTTTTCGACCAGTTCCGGACCGCCCATGCGCGGCATGACAATGTCGGTCACCACCACATCAATCTCTTCGGAATGATGATCGGCAACGGCCAGCGCTTCCAGTCCGTTGCCGGCCTGCAAAACCGTGTACCCAAGCCGCTTCAGGGATTCCGCCGCCAGCACGCGCAGCGGCGCTTCGTCCTCAACCAGCAATATGGTCCCTTCACCCTTGGGAGCCGCGGCGAGCGCTCGGGTCACCGGCAGCGGCACCGACTTGTCCAGCGATGGAAAATAAATCTTGAAAGTAGTGCCCACACCGATCTCGCTATAGACCGTGATATGCCCGCGGCTTTGTTTTACGATTCCGTAAACCGTGGCGAGCCCGAGCCCCGTACCCTTGCCGGGCTCTTTCGTCGTGAAGAACGGTTCAAAAATCTGCTCGAGCGTCTCTTTGTCCATGCCGCATCCAGTGTCGGTCATGGCGATTTGCACATAAGGTCCGGCAATCACCTCGCTGTGCGTCGCCGCATACTCTTCGTCGAGCTCGGAGGACTGCGTCTCCACAATCAGCTTGCCGCCGCCCGGCATCGCATCGCGCGCATTTACCGCCAGATTCATGATCACCTGCTCAAGCTGACCTGGATCCGCCTGAAGACGCCCGATCTGATCCGCCAGGCTCGTCACCAGTTCGATGTCCTCGCCAATCAGAACGCGCAACATCTTCACCATATTGCGCACGGTTTTATTGGGATCGAGCACCTGCGGCTCCAGCACCTGCTTACGGCTGAACGCCAGCAACTGCCGCGTTAATCCGCTTGCTCTCTCGCCGGCGTTCTTGATCTCTTCAAGATAGGGCTTTGCTTCCGGCGTTGCGGAATCGAGCAACAAATCGCTGTAGCCCTTGATGATCATCACCAGATTGTTGAAGTCATGGGCCACGCCGCCCGCAAGTCGGCCGACCGCTTCGAGCCGCGCTGAACGCACCAGTCCCTCTCGCGACTGCCGCAGACTTTTCCGCATATCGTCGAACGCGCGCGTCAAATCGGCAACTTCATCGTTCCCCGAGATCGGGATCTGGAATTCGAAGTCGCCTTGCTCCAGGCGCCGCGTGCCTGAAGCCAGCCGCTCCAGAGGACGCGTGATCTGCCGCGATAGGACGAACGCGATCAAAGCCCCCGCCAGCACCGCGATCGCTCCGAGCGTCAGCAGCATCCGATCGAGTGCGCGCAAAAAACTCGTCGCCTGATCGAACGATTCCAGCGAATACAATCGCACCGGGTGATCGCCGGGTAGCTCGACCGAACTCGCCAGATAGCGCTCACCGCCAACATTAATCTCCTCCACCGAATCCGCTTTTGAATCTGGTCCCAGGCCTGATTCCAGAGGGCTCTTTTGCAGAGACGTTTCAAAATCACCCCATGCCTTCGCCGGCAGGGAACTGAGAATCACGGCTCCCTTGCGTTCAAGAATGAACGCGCTATTGCCGAACGCTCCCGTCGCCGCGACCGATTGATTAAACACGCTTCGGTTCGACAGCTCGCGGCCGAGCGCGATCCTGCCCAGCAGTCGCTGATTCACATTAGAGCCAGCAACGATCGGCGCGAAACTCACATGGTAAAGATGGCCCCCGGCAAACCACCAGTCCTGCCCGCCCGTCGATTCCTGCAACAACCGCTTCACCGCCGAAATTGGAACGTCATCGGACCTCGAATGAAAAGCCAGCATCTCGCCATTTCGATTTTCAAGAGCAAGCAGGTCCACATGACTCGTCTGCATCAGCGATTCCGACCCATCTTCCACCGTGAGCCGGTCATTGGTGGACATCAGTGCCTTGAGAATGGGCTGATCCGCGATCAGAGCCGCGCTCTGCTGCGCCTGCGCCCGCCGTGCTTCCTCGATCTGGCTGGCAGCCGCGGACTCGGCGCGCAGCGTCGAAACCAGATCCTCGCGGACGTGTTCACGCATCCTCTCCTGCACCAGCGCGAGCACCGCAGCCGTCAGCAGAAACACGACCGCGACCATCGCCACCAGAAGCTTGGTCCGAAGATGTTGGAAAGGCCGTTTAGACACGACAGATCAAGCTTAAGAAGATAGCGCCGCCTTAGCCAGACAC
>JBAWBE010000707.1:0-5508 GCA_049589635.1 Terriglobales bacterium
CCACCACCACCGCCAAACCCGCCCCCACCGCCAAATCCGCCGCCTGCGCCGAATCCCGCTCCTGACGTGCGAGCCTCGTTGATACGCTGCTCCAATTGATCTCCGCTCATCGAATTGAATGCGTTCGAAGTGTTCCCCGAAACGGCGATCGACTCGGTCGCGCTATTTGGATCAATTCCGGGCACGGGCATTCCTGAAGGCACCACGTCGCTGATCGCATTTCCCCCGCCCTCCGAGGCGCCCAAGTTCTCCATCGCAGAAAGGCTTTGAAAGCCGCGCTGTCCCTGCCCCTGCGCCTGCTGACCGTTTCGCCGACCACCATTTTCCCGCGGCAGCGGACTCGCCTCCCTCGTCCGCGAAAGCAAAGTCAACTCAAAATTCGCGAGGACTTCCGTGTGTGCGGCATCCACCACCACGGTTTGCAATCCGTTGGCAAACGCAACCATCTGCACTCGCACGGAGTAAGTTCCATAACTTGGCACCGCCGCCGAGTAACTCCCATCTACATCCGTCCAGACAGAAATCTTTCCAATCGAAGTTGGAGCCTCAGCCGATTCATTAGAGGACGATTCCAGAGTAGTAGGAGAAGAAAAAGAACCGGCAGGCGCAGACGAAGAACCCGCCCCGCTCTTGACTGAAATCACAACCGACGCACCTGGAATCGGCATATTCCCCGACTTAACTACGCCGTGAATGATCCCCCCCGGCGCCGTCGCCGACTCCGAATTTGGCATCGGCGTCGTCTGCCCCCACGCGCAAGCGACCGCCATCGCCAGAGACAAGCCCAGCCGCAACCATCGCCAAGTTAGCGCTTTCATTAGCAAAATCGACGGCATCATCAAACCGCAGTCAGCCCGCTGGCAGGGGAAGAGCACGAAACGACATCACGTCAACACCAGTTCTGATGGCTCTTTAAGCGGTGCTTGTGATGGCATCATAGCCGTATCCTGCGGAACACACTGTAAACTTTTGTCGTTTCAGTTCCGATGGTCACTCCAGAATATCGGCACAAAATGGTAATTCCCTGACCCCGAATTTCCCAACTAAACTAATGGCCGAGTAACCCCCGACGCTCCCGAGTAAAGATTCGTAAAACTCCATCCTTTGCCGCAACTCCGGCGTGATAATCACGTTCATATCACTATGCCAATTCGATCTCATACAGGAGAAAACACCATGCTCAAGCATTCTCTGCTCGCGCTCACTCTCGCGGGTCTCATCTACGCGGCCCCGGCAGTTGCGCAAAATGCAGCACCAAATGGCGCCGCGCCCGATCAACAATCGGCGCCCAACGCTCAACAGCAGCAATGGCACGGCCACGGCGAAATGGACCCTGCCAAACACGCCGAGATGCTCGCCAAGAAACTTAATCTGACCGCCGACCAGCAAACCAAAGTTCAAGACATCTTCAAAACCGAGCAATCGCAGATGGGATCCCTGCACAACGATTCCTCGATGTCGCGCGACGATCGCCACGCGAAGATGATGGACATCCACAAGGCTTCCAGCGACCAGATCCGCGCCTTGCTCGATCCCACCCAACAAAAAAAGTGGGATGAGATGCAAAGCAAGCGCGAACAACGGCAAGGTCATCGCCACGGGGGCCAGGGCGCGCAGCCCGATTCCGAGCAGCAGTAGACGGCTCGCAGCAAGTAGGCCAGAAGTGGGCGGAGCCTGACTCCGCCCACCGCACGTTTACTCGAATGACGTTTATTCGAATGATCAGAAGTCTGGACCGGGTTCGGCCACGGACGGTCTCTGAAGGCTTCTGGATTGCTCTTTTCAACTTGCGTTTCAAAAGAGAGTCCACCGTTGAAACGCGGATCTACTCTTCCACGGGCTGCGCGTTTAATTCCTGCACCGGTTCCCCACCCGCCATTCCCTGCGCGATGATGAGCCGTCGCGCTTCGACCCGCAGTTCAGGCAACGCGCGTCCGAACCAGATCGCGCCGATTACACAAGCCACGCCTCCAACCGCAACCGTTATTGGGGCGCCCACTCGATGCGCGAGCGCGCCGCCAAACAACGCTCCAAACGGCGCGAGGCCCATGAACGACATCGAATACATCGCCATTACCCGCCCGCGCAAATCGTTCGGCACCATCGTCTGGATCAGCGTATTCGAGCACGCCATCTGCAACATCATCGAATAGCCAGCTGGAAACAGCAGCGCCACTGATACCCAAAACCACTTCGAGAACGCGAACAGCACCAGGCTGATCCCAAACATTGCGCACGTTACCGTTACCCAGCGCCCCAACCCTTTGACTCCAGTCTTCGCGGCCAGGGTCAACGCGCCAAACAGCGCGCCCACGCCGGTTGCGCCCATCAGAATGCCCAGCCCGCGCGCTCCGCCATGCAAAATCTTGTCGGCAAAAATCGGCATTAGCACTGTATAAGGCATACCCACCAGGCTAACGAGCGCAAGCAACATGAGCAGCGTGCGGATGATGCGTGTCTGGCCCACCCAGCGAAAGCCTTCGATAATATCTTCGACCGGCGAGCCAGTCCCGGCCAGTCGCGGGCAATCCACGCGCATCATTAACAAACCCACGATCACCGCAATGTAGCTGATCGCGTTCGCGCCAAAGCACCAACCCTCCCCAATGCGAGATACCAGAATCCCCGCCACCGCTGGCCCAATCACGCGCGCGCCGTTGAACATCGAGGAATTGAGCGCGATCGCATTCATCAGATCTTCTTTTCCGACCATGTCCACCAGGAACGCCTGCCGGCCGGGAATGTCGAACGCGTTCACGACTCCCAGCAACGCCGCCAATACAAAAATATGCGGCACCTTCACGCGGTGGCTCAAAGTCAGCCATGCCAGAATCCCGGCCAGGATCATCGACGCCGTCTGCGTTGCAATCACCAGCCTCCGGCGATTAACGCGGTCGGCGGTTATTCCGCCAATCGGCGCGACGAGAAAGACGGGGAACTGGCTGGAGAATCCCACCGCGCCCAGCAGCAGCGCCGACCCGCTTAGCCGATACACAAGCCACGCCTGCGCCACGCTCTGCATCCAAGTTCCGATGAGCGAAATCAGCTGACCGCCGAAAAAGAGCTGAAAATTGCGGTGCCGCAAGGCACGGAGCGTGCTGGCGAATCGCGAGGGCGCGGCTATGGCGACCGCTGCTTCGTCAACCACCGGTTCTCTGACAGGAAGGTTCGGCGTGGGATTCACTTAATAAAACCTTGGCATATCTTTCGGATGACGGCAACTATCCGAAAGTTGTGAAAAGATCACTCGATGGACTCTCCCCGTCAGCGCAACGTTTACTAGTCTTACAGATTTCCACAGGCCGAAAATGTCACTGACTTGCAACTTCCCGGATGACCTAATTCGCGCTAGAGTGAGTAGCTGATTTCTTCTCACGCGCGTAAGAACGCTCCGCCGAAGCACGCGATCTAATGACCGACACCACCTCAAACCGTCTCGAGCGCCGCAGCGCCCAGCGTTTCGACGTGCTTTTGCCCCTGGCGGTTCATTTTGATGGGCGCATGATCCCGGCGTTCACCCAGAACTTGAGCGGTCGTGGAATCTTTTTCTATGCTGAGGCGGTAATCCCCGATGGCGCGGCCGTCGAATTGGTCTTTGCCATGCCATCGGAGGTCACGCTCGGCGAGAGCATGCCGGTCCGATGCCGAGGACGCGTTTTGCGCGCCGTCCCCACGCAGCCTGGCCAGCGCAGCGGCATCGCCGTGCAACTCGAATCCTACGAGTACCTGCCAGCCGACGAATTCCTCCCCATTTCTCAAGTCATGCGCGTCTCTGTCCCATCGCCCGGAGAAGTTCCCCGGCCCGTATCCCGCTGAATTTCGGGCGACTTCCCAATCCCGGTCTTCTGTCTTACAATGATCCCCAACCAGCAGACCGGCCTTCTAGCGTTTATCGGAGCCAGCGCCTACTCCGACGCTCCTTTCGATTGCCGATTACGAAGGTCATTTGGTTCCGACGCGGGAAGTTCGTAACATGACCTTGAACCCTGAGAACCGACTCATGCACGGAATCGCAGTCGCCGTCCTCACCGAGGACCGCGAACAATCCGTCATCCTTAACACCCGTGTTGAAAGCACTCATCTTGCTCGTACTGTGATGAGTCAGACCGGCTTCCCGCTTGGACCGGGCGATGCCATCCTGCGCCAATTGCAAGACCAGCGCGCCGAAGTCGTCCTGGTTGATATCGACCCGCGCAACCCGCAGCGCGCCGTCCGCACCATCGAACTCATTCACGCAAGTATTCCGGATGTCACAGTCTTCGCTATCGGCGAAATGAATCTGCCGACCAACATCGTCTCCGCCATGCGCGCCGGCGCGCGTGAGTATGTTGACCGCGCCGCCAGCCACGAGGCGCTGATCGAAGCCTTCTCCCGCTTCACCGCCTCCCTCAGCCGCGCCCAGCGCAGTTCGAGTAAGGCCCGCGTCTTCACGTTTCTCAATGCCAAAGGCGGAGCCGGAACCACTACAACCGCCGTCAATACTGCCGTCGCCTTGCAGGAAGCCCACGGCCGCGTCGTTCTAGTAGATTTTGCCCCTATCGGCCACGCCGCCCTTCAGCTCAATCTGCGTCCGCAATTCACCATCGTCGACGCGCTTCAAAACCTGCACCGCATGGACGTCTCGCTGCTCGACGGTCTGATGACGCCCTATCGTGACGGACTTCATCTGCTGGCCGGCGCGCAACAGCCGAACATGGCCGTCCCGACGGCTGCCGAACTGGCTAAGCTCTTTGACCTGCTCGTCAGCCAATACCATTTCGTCGTGCTCGATTGCTCCGGCCGCATGGATGGCACGATTCAAAATATCTGCGACCTGTCGAATGCCGTGCTGCTCGTCGCCCAGACCGATGTAGTCTCGCTTTGGAGCGCAGGCCGCATTAACACCTTTTTGCAAGAGGGCGCAGGCCGCGACCGCCTCCGCATCGTACTCAATCGCTATAAAAAAATTCCCGGCTTCACCGATGAGGACGTCGAAAAAGCCACCAGCTGCAAAGTTCTCTGGAAGGTTCCCAACAACTACCAGATCATCGGCCCCGCCATCGACAAGGGCAGTCCGGTAGCTCTCCAGGGAAACCACGAAGTCGGCCGTTCCTATCAAGGCCTGGCCGCAGCCCTAGCCGGCGCTAGCGCGCCCACCGAAGGCTCTCTCTCGCTGACCTACCAGCACGATAAAGTCGACGCAAAAAAGCGAGGCCCGGGCCATCTGGTAGTCTCGCCCGCCCGCGCCGGACAATAAAAACAAGTCAGAAGTAAAGAGTCAGATTGCGGAGGTGAACCCAATCGGCCCCCGTCGTTTGCCAGACGCCGAAAAACTCCTCTGACTTCGGACCGCCTCGCCCAAGGCGTTTTACTTCTGCAATCTGACTTCTGACTTTTGACTTCCAATCACCGAAGGGCCTTCTGCCATCGTTTTTCCGGCACTTTGCTAGAATCAGTGTTCGCATGTCTCCCAAATACGTCGAGATCGTCTATCAGATGATCGCGTTCCTGTTCGCCATCAGCGTGCAC
>JBAWBE010000708.1:0-2378 GCA_049589635.1 Terriglobales bacterium
GAACAATAAAGGCGTTGTCGTCTGAGTAGGCGTCCAGCATTCCATACTTTCGGAAGTCCACCGGGTCCGGATACATGGTCCAGGTACCGCCGAAGAATTCAGGATGGTAGACCTGCAAGGCGAGAGATTCCCAGCCACCGGTCGACCCGCCGGTCAACACCCGCGCATACGGCTTCGGAATCATCCTAAAGTGCAGTTCCAGATACGGTATCAGTTCTTTCATGATGGCATCGCCATAGGGCCCGTTGTTGGCGGAGTTGACGGCATAGGAATCATCGAAATAGGGCGTGGGATGCTGAAAGGTGACGGCGATCATCCGGGGAAAATCATCGGAATTCCAGGATTGATAGAATTCATATCCGGACTCCTTGAGTCCAGCCGCCTGTTTCTCCATCCCCGCAAAAAGATTTGGACCTGTGCTTTGTTCGGTCGCGAAATCGAATGCCGGACTTAGAGAGAAGTGCGACTGAGCGTACACGACCGGATAGCGAATCACGGGGTGTTGTGCGTATCCCTTCGGTAATAACACGGTCGCGCCCAGATACATGGGATGGCCCCAGAACTCCGTCAGAATTTTGCTCTGGATCTTGATCCGCTTCACCCACTCGGTGTCCGGGGGCACTTCGATCGGCGGAATCACTTTGGTCAGAACGATCTTCACAGACGCGGGCTGGCTTGGATCGAGATGTACCTTCTGAGGTTTACTGAGCAGGTTCCCTGGTGAGAAGCCCCAGCGTTGGCCCTCCCACTGGTCCATGTGCGCCCAGATGACGTGTCCATCGGCTCGGCGGAATTGCGTGTATACGTTCAGCACGCCCTGCACGTAATAATCTCCGGCGGGAAGCTCGCTCAGGCTCATATACGGGAATCCAATCGAAGTTGCATCGATCACCGCCGACTGGCCCGGTTTCAGTTGATCCACGTCCACCGCAAAAAAGGGAACTCGCGCGTCGCGGCGGCGCGCTGAATTGTAAGCAGCGATGCGCGGCTCGGGATCGAGAGTCGGGCTAATCGCTACAAACATGCGGCCCGTCGTCGGCTCGCTGCGCACCGCATCCGAAAAGGAAACCTCAAAGCGCACCTTCGAGCGTGTCTCCTGCGCTTGTGCGGTGAAGAGACCAGACAACCCCAGGGCTATTCCCGCCAAGGTTCCGAGCCGCGTCAAAAAGCGATTCAAGTTCATGTAAGTCCCCCCTCTCCTGTGGCTCCGCATTTTCGTGCACGGATCTTTCCCATTTCTATCGCTCGTCACCGGTCGAGCGCTTCTGCGATGAAGAAGCGTCGATGATTCCGTCTTTCAAGTACTGATCGAAGAAAGCAAGCATATCCAGCGCGAGCTGTTCAGTGTTCTCGCGGCCGGATACATAGTAAGGACCGTAGTGCGAAGGCTCGCCGCGATTGACATACGCCTTGTAGCGGTAGACCTTGTAGGCTTCTTCCAGGGCCCGCGCAAATTCCAGGGAAGCGGGCGGCACATCCTCCCCCGGCCGCCACGCAGTCGTGGGTCCGTCGCCCTGCACGAGGAACACCGGTGTGGTGACTTTGCTCACGGCAAAGATCGGAGAAACTTTCCTGTATACGTCGGCCCTCTCGGGAAACGGTCCCAGCTCGTAGGCGAGCAGCTTGGTGTGGCGCAACTCCGAGTTGTACTGCATGAAGGAAACCCAGTTTCCATAGCCGGACATCGGAATGGCCGCCTGGAAGACTCCGGGGGCGAATGCCACCGCGTCCATGGACATGCAGCCTCCGTAGCTGGTCCCGGTGATCCCCATTTCCCGCGGGTTGACGTAGGAAAGCGTTTTCAGGTATTTCACCCCGGCGAGCACGTCCTGGAGGTCGCAATGTCCCCAGCATCCGTTGTTGGCATCTTCAAACTTTTTCCCGTAGCCGGAGCTGCCGCGAATGTTGGGCATGAGAATCGTGTATCCCTGTCCGACCAGGAACTGCACAAGAGGTGTGTAGGTGTCGGTGAATTGGGAGGTTGGCCCGCCATGGATCCAGAGAATTCCGGGAAATTTCCCCGCGTTCGCATGGTTGCGCGGTTTATATAGGTATGCGGAAATTGTGAACCCGTCGGTGCTTGGGAAACTTACCTTTTCGGGCATTACTAGCTCTGCGTCGTGAACGCTTTTTTGCACAGAGGACGTCAATTGCGTAGTCTTGCCATCGCTCACGGAGACCGTAAAGAGAGCCGCGGGTTCGAGCGGCGTGCCCAAGGTGTAGCTGATGCGATCTCCGGACGGCGACCATTCAGGGTTTGTGACCACTCCGAGGTCCGGCTTAACGAGATCCTTCGGACGCCCTCCATCCGCTTCCACCATGCGCAACTTGAGCGTTCCGTCGTGATTCGAAATGTATGCCACGTATCTGCCGTCAGG
>JBAWBE010000709.1:0-4533 GCA_049589635.1 Terriglobales bacterium
CGCCCTTCGTTGATCGCGAACAGGACAGTGTCCACCGCGACCATCGGCCGCGCGATCTGCTCGCCGCTCGCGACGACGCTATGTACGTTGGCGCTCAGACGCTCAGCTCGAGCATGCGTTCCAGCGCCCGCTTCGCGCCCTCGCGCACGTCCTCGGTCAGATCGATTTCGTACCGCAGGTGTCGGAGCGAATCGAGGGTTCCCTCGAGCGTGATCATCTTCATGAACCGGCACAGCTTGCACGCCTTGTAAAAATGCTTGTCAGGAATCTCCATCAACAACCGATCCGACAGCCCGCATTCCGTGACCACCAGGAATTTGTCCGCGTCGCTGGCGCGCGCATACGACATCATCGCGCTGGTCGACAGCACCGCGTCCGCCAGCGCGAGGACGTCGCGCCGGCATTCCGGATGCGCAATCACCTTGATTCCGGGAATCGCGCGCTTGACCTTGTTCACCTCGTCGGGGGTTATCTGATGATGCACGTAGCAGTTGCCGTCCCACGAAATCACGCGCTTCCTGGTCTGTCCCTGCACGTAGTTCGCAAGATTCTGATCGGGCACGAACAGAATATTATTCGAGTCGATCCGTTCGACAATCTTCGTCGCATTCGCCGACGTGCAGCACGCATCCGACAGCGCCTTCACATCCGCAGTGCAATTGACGTACGACACGACTTTCAGATCGGGATAGATTTTGAGCAGCTCTTCTTTCCGATCGGCCAACGCCTCAGCCGTCACGCTGTCCGCCAGCGAGCATCCAGCTTTGAGATCCGGCAGCAGCACTTTGCGATCAGGATTATAGACCTTCGCCGTCTCGGCCATGAAATGCACGCCGCAAAACACGATGACGTCGGCGTCCCGCACATCGCGCGCGTTGCGCGCCAGCTCCAGCGAGTCGCCGATAAAATCCGCAACCTCGAAAATCTCCGGCCGCTGATAGTTATGCGCAAGGATCACCGCCCGCCGATCTTTCTTCAGGCGCTTTATCTCCGCAATCATGTCGGCGTAACGCTCGCAAGTCTCCGCCGTATAACTCTCGTTTCCGAGCACCGCCAACTTCTCGCGCAGCGCGCCCGCATCAATCGCCGTCTCTACAGCTTCCATCGCAATTCAGTCCTCTATCGTCGATTACTTTGCGTCAATCTGACACTTACTCCATGCTCTTACGCGGTGCAAGCCCTTTTCTCATTGGCGAAATGGTTCAGGGCTCTGATAAATCCAGAGCAATTGCGAATGTGTGCACAGTTCTTCAGGAGTTAAAGTGATGGATGAAGTATTGGATCGCGAAATCGTCGACGCCGTTCGCCGCTTCGTCGAGCGCGACGTCATCCCCAACGCCTCTGCGCTTGAGCATCGCGACGAGTATCCGCATGCGATGGTCTCGACGATGCGCGAGCTTGGGCTCTTCGGCGCCACCATTCCTGCCGATTTCGGCGGACTTGGTCTCAGCTTCCTCATCTACGCGCGTGTGATGGAAGAACTGTCGCGCGGATGGATGTCCCTGGCCGGCGTCATCAACAGCCATCTGATCATGGCGTACGTCATCGCCAATCACGGCACCGAAGCGCAGAAAAAGCATTTCCTGCCTGCGATGGCGCGCGGGGAAAAGCGCGGCGGCCTCGCGCTCACCGAGCCACACGCCGGCAGCGACGTGCAATCGATTCGCACGACAGCAGTCCGCCGTGGCGATGACTACATCCTGAGCGGCTCAAAGATGTTCATCACCAACGCGCGTCACGGCACGATGCTCGCGGTCGCCGCCAAGACCAATCCGCACGCCGATCCCGCTTACGCCGGCATCAGCATGTTCGCCGTCGAGAAAAGCGATCGCGGCCCGACCGTCAGCCGCAATCTCGACAAGCTCGGCTACAAAGGCATCGACACCTGCGAAGTCCTCCTCGAGGACCTCGCGGTCCCGGCCGCAAATCTAATCGGCGGCGCCGAAGGCACCGGCTTCAAACAAGTGATGAGCGCGCTCGAAGTCGGACGCATCAACGTAGCCGCACGCGCCGTCGGAGTAGGGCAGGCCGCGTTCGAGACCGCAATCCGCTATTCGCAACAGCGCACCGCCTTCGGCAAACCAATCTGCCAGCATCAAGCAGTCCAGTTGCTCCTCGCCGACATGGCGACGCGAGTCGAAGCCGCCCGCCTGCTGGTCGCCAACGCCGCCCGCAAAAAAGACGCCAACGAACGATGCGACGTCGAAGCCGGCATGGCCAAGCTCTTCGCCTCCGAAGCCTGCGCAAAAATCTCCCTCGACGCGATGCGCGTGCTAGGCGGCTACGGCTTCATGTCAGACTTCCCAGTCGAAAGATTCTACCGCGACGCCCCGCTGATGATGATCGGCGAAGGCACCAACGAAATCCAAGCCCTGGTAATAGCCCGCGGCTTGTTGGCGAGGTACCCGCTCTGATCCGAGAATACCTCGCCCGTTATTTTAGGGGATTATGTTAGGCTTGACAGTCATCCTGCGAATGCGTATATTAAACGCATGAACAAGAAAGTCGAGTCTGGCAAGCCGCTCTGCACGCAACCCAACATCACGCTGGCGGAATTGATGCGGTCGTTCAGAGAAGAAGACGCCTGCAAAACGCTGTTGCGTGACATGCGCTGGCCCGATGGTGTCAAGTGCCCGCGCTGCGCTCGCACTGAGAAAGTGTATGCGCTCAAGTCGCGGCCCTTCCATTGGGTGTGCTGCAACAAGGGTTGCGGAGAGCGGCGCGGCTACCGTTTCAGCGTTATCACGAAGACGATCTTTGAGAATACCAATTACCCGCTCAACATCTGGTTTCAGGTCATCTATCTGGTTACGCAGAGCAAGAAGGGAATCAGCGCGCTCCAAATCCATCGGCAGATCGGATCGGGCGATTACCGCACGGCTTGGTACATGGTGATGCGCATTCGCGCCGCAATGAAGGATAACGACTTGGCCAAGTTGCTCGGCACCGTCGAAGTTGATGAGACGTACATCGGCGGCAAGGACAAGAATCGCCACGCCAACAAGCGGCACGGCATTCGCGGAACTGGCGACAAGATTCCTGTCATCGGTGCGATCTCGCGCAAAGGTAATTTGGTTTGCAAGATGATCGAGCGAACCGATATGCCGACGCTGAACACTTTTGTTAATCAGGTCGTGGACAAGAGCAGAGTCAAGTTGGTCGCGACAGATGAGCACTCCGGCTATCAGTATTTGAAACGATGGGGAAATCTGCCGCATGAGACGGTCAATCATCGCGCTGGCGAATACGTGCGCGGCGAAGTTCACACCAATAGCGTCGAATCGTTCTGGTCGCTGCTCAAGCGCGGCATTCTCGGCACCTACCACAACGTGAGTAAGAAGTATCTGCCGCTGTACCTCGCGGAGTTTCAGTATCGTTTCAACAATCGCGACAACCCCAACATTTTCTTTGACGTGATAGCAGGATGCTGAGGTCAGCCCACTGGCGGAAGCCTCAGCCAGACAAGGCCAGTCACCTGATTGTGGACAGGGGCGGACAATTCCGATTGCCGTTCCCGCGAAGGGTAGTATTATGCCGAAAGCAAAACCCTCTCACTCCATCCGCTGACGTTCCATGAAGCTCTCAAACACCTGGTCCGCATTGATCCTGATAGCGTCGGCATTACTTCTAAGCGCCGCACCAAAGGGAACCGCGCAAGAGCAAAGTCCAAGGCCAGCAATTCACCGCAAGGCTCCACTGCCCCAGAACCGAAAGGAAAGCCCCGCAGCAACACAAGCTGATACCGTAAGCCCAGCCGCGACGGCGGTAATCCAACCAGCCGAACCAGCCGTTCAAACCCCAGTAGCAGACAATCGCGCCAGCGAAATCCAACAGAACAGCGAACACAAAAAGTTGAAGGAATTTAACTGGATCGCGTTCTGGAGCGGTGTCCGAACTGTTCTGCAAATCTTGTTCACCTTGATCACTACGGTCGCCACTGTCTACTTGGCTAGGTTCACCTACCAATTGGTTACGGTCACCGGCGATTTGCATAAGGCCACGCAAACCGGAACCGAAGTTGCGCGGGAAAATATGAAAGCAGCGCAAAAGCGAGCGCTGAAGCTGCTCACGCGCAACTTGAATTTACCAAGGTCGCGAATGAACAAAATCTCAACATCGCGAAACAATCGACCGAAGCCGCTAAGCAGAGCGCGGAAGCGAGTGCTAGGATGGTCGAAGTCGCGAAGGAGAGCGCGCGTGCTGCGGAACTCGCGCTTAACGCCGAACGACCATATGTGTTTTTGGAGGGTCAACAAATCGCGGTTACTCTCTGCCTTAGCGGATTCGCGAATTTGTTGAAGCATCCGATTCCAATAGATGTTTCCACCGATCCGCTTGCCCATAAGGGAATCGATCCTCGCGATGCCGCCGAGTTGCAGTTGTTTTTTGATTTGCGAAATCGCGGGAAAGGAGTAGCGGTCATCCGTAATGTTCATATCCGAATGCTTATCGGAAGAGGATTGGAAGAAAATGGTGCGCCGTTGTGGACCGCTGGGCGCTGCGATGGCGATATCCAAATGGGAGTAAAGGTAC
>JBAWBE010000710.1:0-4415 GCA_049589635.1 Terriglobales bacterium
CTTCTCGAATATCAATTCGCCCTCGATACCGTCCGCCCTGTCCGGAATTGTCGTCGGCTTCCGCGGCCTTAACGACTTCCGGCCCAAATCGCAAGCCCGACGTGCCCCGCCTGGTTACACCTACCCCGCCAACGGCGGCGAATACCTCTTTCTTGCGCCCGGCGATATCAAGACGATGTATGACATCAATACGCTCTACACCAACGGCATCGACGGCTCAAACCAGGTTCTAGGTATCGTCGGCCAGACCGGGATTTACCAATCCGACCTGACGAACTTCCGTCAAAACTTCGGGCTCTCTGCGATCAACTGCGGCAGCGGCGTTAGCGGAGATATCATCAAGTCCTGCAACACTTCCAACTTTCGCTATGCACTCGTGGAGGGCAATGCGACCACCATTAGCCTCAACGATCTGCCGGAAGCCGACATCGATCTTGAATGGTCTGGCGCCACCGCTCGCAACGCTCAAATCGTTTATTTCAATGCGCCCTCGGGCGGTGGTGTTTGGGACGCATGGTATTTCGCAGTTGACAACGAGAGCACCTACGGCGAGTCGGTCATCAGCATGAGCTACACCGCTCCCTGCGAGCTTGCCGAGGCAGGTCCGGGTACCGGCGAATTCACATTCACAGGCGATGAAGCGCAACTGGCGATGGCCAATTCCCTGGGCATCACCTTCATGAACTCTTCGGGTGATAACGGCGCCTCCGCATGCGACTACGGCGGGTATTACGCGGAGTACGGGTATGCGGTCTCATATCCTGCCAGCAGCCAGTACGTCACCGGCGTCGGCGGCACGTTGATTCCTTACACTGAATTCACTCAGACCTATTTCGGCGGTACGAATGGCAGCGACGGCGGCTCCGCTCTTAGCTATGTCCCGGAGCAGCCCTGGAATGACTCTTTGGAATTCGCGTATTACTGCGAAGCCAATCCGAGCGACAGCTTTTGCAGCGGCAACGGAGTCGGCGCGGGACCCCCGGATGCCGACTGGGCGAACATGCAGGAAAACGTGATCGGCATCTCCGCAAGTGGTGGCGGTGTAAGCAACTGTGCTTCGGTTGATGGGAACGGCGTTTGTAATGGCGGATTTCCACAGCCCTCGTGGCAGGTAGGACTCGACACCAACGCCATCAACCCCAGCGGATTCGGCCAGGCGAATTCTACCCCAGCTCGCTTTGTGCCCGACGTCTCCCTTCTGGCCTCCGCGAGTTGGCCCGGCTATCTCGTCTGCACACACTTGAGTGCGCTCGGCGGAACGGGAAGTGGCAGCTCTTGCGACTCTCCCACCACGGGCATTGCAGATATGCTCAATGCGTGTTTGGTGACAGGAACCGAGCCGTGCTCCATCTTTGGCGGCACTTCCGTTTCCTCCCCGATCTTCGGTGGCATGGTGGCGTTACTCAACCAGGATGTCGTTGCCAAGGGCATTCAACCTACTCCCGGCCTCGGCAACATCAACCCAACCCTCTACTCGCTCGCCGCAGCGAACTCTACCAACGGTGCCTTCAACCCAATTACTACCAGTTCGAGCGGCTCTTACTCGAATGGCGCGTGGTGTGACCCAGGCCAGCCTGTTACTGGAATCACCGGAGACCCGTGGCCTGCCGCAATGCAATGCCCGAGCACAGGGACGAATTTGTTGGGCTTCAACTCCTATAACTTCGACCCCACCACCAACTACAACCTCACCGTCGGCCTCGGTTCCGTCAACATCAGCCATCTGGCCGCCGCCATAACTGCGGCCGGGGCCACCACCACCACCACCGTCTCTTCTAGTAAGAACCCCTCCAACTTCGGTGACTCAGTAACCTTCACGGCCACGGTCACGACCTCCGGACCCGACACGCCCACCGGCACCGTGACCTTCATGGATGGAAGCATGACGCTCGGCACGGGTCCCTTAGGCTGCATCTGCGACGGCGTCGTGAACTCGGCGACCGCAACCTATACGACGACGCCGACTCAACTGCCGGCCGGCTCCGATTCGATCACGGCCGTCTACGGCGGAGATCAGAACAATGCTGGGAGCACATCCGCGCCGCCCCTCATGCAGGTTGTAAATCCCGCCACCTTCACCTTCGTGAGCACCGGAAGCGCCTCGCACACAGTGCTTGCGGGGCAGGCGAGCCTAACCTATACGTTCACAGCCACGCCCACGTCGGGATCGACGTTTGTGAGCGCGGTGAATATTTTGTGTTCTTTCACCCCTGCCGACCCCACCCTGACCGGCAACGTTTGCTCCTACAGTGTGAACGGCGGAGCGACCCAAACCGGTTCCGCTGTCATACCCGCTGGCTCAGGGACATCAACAGTGACAGTCACCATTAAGACCGCTGGGCCCAATAGCGGGACTGGAACCCAATTCCGCCATCGCTCCGATAACCGCCTGCCTTGGCTGCCAATGACTCTGCCCTTAGCGGGTGTGGTCTTGGCCCGCCTCGCAGGACGCAAGCGGTCGAAGTACTCCGTGGTTGCCAGCTTGTTCCTTGCGCTCGTCCTCGCTGGATTCTTGATTGCCTGTGGCAGCAGCAACAACCCACCGCCTGCGGTAACCGTCAGCGTAAGTCCTTCCGGCTCAACCTTGTTCGCGAATGACTCTGCCGATGGCTGGCCACCGCAAACGGCTTCGTTCACGGCAACGGTCATGAACTCCACCAACACGGCTGTGACCTGGTCGCTGAGCAGCTCGGTATCCTGCACATCCAACCCAAGTCCGTGCGGAACGATCGATTCGACTGGAGCCTATACAGCTCCTACAATCGTCGCTGGTCTGCCGGGAAGCATCACAGTCACGGCGACCTCCCAAGCAGACACGACCAAGTCAGGGACCGCCTCAATAACCCTGACTCCCACAACGGTACCCGTAAATGGCGGATACACCGTCACCGTCTCCGCGAGCGAAACGGGCGCCTCGACGTCGCCGACGCCAAGCGTTACCCTCGTGGTGAATTAGACCTAGCCAATCAGGTGGTCTAAATAACAAAGGCGCGGATGTCCTCCGCGCCTTTTTCCTGCCAAGAACTCTTCTAGTCACTCCAACTCATTGATTTATAAATATCTTACAGATAAGTCCTTATTTTTCAAGATCATTCAATAATTCGCGCTAACTTACTGATTCCACAATGCAAGCTAAGCTCTTATTTTTCAGAGATCTAGCGGGAACACCCCCCTAAGGGCAATAATATACTTGACTCCGCAACGGTTCTGTGGGATACTTCGATCATGGCAACCGAACCTAAGACTCTGGCCCAAGCGATTCAATACTTTACGGACGCTGACAACTGCCTGAACTACCTCAAGAATCGGCGCTGGCTTGACGGAACCGTGAAGTGTCCGACGTGTGGGCGCGATGACGTGACGTTCCTGCCTGCCCGTCGCCTCTGGCAGTGCAAGACGCGCCATCCTAAGGCCCAATTCAGCATCAAGACTGGCACCGTCCTTGAGGATTCCCCGCTCGGCTTGGATAAGTGGCTCCCTGTGATGTGGATGGTTGCCAACATGAAGAATGGAGTTAGCTCTTGGGAGATTCACCGCTCTTTGGGAGTTAGTCAAAAGACGGCATGGTTCATGCTTCACCGGATTCGGCTTGGAATGAAGTCCACCGATGAGCACAAGTTCGGAACGCACCCCGCTGGTGGCGAGTGCGAGACTGACGAAACTTTCATCGGCGGTCAAGTGAAGAACATGCACAAGGACCGGAAGCTGCGGTATCAGCAGAAGGGCGGGAACTACGGCGGAAAGGCCATCGTTCACGGCATTCTGGACCGCGATCTCCGCCAAGTACGCGCCAAGGTCATTCCGAATGTAAAGCGAGAGACTTTGCAGAATGCGATTCTGGATAACGTGAAGCAAGGCTCTATCGTCTATAGCGACGAATGGACTGGCTATGACGGACTCAACACTAAGTATCTGCATGGCGTCATCACTCACGCCACTAATTACGTCAATGGCCGGATTCACACGAACGGAATCGAAAACTTTTGGAGTTTGCTCAAGAGAGGATTGAAGGGCACCTATGTGGCAGTAGAGCCGTTTCACCTTGACCGTTACATCGACGAGCAGGCTTTTCGCTACAACAATCGGGCAACCAAGGATAATCCCCTGAACGATGCTGATCGGTTCAGTCTGCTTTGCTCTCAGATCGTGGGCAAGCGCTTGACCTACGCTGAACTGACGGCGAAGGGGGATAAAAAACAGGCAGAAGTTTTCTAAGTTCCGTTTGCCTCGTGGTCGGCGGAAGGTTGCGGCTTGACCTTCCGTTTCGGCCCACGCCGATGCGGGTTGGCATCGACTTCTTTTCGGTACTCCGCTTCGCGCCTCTGCATCTCTTCGTGCGGCACGGTCAATAGATGGTCTACGAGACTCGTGAATCGGTTGTACTCTTCGGAATGTTTCATTAAGCCTCATTTTAC
>JBAWBE010000711.1:0-11455 GCA_049589635.1 Terriglobales bacterium
GCCATGTCGAGCAGTTGGACCCAGAGGTGCATTTTTTGAAGGGTGGGGCGCGCGTCCTCGCCGTGTCCGATAACATCAGGAGCGAGTTCAGAGGGAGCGGGAATCTCTCCGCCAAGCTGATCGCTCAGTAGACGTTGATAAAAAGCCTGGACTGTGGCCAGAAGAGCTAGCTCCCAGTTGAGATCCTCAACCAACAGTCAACTCCTTTGAAATCGCGCAGTGGCGCCGATAGGAACTGCTCATTTAAGTAAAACTTAAAGTGGAGGCGGGCGCAATTGGTTAGCTGGTTACGGAAGTCACAGATGATGAAAGGAAACCTTACCGGCCCGCAAGCGAGCTACTGGAAGACGACCGTCTTATTTCCGTAGAGCAGGACGCGGTTTTCGACATGCCAGCGGACGGCGCGCGATAGCACGTTCTTTTCGATGTCACGGCCCTTCTGGATGAGATCGTCAACCGCGTCGCGGTGATAGATGCGGACGACGTCCTGCTCGATGATGGGGCCATCGTCGAGGACTTGCGTAACGTAGTGGGAGGTCGCGCCGATCAGCTTGACGCCGCGTTGAAACGCCTGGTGGTAGGGCTTTGCGCCGACGAAAGCGGGTAGAAATGAATGGTGAATGTTGATGATGTTCCTTGAGCCCAAGGTGGAAATGAAGTCCTTCGAAAGCACCTGCATATAGCGAGCCAGAACGACGAGGTTGCAATTGTGTTCCCGGACCAGCGCGAGTTGCCTCTGCTCGACCTCCTGTTTGTTCTCCTTCGTGACAGGCAGGAAGAAATACGGGATGCGATAAAAATCGGCCATGCGCTGGCTGTCGGGGTGATTGGAGATGATCAGCGGAATCTCGCATTGCAATTCGCCGCTCTGATGCCGATAGAGCAAGTCTTGGAGGCAGTGATCGTATTTAGAGACAAAGATCGCAATGCGGTGACGGTCGGACGAACGGGCGAGACGCCAGTCCATCTTGTAGTCGCGGGCCATGGGAGAGAAGCGCTCGGTAAACTCCGAAAAGTCGAACGAGAGGCCGTCGAGATCGAACTCAACGCGCGTGAGGAACAGATTCGATTCCTCGTCAGCGTGCTCGTCGTTCGAGAGGATATTGGCATTGTGGCGGAAAATGAAGTCGGCAATGGAAGCGACCACGCCCTTGCGGTCGGGGCAGGAGACAAGAAGGATGGCGGAATCATGCATGTTGTCTAAATAAGTGTAGCGGGTTGGGTGGAATTCTTTGACGTTACAGAAGGCTTGAACCGTAGGTTGTCCGCCAGACTAACGGTCGGATTCCCCCTTCTACTTCTTCAGAGCTTTGATAATTTCGCGTGCGGCATTGGCGCCGGAGCCGCCGGTCAGGCCGATGCCGGGATGCGTTCCGCTGCCGCACAAGAACAGCCGCTCGATAGGCGTTCGGTAGCGCGCCCAATCGAGCAGTGGACGCATGGTAAAGAATTGATCGAGCGCTAATTCGCCGTGAAAAATGTGTCCGCCGGTAAGGCCGTAAATGTCTTCGAGGTCCTTGGGCGTAATGATTTGGTGGCGAAGAATGCTCTGTGGCAGATTCGGCGCGTACTGCGCGATGGTTTTTACGACCGTCTCGCCGAGTGCTTTGCGCTGGCTTTCCCAATCGCCATCTTTCAGTTTGTAGGGAGCATACTGCATGTAGATCGACATGACGTGCTGTCCCGGAGGCGCGAGCGACGGGTCGGATAGCGAGGGAAAAGCAATCTCAAGATAGGGCTTACGCGAGAAATTCCCATACTTCGATTCGTCGAAGGCGCGTTCCAAATAGTCGATCTCAGGGCTGATCTGGAGGCGGCCTTGCAGTAGGTTGTCTTCGGCTCGGGCTTTGAGCGCGGTGAACTCCGGAAGCGCGGAGAGCGCGAGATTGATCTTTGCGACCGTTCCGAACGACCTGTAGTTCTTCATTTTTTGTACAAAATCGGGCGGCAGATGAATGGGATCGACCAATCGCATCAGGGTGCGCTTTGGGTCGGCGTTGGAGACGATTGCCTTGGCAGGGATTTCTTCGCCGGAACTGAGCACGACGCCGGTAGCCGCCCCATCTTTCACACGGATTTCAACGACCGCAGCATCGGTACGAATTTCAGCTCCTGCCTCTTTGGCCGCTGCCGCCATGGCCGTTGTGATAGCCCCCACGCCGCCGGTCGGAAATTGAACGCTCCCGGTTGGCGTTGCATCTGCGGCGGCGCGCAGGAGCAGGACAAGCGCACTGCCCGCCGACCATGGGCCGAGAAATGTTCCGAAGATTCCGCGGGCCGCGATCGTCGCGCGCAGCGGTTCGGTGTCGAAAAATTCGGCCACCAAATCGGCGACCGCCATCGGTCCCCAGCGCAACACCCGATACAGGTCTTTCTTGCCGAGATTGCGGATAGAGCGGCCTGTCTTCAACATTCCCCAAAGATCGCCGCTGGAGGGCTCATCGATATTCGGCGGCGTAAGCAGGAGCGCCTCACCGATTACTTTGCTGATTTTCCCGAGTGCAGTCGCGAAGTCCGCATAACCCGTCGCGTCTTTCGCGGACCACTGCGTAATTTCCTGCGCCGCTTTCTTCACATCGGAGTAGAGAACCAGTGCGCGGCCGTCAGCTAGAAGCGACACAGTGCTTACATCAGGCTTGGTAATCTTGAGCCCACGTCGTTCCAATTGCATGTCCCGCACAACATCGGCGCGCAAAGGGCCAGCGGAATGCGCGAGAGTCGAGCAGCGGAATCCCGGATGAAATTCTTCTGTGATCGCCGCACCACCGACCAGCGAGCGACGTTCGAGTACGAGGGGCTTGAATCCAGCCTTGGCCAGGTAAAATGCCGCTACCAAGCCATTGTGTCCACCACCGACGATGATGATGTCGCGCGCTTCGGCCATTGGCTACGCGGCCTTCCCGTCTTTGAGAATTTCCAGCGCGGCGAGGCGGCCGGGCGCGCCCATGATCCCTCCGCCGGGATGGGTGGCCGATCCGCACATATATAAGTTCTTGATCGGCGAGCGGAACTGTGCCCAGCCAGCCACCGGCCGCAAGAAAAATAATTGCTCGAGCGAGAGTTCGCCTTGGAAGATATTGCCCTCGGTCAGTCCCCACTCGCGCTCAAGATCGAGCGGCGTCACGACCTGGCGATGAAGAATGATGTCTTTTATGTTCGGCGCATATTCGGCGATCGTGTTGACGACGTTGTCGCCGAATTTCTCTTTCTCGGTATCCCAGTCGAGGCCGGGCGCGAGCTTATAGGGCGCATACTGCACGAAGCACGAGAGAATATGTTTCCCCGGCGGCGCCAGCGAGGTGTCGGTGAGCGTGGGAATCACCATGTCGATGTACGGATGCGAGGACCAGTGGCCATACTTCGCCTCGTCGTATGCCTTCTCCATGTATTCGACGCTGGGCGAAATAGACATTGCGCCGCGGAGATGCGCACCCACACCGGGTAGACATTTAAAGTTGGGAAGGCCGTCAAGCGCCATATTCACCTTGCCAGACGAGCCGCGGAACTTGTAGCGCTTGACGCCATCCATGAACTCGTCGGGCAGATGCCCGGGTTCGATCATCTTGGTGAAAGTAAGGCGCGGGTCGACGCTGGAAGAAATCACGTCGGCAAGAATCTCATCGCCGTTTGCCATGACAACGCCATAAGCCCGGCCGTTCTTGACGAGAATCTGCGCGATCGCAGCTTCCGTACGAATCTCGACTCCGGCTTCGCGTGCCGCGTCCGCGATCGCGTTCGAGATGGCGCCCGTGCCTCCACGCGCAAATCCCCACGCGCGGAAGGCGCCGTCGATTTCTCCCATGTAGTGATGAAGCAGAACGTAGGCGGTCCCCGGCGACCGCACGCCGAGAAACGTGCCGATGATTCCGGACGCAGACATCGTCGCCTTGAGCACGTCCGTCTCGAACCATTGGTCCAGAAAGTCGATGGCGCTCATGGTCATGAGCTGAACCTGGTTGTATTTATCCTCGCTCGACATGCCCTGAAAGCGGCGTCCGATGAAAAGGAGCTTCATCAGTTCGCGCGGATTGAGGGTCGATGGGTCGGGCGGAATCATGCTGAGGATGGGTTTGACGAAGCGGCACATGGCCTGCATGGCCTTGCCGAATTCGTCGTAGGCCTCGGCGTCGACGCGCGAGTGGCGGGCGATTTCGCGATGCGTCTTGCCGTGATCGTTCACGCGCCAGAGATAATCGCCGCTAGGCATCGGCGTGAAGGTTCCGTCGAGCGGAAGAATTTCGAGCCCGTGGCGTGGCAGATCAAGGTCGCGAATAATCTCCGGCCGCAGGAGTGAGACTACGTAAGAGCACACCGAGAACTTGAAGCCGGGAAAAACTTCCTCCGTGCAGGCCGCTCCTCCAAGAACGTGGCGACGCTCGAGCACGAGGACTTTCTTTCCCGCTTTCGCGAGATAGGCGGCGTTCGTAAGGCCGTTGTGGCCTCCGCCGATCACGATTACGTCATACTTAGAACCAGCCACTAGCTTCTAGCTCCTAACTTTTAGCCGTCAGATCTCAGCTATCAGCTTTCAGTTTGAATCTCGCTTTCGGCGAGGGCGAGAGGAAATCGTTCTTCGAATATGTTCAGGAATGCAGACGTACGATATCACTGAGGCGGCTCAGAGGCCACTGGGAAGGACGGTCCATTGGATCAGGCGGTGCATGGGCAGTGTTCGATTGTATTCGAGAAGTATGAACTTGTCGCGTTGATTCCGCGACCAACGATGCTCCCGCATTTCCCCCCGGACCATATTCCCGCTACAATATCCGTTCCGTGCAATCCACTATCCTGGAGTCTGAATGAAGCGGTTTCTGTGCCTTGGGACGGTTCTGTTTCTTGCCATCATATGTTCCAGTTGCGGAGACGTCTTCCGTCCCATCATCATTCCCAATCCTCCCCAGTTTCCGAATCCCGCGGCCTCCCACTCTGTCCTCATCGTCAGCGATAACGGAATCGTCAACACCGGCGTGGAAACTCCCCAACTCGGCACTGCCATGGTCATCGACGTCTCCGGCGACACCGACGAGGGCCAAAAGACGATCGGACTCGTCCCCATCCACGCCGTTCAGCAGAGCGCCACGCAAGCCATTGTCGTCAACCAGTCCGCTCCCGGCGCCGACCAGGACTCGCTCACCAAGCTGACCTTCTCCGGCACGTCCATCTCAACGGCCTCGGCCATCACGCTTCCAACCGGCTCAGCTCCTAACTTCGTCGCGACCACGGAAGGAACTCAGGTCTATGTGTCGATGCCTGGATACACGCCTCCATCGGTTGCAGTCGTCAACACTGCACTCGGTGCCATCAAGGAGACAATCCCCGTCGGCCTCAATCCCGTCGCCATCGCGGAAACCCCCGACACCAAGAAGCTCTACGTCGCCGATTACGGCGACAGCACCCTCGACGGGTTCAACACGCAAGACCAGTCGCCGCGCACCATCACCGGTTCGTTCAATTCTCCGCTCTGGGTGGTTGCCCGCAATGACAGCCAGCGAGTCTATGTGCTCAACGGCAACGGTGTGGTGAGCACGATTGACACCTCAGGCCCAGTCTCGGACACCGTCATCGACGCCAGCATCAGCGTTCCCGGCGCCTTCTCCATGTGGTACGACGTCATCCTGAATCGCCTCTATATTCCGGCCGCACAGCAGATCACGATCGTCGACATTTCTCAATCGATACCCGCGACTCTCGCCACTATCCCGATCGCAACTCTTTCGCCTTCGACCTCGCGTTCTTCTCCGGATCCCTGCGCCGGCACCGCTCCCGGCCCGCTCAAAGTAGTCGCAGCAACGTCCCTGCCCGATGCCAGCCGCGCCTACGTTGGCGCCTATTACATTGACAGCGCGGATAACGTCTGCCCTCAGGTGACCGTAATTAACGCGACCAACTTGACCGTTAAGACGGGCATCGCCATTCCAGGATTCCCTGACGCCACCAATCCCGCCAATTCGACTTACTACGTCCCCGTCTGCGCCGCCACGCGCGATCTAGTCGGTCCGACCGGTGGTGGTTTCCGCATCATGATGGCTGCCGGCGGTGATAGCACCCGCGCCTATCTCTCCAGCTGCGACGGCGGCAACGTCAACATCATCCAGACCGCAACTGACACCTATGCCCTCAATATCCCCGCACCCTTCAGCGCCCGCCCGCCCATCGTGACCGGCAACCAGAACCCTCCCCAGAATCCAGTCTTCATGATCGCCGGACCATAACGAGGAAGAGCCAGCCTTGATTTGAGTTAGCTTTGAAAGGGCGCGCCTTCAGCCGCGCCGTGATCTTGGGGAATGACTGGCGACGTAAGCAAAAGGGAAGGGCACGACCTCGGTCGTGCTGTCGAGTCAATCAGAAAATGTAGCGCTTCAGCGCCTGAGGACCAGGAACACCGCGCTCACCGAAAATTCTCCAGTAGCGCCACATGGCTTTCGAATTGGCCGGGTTGGTCGAAGATCACCGACTGCCCGTCGCGAGTGGCCGCAATCCAAAAAGGCGGCTTGTCCAGGGCCGTGAGGCGCTTCATCTGCTCCGACGAAAAGTCGTAGAGGCTCACCCACGGATCATCGTCGACTCCCGCTTCGACAAAAAGCAGACCATCTTTCACGATCGTCCACGCGCCCCAATCCAGTGGATGGATCGCCGGATTAACCAATGTCTCACCACCGCCCGCTGCCGCCATCTTCCAGATCTCCGCCGGGCCGAGCTCTTGCTTCACATAGAAGAGATATTTGCCGTCAAGCGATTCTTCGGCGGCAAAACCTCCCGAGCGAGTTACCTGCACCGGCGTCCCGCCCCATGCCGGAACCTTCCAGACCTGCCATTTGCCAGATCGATTGGAGCCGAAATAAATCCACTTGCCATCATTCGACCAGCGGGGAGCACGGTTGCTGAAGCTATCCTGAATTAACGGCCGCGGTTCTCCTCCACTGGACTTGATCAGAAAAACGCCCGCATTGGTTCCTGCGCCTTCTCCGGCACCAGACTCGAACACGATCTCTTTGTCGTCCGGAGACCAGCGAGGGGAGCCAGCCGCCCCAATCGCAGTCATGCGCACCGGATTCTGGCCATCACGGTCGCTAACCCAAATCTGGCTCTCGCCCGCACGATCGGATTGGAACGCCAGCTTTGTGCCGTCATGAGAAATCTGAATTGCCGTGCTCTCGCCGCCCGCTGTTGTCACCAGCGTTCGGACTCTCTGACCCGGATGATCAAAATCGATCTGATCGATACTACGCGTCACCGTCAGTTCGTCGCAGGCAAGCCGAAAGCCGCGCCTTGCGACAGCTGGATTCAGCGCCAGATCTCCGGCCTCGCGAATATGCGTGGCCTTCCCCCCCGCAGCGGAGATTCTCATCAGATTTGGCCCCTCGCCGTTGCTCGCTGCAAACACAATCGACTGTCCATCGGGCGTCCAGGCAGGCGATCCCATGATATGTCCCGGCGTTTTAAACAAACACTGAATCTCTCTCCCCTCGATCGAAATGACCATAACCTCTTGGTTGTTGCGAACAAACACGATGCGGCTTCCATCGGAAGAAAATGCCGGCCCCCAGTCCCGCTCCAGCGCCGAGGGCGAGCTGACTTGGCGTGCTCGTTGATCCGCGAGTTTCGGATCGGCGAGCGGTCGTAGAAAAATCGCGGGAGATCCCTCTGGGTCCTCGGCCACGTAGGCAATATCTTTGCCATCGGGAGACCAATCAAGCTCGCCGTGGCCTGCAAGCGCATCGCTCGCAAATAACTCGTGCAACTCCTTGCCATCGGCTGCGATCCTGAAAACCTTGCGTTCTCTTCCAGAAATCCGCGAGAACGCTACCCATTGCCCATCCGGCGACCAGACCGGACAACAATCCCCGCTGTTGTTAGTAAGTTGGAGTAACTCATCGCCCGACAGCTGTTTTGTCCAGATGCCCGTATTGCGTGGTAGAAAACCTTCGCGCACAAAAGCTACCCGGCTTCCATCCGGAGAAAACGCAGGCTGGCTCGTGCGATCGGAAAAACTGGTAAGTGAACTGAGCAGGATCGGCGTGTCTGCTACCGCCGCTGTCTTCGCTTGAGGATTCGAACCGAGTTGCAGCCGTCCTCCGAAAAGCCAAAAACCTACGACTGCCAGTGTCGCCGAGCCCGCGCAGAGCAGCCAGAACCTGCGTCCCCACAAATTGGAAAACATCTTCGGCCATCGCCTCTTCACGACCGCGGCCTCTGGAACGTCGAAGCCCGCATCCGGAGCGGCATCAACTGTCAATGGTGAGCATTGGCCTTGCCGTCCGATGTCCCGGTTTCCTGTTGGGACGCCGCCGCGCAAACCCGCCGAGGGTTCTTCGGCAGCATCTTCGGCCGCGACCTCCAATACCGTTATTTCGCTCGTGACCTCTTCGACCGCCGCGATAAATCGGTATCCCCGCCGCGGCAGGGTTTCAATATATTTCGGATTTTCCGCCGAGTCACACAGCGCCAGCCGCAGCCGGTTTACCGCCGCATTCAGCCCGTGATCGAAGTCCACGAATGTTTCGTGCGGCCATAATTGCGCGCGCAATTCTTCCCTGCTCACTAACTGCCCATGCCGCTCAACCAGGTAAGCCAGAATTTCAAAAGGCTGACCCGCGAGCTTGAGCGCCACGCCATGTTTCCACAACTCCCCCGTTTCAAGGTCCACCTCATAGGAGCTGAACCGCACCCGTTTTGCGCCGCCGTTAGTCATGATCCACCCTTTGACAGTCGAAAGGCTTAGCCAATGTATTTAGGAGTCCTTACTAACCACGATCGAATCCACATCATAGCCGATGACATTCCGGTGACAAACAAATGATATTGGAGGGGCGGTGGCTTAAACAGGGAAACAATCGGGCGGCCATGAAGCAGTCCAGCATAAGACACTACCCATTGGAGGCCGACGGCCGAAGAGCCAGGTGGCTGCTTCACAGCGCGTGATGAAGTGAGGGGTCATCGGAACCGTAGTAGCGGCGCAGTCCGTGAGGCACAACAATGGGCTTGGCCGCGCCCTCCTTTACACGGATGCAATCCCGACCGAAACCTGCCATCATATGCCCGACGAGTCGTACCGCGCGGGGGTCGCGATGGACAAGAACGCTTCGCCGAAGGCAGATAAGTCTCCGCAGACGTTGCCCGAAGCTCCCTTCACTACGTTCATTCAACTGGATGGGAGGTCCTCCGTTCCATCGCAGTTTCGGACTCCGCCGAGTTTTACGATCACTCGGCTTCAGTCGCCGGCGGGGCTTCCGGACCGAATCACAAAGATATCGCCGGTCCCTGCTCTACTAGTGTCGATCTCCCTTAGGTCTCTGCCATCGTCGAGCTACCGGGTGTGGACCGCAGACAAGATCATTGCCACATCCATCGTTCACCCGTTTCGCTCCAATGTCATCGATTTCGATTCTCAGCCAAGCTGCTGGGCAGGTAGCGCCTTCGATTACGTTCACTATTCTGTTCCTCGCAAGGGACTCGATGACATCGCCGAGGATCTCGGTTTTGGCCGAGTAAGTGACTATCGCATGGCAGTGCTCGAGGATGACCTGGTTGTGGCCCAGATCACCAATAGCATCCTTCCGTTCCTTGGGCGGAGCGACGGTTTCTCTGTGCTGGCTCTCGATCAATTTAGCCTCGTCCTGGGAGCACATCTTCTCCAACGGTACGGTGTGCTCCGGAAAACAGCACCGCGTTCAAAGGGAGGTCTGGCGCCATGGCAGAAACGGCGAGCGTCGGAACTTCTTCATGAGAACATGCACGGCCGGATCCGGCTTTCGGAGATTGCACGCGAATGCGGACTTTCCATCAGCCACTTTGCCCGCTCATTCAAAACCTCTTTCGGTATCTCCACTCACCAATGGCTGATTCAACATCGAATCGACCATGCCAAGCAACTGCTGAGCCAGACCACCAGGTCGCTGACCGACATCGCGATTCAGTCGGGATTTAATGATCAGGCTGCGTTCACGCGCACATTCCATCAGTTCGTCGGCGTCAGCCCTGGAAGATGGCGACGGCATTACGTGCCAAAGGAAACCTAAATCATTCGGGTAATACGCGCGATCTCATGGAACGTGCTCTCCGGTTAATGGGTCTCCACCATGTTCTCCGCCAACTTATGCAGCGCGTCCTGATTTACCGGACGCGTATAGAACATGTGGCCGCCGGGAAACTCGTGGACCTGTACGCGGTTCGCATCACCCATGATCGGCATCTGGTCTACGCTGAGCACTGATCCCATGAACGGGCACGAGAGGTCGTTCCATCCGTGCACGATCAGCACGCGCAGCTTGGGATCGGCCGCAACCGATTCGCGCAGATCTCTCACTGCACCTTTACGCAGGTCGTCGTTGCGATCCCATTGACGGTTGACGTCACTCGACAGGGCCTCATAGCGCGCATCGGTTTTCCATCCAACCATTCGCGTGATGAAGTCCACCATGGCCGTCGTCGTGGGCGCGACGATGCTCTCGAGAATCGGATCGCCGGTCTGTTGCGTCGGGGCATAGGGGAACGGATCGGGCGCGGTCACGTTCGAGTCATACACACTGCCGATTAATCCTTGTGTCCGGTGCACCTCGCGGAGATAAGCCCGAATGTCGAGTCGGCCACCGGCAAACTTCACGAACTTCGGATCAAGCCCCGTCATTTCGGTTACATGCGCAATCATCGCGTCATTAGCGGCCGTGTCGCTGCGCCCTTTCAGCAGCGCCTGTGCGTAGTCTCCGCGTGTGTACGCGATCACCTGCTGCATCGCCGCGTCGGTCAGCTTGCCTTCGGACTCCAGATATGCGGCCGTTATCGACGGGAGGTCAATCATCCAGGGAATCGGCGACAAGTCGCCATCACCTTTCTCCGGGTTCAGATATGGACTCACCAGCACCAGGCCGTTCATAGCTACGCCCAGCGTCGATTGCAGATAGTGCGTGATCATTGGCCCGCGATACCCGCCGTAGCTCTCCCCTACCAGATATTTTTTGTCGAGTAAGCGATCGTTCTGCACCAGCCACTTGTAGATCACGAGCGAGAGATACTCGATGTCCGGTTTCGGCGCATAGAAAAGCTTCTTCGTCTCTGCTTCCTCCACCAGAGAACGTGAAAACCCCGTGCCGATCGGGTCGATAAAAACCATGTCGGTAAAGTCGAGCCATGTGCCGGGATTGTCAGTCAGCGTCGCCGGGTCCGAAGGCGAATCACCTTCATTCGCAAACGCAATATGCTTCGGTCCGATCGCGCCCAGGTTCAGATAAACGGACGAGGCTCCCGGTCCACCATTGAGCGCGAACGTGACAGGCCGGTGCGAACCACCATCGCTGTCTTTCGTTATCGAGTCGCGCATTGTCGAGTCCCGGTTTTTGGCTTTTGATTCGTCGCTTTTTGGTGAGTCCAGCGTGTATGCCGTGTACATCACCACGCCGGTGGGCTTGTAGTCTTTGCCATTGAGCGAGATGGTGCCCACCGTCGCGGTGTAATGGAG
>JBAWBE010000712.1:0-6378 GCA_049589635.1 Terriglobales bacterium
CGGTCGGATCGCCAGGGAAGTTCCCGGTGTGACGGACGTATGAGAAACGCGCCTGGTTAAGAACTGTTGGACTGAAGGTATGCGCCCAAGTGATGCCGGCAGTCTGGGCACGGGTGTGGTTATAAAGCGTTGGTCCGAAGGTGTTGTTTCCACCGAAGGGCTCGACCAGGTCGCCGTTGTCATAAAGGTACGCACCGTTGAGCTGGTCTTTTGCGCCCAGCTTATGGTCCATCTTCACCGTGTAGCGTGTCTGGTTCAGGTTCTCAGCCTGTCCTACGGTTGTTTCTCCGTAGATTGGCACTGGATAGGTGATTCCACCGAAGATGCCTGGGTACAAACCTTCAGCGGCGGCTGTTTCGGTTCCGGGTATGCAGGCTCGGGTCCCAGTACCGCAGGTGACGACAGGTTGAACCACATTTTCGGCGTTATAGACCGGTCCAGTCGCTCCGCTTCCGGACAATACACCCGGACAGGGCGCCACCGGCACAACCGGCACGCCTCCGTAAAAATCATTGTTAATGGTGGCGACAAAAGTGGGGTTATTGCAGAGACCCGAGGAGCTCGTTTCCATGAACGATTCGAAATTCGAGCCCGGCGCCGCGTTTAAGAAGTTCACAAAATCGCTTGTGTATGTGTTGCCCGTAAGGGGGGACGTCGTACGCAGGCGGTGAAACTCAGTCGTGAAATAAAAGAAGGTCTTGTCCTTGATGATGGGCCCGCCGACCGATCCGCCAAACTGGTTGCGGACCAGATGATCCTGGATTCCTTGCTCATTGGAGAACCAGCTATTAGCCGCCAATGCCTGAATGCGGTTGTACTCGAAAAGGGAGCCGTGCCACTGGTTGGTTCCGCTCTTCAGCACGGTGTCGGTCACGAACCCGCCGGCCTGGCCGTACTCTGCCGCAGGCGTGCCGTCGATCACGCGATACTCCTGAATGGCATCGGGCGAAATTGTAGTCAACGCTCCGCCGGAACCGGCGACGGTTGAAGCGCCGCCCAGGCCCTGATCGTTGTTGCTGAAACCTTCAACCATGAAGTTGCCGCTGCCGCTACGCGTTCCGTTGACTGCCGGGCCGCGATCCGTAGCCAACATCGCTTCGGATGCCGGCTCCGCGCCCGCCATCAGGCCCATGAACTCGTTCTGGCTGCGCGTTTCGAGCGGCATGTTCGTCCAAACCTGACGGTCGACGTTTTCTGACAGGGCCGAATCCTCGGTCTGTACGAGCTGCGCGCCCGCTTCCACAGTGACCTGTTCGCTGGTCGTTCCAATCTCCAGCTTCACGTCCCGCGTCACGATTGTGCCCACGGTGACGATGATATCTTGTACTTTTTCCGACTTGAATCCCTTGGGAGCGACTTCAAGCGTGTAGCTTCCGACAACTTGCAAAGCCGCGAAGCGATAGGTTCCGGCGGCGGTGGTGGTAGTGGTTCTAACTTCACCGGTCGCGCTATTGGTAAGCTTTACAAGCGCGCCAGAGACGACGGCACCGGTTTGATCGGTTATCTGGCCGGTCAGTTCGCTAACACCGCCTTGCGCGAATGCACCAACGCAAAGGGCCAGAACCACCACTACCAGCAGAATGCGAGTCCACATGCAACGGAATGCTGCTTCCATTGATTTCTCCTTAGTAATTCTTGGAAACTGAGTTGTTGTCATCTCTTAAAGCGAGTCAAATCGTTTTGCGATCAAATTACGGACGGCGTTGCGTAAGGGGGACACAACACCGAAACAAGCTACCTAGCAAAAGTTGTAAAAAGACATTGCCTAAATTGCAATCGCCGTTCCAAAGCTTGATGAAATTAAACACTTTCAATATCAGTACTTTAGATCATGCAACAATACTGTCATACGTTTTATTGGATCATTAACACCAACTGTTATATGAAAAACTGTATGTTTTGAGAACCAAACCGCCAACTGGCCCATTTCGATGAAAAATGCCATTTACGATCGTACTGGCCTTACCCACGGCATCGATCTCTTCAACCGTGCTCATTTCTATGACGCGCATGAGGTTTTGGAAGACGTTTGGCGACCTTCACCCCGCGGAAGCGACCTGCGCCGGCACCTTCAAGGATTGGTCCAGTTGGCGGTTGCCCTTCATCACGAGTCGCGCCGCAACTTTGTGGGCGCTCGCTCGGTCCTTGACCGCGGCCTTAGAAATCTGGAGGGCGCGGAGGATTCGTTTCCTGAACTCGACCTTGCGCGCTTGCGTACCGAACTGGCAGATTGGCAGCGGCACTTAGCAAGTACATCTCTGGCTGGTGCATCTCCGGCTGGCGCACCTCCGGTTGGCAAGAGTACCGGGAAGGATCCGCGGCCGGCGCTTCCCCGCATCACCCTGCGCACCCGCGCACGCAGACGATCGCCTGTTAAAATTTCGAAGAAGTGAAACCTGCATCTTTACCAACCGATGTTTCGTCCGCTGCCGTTACGACCAATGTTTCATCCGCGGCCGGTTCGCCCACTACTTTGACCGCGCCTGCGTCAGTGCCGCTTCTCGACTTGCATCGCCAATACCAGACGATCCGCGAGGATGTGCTCGCTGCCATCGCGCGCGTTTGCGACTCGCAGGCGTTCATCCTCGGACCGGAGGTCGAGGCGCTCGAGCACGAAATCGCCGCCCTCACGGGAGCGACCGCGGCTGTGGGCTGCTCATCGGGAACCGAGGCGCTCTGGCTGGCGCTGGTCGCGGCCGGAGTTAAGCCGGGCGATTCGGTCATTACTACTCCCTTCAGTTTCTTCGCGTCGGCTAGCTCCATCGTGCGGGCAGGAGCAACGCCCGTCTTTGTGGATGTCGATGATGGGACGCTAAATCTCGATGCCGCGCTGGTGCGAAAACGCATCGTCGAAAGTCGACATGAAGGTCGACATGAAGGTCGACCTGAGAAGCGGCCTGCGAATCGGCTTGAGAATCTACGAGCGATTCTTCCCGTTCATCTTTATGGGCAATGCGCTGACATGGACGCGTTCGCTCAACTCGGAGACGAGTTCAATCTTGCCATTGTCGAAGATGCTGCGCAGGCGATTGGCGCGGAGTGGGGCGGTCGCGGAGCAGGCTCGCTGGGCGTGACGGCCGCATTCAGCTTTTATCCCACCAAGAATCTGAGTGCCTATGGAGAAGCGGGCATCGTTACAACCACCGATCTCGAGATGGCCGAGCACATGCGGCGTCTGCGCAGCCATGGCAGTCCGCGCCGGTATTATCACGAGGAGTTCGGATGGAACGGACGCATGGATGCGATTCAGGGAGCCGTTCTACGCGTGAAGCTCGCCCATCTTGGCGATTGGAATCGAAAGCGTCAGCAGCACGCTGCGACTTATGATCGTCTGTTTGCGAAAGCGGGATTGAGTTTGACTTCTGGTTCCGCATCGTCGAACGCCTCAGACTCGCCGGTTCGGTTGCCGGTGCGAAGTCCCGCGGCTACGCATATCTTTCACCAATACGTGATTCGCGCGGCGCGGCGCGATGAACTGTGGAAGTTCCTGGCCGATCGCAAGATTGGATCGGAGGTCTACTATCCTTTGCCGCTGCATTTGCAGCCAGTATTTTCCTATCTGGGATTGAGAGAGGGAGATTTGCCGGTGGCCGAGCAAGCAGCGCGCGAGGTGCTTGCGCTGCCGATGTTCGCCGAATTGACCGAGGCTGAGATTCGGCGCGTGGTCGAGGCGGTCGCGGAATTCTATTCGTAGCAGCTCCAATCAATCCGTATTTTCGACTTCCACACTTCCCCGACTTCACCACGGAGGCACAGAGGCAGAATCCTCGTTTCCGTCGCCGGGCGCGGCCCATCCCTCTTGCACCGGTCTTTTAGAATCAAAGGCCTGGCGGCGAAAACGCGCCTGGGTCTTTGAGGACAAAGGAGTTAGAGAATTTTATGCTGGTAAAGTATTTAAGATTCAGTAATTTGCATGGGATTTCATGGTTGCTTTTTCAAACTGAATGGTTACTTATCAGTTAACGACACTGCCAGAGACTCGGTAAAGTATTTATTGTCCAATCACTTAGATCCAGCCGGTTCCGCGGTTTCCCAAAATTAGGCGTTCATCGAGCGCGACGCTTTTTTGCTGAGGCTTTGCGCGGTTCCTTGCGGAGCGGGCGAGATGGCTCCTCATTCGGAGCGAGTACTCGCCGCACAATCGGGGTATTCAGTTTGTATTTTCGTTCGGCTAGTTTGCCGTCTTCCTCAAGGGCTCGAATGAGGAATACGGGCAGCACACCTTCTTTTCCGAAATCTTCTTTCGCGAGCGTGACCGGCAACATGCCTTCGAGGCGTTCGCGATAGGCAGTCTCGTAGCGATGCCGTCTTACGTTCCAGGTGAAAACGCGGAATTGATTGAAGTCGAAGGGCAGGCCGTCTTTCGGTTCGGTGAGCACCATCAGATACTGCGGAATTTTTTTATCTTCGCCCTGCGGCCCATGATCCTGAACTTCGTTCAGCACGAAGAACCCTACGATGCGCTGACCTTCGGCGTATTGTGCGACGTCGAGCGGAATGTCGAAATCGACCATGCGCGCGAGCACCCAGCCGACGCGCCCATGAGTGTCGCGCACCAGCCACCAGTCTTCGATTACCGGAGGCGGGCCGGAGGGATGAGGAGCTACGTTTGCCAGCGAGGTTTCGTTCTTATCTTTACCTGCAGGCTTTTCGTTATCGACTGGCTTCGCGTTATCAGCGGGCTTTTCGTCCGGCTTCGTGCCCGATTTCTCATTCGTCTGGTTGAGTATTTTGTCGCCCGTTTTGGGTGTTTTGCCCGGCGGCTTTTGTGCCGATGCTGCCGGACGCGCAGACACTGTGGGCAAGCCATTCTTGTCGGCTGTACCGCGTTTGAGGATCGCGAGCTTTTCGCCTGACAGGATCTGGTAGAGATGTTCGGTCTCGCGCCCCGGCTCGACGTGGAGGTTCGTATCGTTGCGCGTTACGCCCATCGCCTGCACGGGATCACTTGCGTTTTCCGATGTCAGCTTCTGCAACTGATCGAAGACCTGCTGGCTGACGAGGTAGCGCTGCTCCATCCATCCCATTTGTCCGGTTGCGGTCCGCACCTTGTCAAATCGGCGGTCGTGATCGAGAACCTCGACGCGGTCTCCGTTTTTTACGAGGCCAGCTTTTTCGTAGACGGCCGCTACGCGATCACGGAGATTGACTTGCACGCCCGAAACGTAGGCGACTTCGAGAACGCGTCCGCCGCTGTGTTTGCAGGCGGAGAACGTCAGTACAAGCAGGAGTGTGAAGGCCGTGATACGCAGCCTGGCTGGAAAGGAAGTTTTCACGGGGTCAACTTATCAATATAGCGCGTAGAGGATAGCGGACCGTTGTCACGGGAGGAACGGAGATATCAGGCGGAGCGAGCTCTGGCCGAAGGCAAGACCAATCTCACCAAGCAACGGCTCAATTCCGATTCTCACCCCTACTGAATTTTTATATCCAATGTTGCGGTCAAAACGGGGGTTGTCCCGTAGGTGATTGTGACCGCGTATGTCCCGGTCGTCGTGCCGTTGGCAACGATACAAGTTTCCGGCGAGGTTCCATCATTCGTGCAGCTAATCGAGCCGGCTGCCGGCGTTTGGGTGAGAGTCCACGTAGATTGGGTAGTGAGGTCGAACTCCGTGCCGTTGGCCTCCCCCTGCGAGACGAATGGTTGGTTTCCGCCGTTTTGGCTGCTCACGGTCCACGTCAGCGGCGTGGTTCCATTGGAACAAGTCGTAGAGCCAAAATCACCCTCACAAACCTCGAAGTTGGTAACGCCGGGAAGTATTACGTTGAGCGTAGCAGTATTCGTGACGCTTTCATCGCCCGCCGTGATGGTAGCCTGGCCAGCCGCTACGCCCAGCACCGACACACCGCCGCAGGGCTCTGTGGCGCAAGAACCGGTGATTTGGGCGATGGTCGGATCACTGCTCGACCATGACACGCCGCTCGTTAACGTCGCGCCCGTACCCTCACTATTGACGCCAAAGGCGGTCAGCGAAACGTCAGACCCGACTTGCACGGTTGGACCTATTGGATTAATGGTGATCGAGGTCAGGGTCGGGGGCTGGAAAAAGCCTTTACAACCGGCGCCAAAGGCCGCCACGAGCAGCACGGTGAAAGCTATAGTCAGCGGCAGTTTCTTCCCTGCGAACTTGCGCTCAGTCGCCATAAATGCGTTGCCTCGGATAGGGTAATTTTAGCAGAACGCGAGGCTTAGGCCCGCTCCCCACTAGTGCATGACTGGAGTCGTAGGGCAAGGAAAATGCATGCCGGCGCATTCAGGATAGGAACGGAGCAGGAAACGGAACTTGCAGGAAATCCGTCGTTCGCTGTTCGCCGCTCGCTATTCGCTCTGGAACTCTGCTAGGCAGTTCCTGAAAGCTGCGGCCCTGCGCTCGATTT
>JBAWBE010000713.1:0-1514 GCA_049589635.1 Terriglobales bacterium
GCCAATCTTGCCGTCCACAGTTTCGTGAGCTTCGGGACAGAGGATGCGTTTCGGGCGGCTGCAGGCCGGGAAGTAGACCCGATCGCCACTACCACCACCAGAACAGACGACACCAACACTGACCGCAGCAAACGAGTCATGGCCTACCTTTGGCCTCAGGGCTCACCGTTAATCGGCGAATTTCCTGAAATCTCCCCTAAACGACAGCCTCTGCCGAAGACCTGAAAATGTCAACGAGGAGTGCCGGAGGGCATGATCCCAGCAGGGTCACGACGACCCTCGAGCGGAGTCCAGATAGCGAGATCCACACCTTGTGAGCCTCTTGAATACGTCTCTTGGCGTCCCGCGGCCTCACGTCCTACGAGAAGAGCTTGGCATTGAGCGGAAGGCACCATGTGCTCGACCTCCGCGACAAACCGGGAAGCTGCCCAATGGGACGGGGCCGCGCGCCTTGGTGCAGCGGGAGAAGCGGCGTTGGAACAGAGCGCGGTCGATATCGATAACCCTTAGTTATCGCGACTCTCGAGATCTGGCGTCTCCGGCTCTGCAGCCTCCACCAACCTCGACCGATCGAATCGGAATCCGCTGAGTGAATACCAGTTGTGGCTGATCCCCTGGGGGCCCGGAGTTGTCGTCGCTTTGGATCTCGTTTCGGTCACCACCGGTCTGGTGCCAGCTCCTCAGTGGCCGAAAAAACGAGGCCACGGGAAAGGTCCCTTGGGCGCGAAGCGCATCTAAACTGCGAGTCTCGCAGCGGGAAGGTTCGTAGAGAGGATCCCTGTGATGAGATCAGTGATTGTGGTAGCTGGGGAGGGCTGGGTCCCTACTAGTAGTGCCCTGAGTGCACCGTCCGAGGTCGAGATCGAACTGGTTTCACCGTCCGCACTATGGACAGGAGAGACCGATGAGTCGGTCTTTCAAAGTGTTGTAGTCGTTGACCGAGCATCGATCGGTGACGCCACGGTCGAGATCGTGAACAAGTTAAGCGCGGGTGGCTCGCCCCATATTGTTGTCCTCGACGGCGAGAATCCCGAACCCTCGCACATTATCGAATCGAGTCTGGCAGGTGCAAACCTTTATGCACCGCGCAGTCTGATGAAGGACATTCTCTTTGGCGTGTCGCGAGGGGGCGACATAGCGGCTTCTTCAGCGGAGCAGGTGCTGCGTGGCCATGCGAGAGATGCGCTGCAGCAAGCGTCCCGCATTGGTCACATAACTCGTTCGGCCCACCTGACTGATCAGCTGTTGATGACTGTCGCGCGCGGGGCTTCGCCTCGCAGGGCAGTCGTTCAGAGAGCCATCGGGCCCCTCCAGGAACGCCTTTTGGCTGGCTTCTCCGCCGCCGGAATTGGTTCACTCCCGTTCAGTGTCGAAGTTAACGGACCCGCCCCGTCGGTCGCTCGCATTCCCGATCCCGCTGGCTATTTGATTCGAAATCCGGCCGCCAGCCGCGAGCTCGACGAGACCTTTGGGCCAAGTGCTCCTGCTGATGAATCGCTCCCGCTGTACTGGAA
>JBAWBE010000714.1:0-9776 GCA_049589635.1 Terriglobales bacterium
ATCCGCGCGCTGGGACTGAGCGGACAAGTGGAGATGTTGGGCGCAGTTGTATCGAAAGAAAAGAAGGAACTGTTCGAATCCTCTGATATCGCTCTGGTGCCGTCTTACACGGAGAATTTCGCCATAGTCGCGGCCGAGGCTCTCGCCCATGGAGTTCCAGTGATTGCCAGTAAGGGGACTCCTTGGAGCCGTCTGGAAGAGATGAAGTGCGGCTTGTGGGTCGATAATGATCCGGAAAGTCTGGCTAGCGCGATTCGAAGCATTAGCACCATGCCCCTGCGGGATATGGGGCTAAGGGGACGAGAATGGATGCAGAACGAGTTTTCCTGGCGCTCTGTAACTAACCAGATGCTGGCCTTGTATGACCGATGTGCTCGGCGCTATCGTAGAAGATAAATTCATTGATCGAACTTCGGTAGACCGAGGAGTGATCGAATGTGCGGAATTGCTGGAATCGTAGGTGCACTCTCACATGGGCGGGTGGATGGGCCTCTGCGATCAATGCTCGACGCGCAGTTGCACCGCGGTCCTGACGACGGCGGTTTGAGGTTGATGCCTGCCCGCGGCGGAACGGTTGGGCTGGGAAACCGGCGGCTGGCCATTCAAGATCTGTCTCCTCTGGGCCACCAGCCGATGGTTAACCAAGCCACCGGTGACGTTCTTGTTTACAACGGCGAGATCTATAACGCTCCTGCGCTGCGTGATCTGCTGAAGACCGAGGGTTTTGAATTCCAAGGACACAGCGACACGGAAGTCCTCATGCTTGCTTATGAGCGCTGGGGAACCGAATGTTTGAGTCGTCTTCGCGGAATGTTTGCCTTCGCCTTGTGGGATGCTCGTCGATCACGGCTGGTGATTGCGCGTGATCCCATGGGAATCAAGCGGCTGTACTATGCGGCAAAACCGGATAGTTGGTTTGTTTTCGCCTCCGAAGTGCGAGCGTTGCTCCAAAGTGGTTTGCCGGATTCTCGCATTGACCGTCGCTCGCTGGCTGGATATTTGGCATATGGCGCCGTTCAGGAACCGCTCACGATCTATGAGGGTATATTTTCGCTGCCTCGCGGTTGCTGGCAGGAACGGGATGATCGTGGGAATGTTACGGCGGAGGGAAGATATTGGCAATTCCCCTTGCCAGAGGAGTCGCAGCGTGCGCGTCGTCTTGCAGATGTTGTCGAAGAGGGTCGTGGAATCCTGCAGGAATCCGTGCGTCGGCATCTACTCAGCGATGTGAAAGTCGGTCTTTTCCTGAGTTCAGGGCTGGATTCTACAGCATTGCTGGGGCTTACCCCCGAAAAACACAACATCGACGCATTCACGGTGTCGTTCCCGGACCATCCTGAATACAACGAGGTTCAGGCGGCTAAAGTCGCTGCAGAGCGTTTCGGTGTGCGTCATCATGAATGTCAGGTCAGCGACAGCACCGCTCTGAATTGGATTCACAAAGCTCTGGAAAGCATGGATCAGCCCTCGATGGATGGCTTCAATTCCTATATTGTGTCCCGTGCGGTCCGTGAACATGGGATCGCAGTAGCGCTATCAGGGCTTGGTGGCGATGAAGTTTTCGGAGGCTACGAACTGTTTCACCGTGTTCCCCGAATCTATAACGCCCTGTCTTGGCTCCTACCTTTTCCGGAGTCCGTGCGTACCACCGCTGCCTGGGTTGCTACTGCATTCACCAACGACACCGTCAGGCAAAAGGCGCACGAGATCGCAAAAGTTAACCCGGGATTGATTGGCCTATACTTCCGGCAGCGTCGCTTGATTGGCGACTCTGCGATGCAGGCGTTCGGCTTTCAGGCCGAAACGCTCTCTCTGTCAGAAGACTTTCAGGTTCCGGAACTTCAATACACAGGTTGCTACGTACCCGCTGATTTGTTGTCTTCCGTCGCCAGACTGGATGCTTCGTTTTATCTAGCGAATATTCTGCTGCGCGACAGCGACGTCTTCGGGATGGCAAACTCACTGGAAATTCGTGTTCCCTTTCTCGATCGCGACCTCATTGATTGGGCTTTTCGACTGCCGGGAGGTGTCTTGCTGCCAAAGGGAGCTCCTTTAAAACATTTGTTGCGAAAGATCTGCGCTGAGGTCTACGGGCAACTGCCCGTCGCCTCTTCCAAACGGGGCTTCGTAGTTCCGATCTCCGCTTGGTTGCGGGGCCCCTTGCGTGAGGTCATGGAGGCGAGTCTTCGCACTCTGCGCGATTCAGGATTGCTTGACACAGCTGGAATCGACGACGTAGAGGAAATCTTCCGTCGGGAGCCGGACACCCAGGTCTGGTCGCGATTGTGGGCTCTTGTTACCCTCGGGTCTTGGCTGGGGACCCAGCATGCAGCGGCGCCAGGTATGAAGCTAACGCCTGACGCCAGCGCAGAGTTGGTTTCCGAAGAACCAACAAGTAGCGACAGCGGTCTTGACTTTAGAGTGATTGAGATGCCACCGAGAGAAGCTGCAATATCCAGCAGTGGTGCGATATGATGCACCACACCCAAGATCGCAATAGACAATCAAAATTCAGTCATTACCCCTGCTGGCGCTGCCTTGACCGCCTCGCTGCGTGCCTTATAATGTGCGCAGCCTTCTAACCATCTGTGCAGAAATGCAATTCACTTCCCGCCGAAGTAGGTTTATGTCGCTAAGAGTAAACATGCAGAACTTGGCGGACACTCGGACGGTGACCTCGCGCAGCGCAAACTCCGATGCCATTGCTGTCACCGTCGTTATTCCGACGCGAAACGAGGCTCGACACCTGGCACGCTGTCTGGAAGCGATTCGATGCTTTTCAGAAGTCTATGTGGTGGATTCACAAAGCACCGACTCAACTGTCGAAATAGCCCGCGCTTTCGGCGCAGAAGTAACGCAGTTTCATTACCATGGGGGCTGGCCGAAGAAGCGGCAGTGGGCGCTCGATTCGCTCTCTTTCCAGAACAATTGGGTCTTGCTTTTGGATGCTGACGAGGTATTGACTCCGGATTTGGCCAATGAGATTCGAGAAGCTATTCGCGATCCTCATCTCATCGGCTACCGGGTTTTCCTTCGGCTCAATTTTCTGGGACGGGAACTTCGCTTCGGAGGAAACGGTTTCTGGAAGCTGTCTCTTTTTCGGCGCGGCAAGGGACACTTCGAGTGCCGATTGAAAGATCAGGATCAGTCGATGAGCGATATCGAGGTCCATGAGCATGTCATCGTGGACGGTCGTATCGGGAAGCTGCGGCATGTTCTTCCTCACCACAATATTGAGTCTCTTGACCGGTATTTGAGCAAACACAATGAATATTCGAACTGGGAAGCGAAGGTTCTTTTGCAAGAGAGGGATCATGACGCATTGCCTCCCACATTGTTTGGGAATCAGGCGCAGCGCAGAAGATGGTTAAAGAAGCGTTTTTTTCGGCTACCGGGTTCGCCATTGTTTTTCTTTCTGTACAAATACATATTGCGTCTAGGGTTTCTGGACGGAGTGCCGGGCTTAATCTATTGCGCCCTCCAATCGACTCATTTCTTCCACATTAAAGCAAAGATGTATGAACTAGAAAACGCCGCGAAATCTTCAACGTAGCGAACTTGGCAGGAGGTTCGGTGCCATTTCAAAATGAGTCGAATCGGCACGGGCTAGTGAGGAGCTGTTTGCTTGTACATTTTGGGAATAAACGCGTATCACGGTGATGCCGCGGCCTCTATTGTCAAAGACGGGCAGCTCATCGCCGCAGTTGAAGAAGAGCGGTTCAATCGAAAAAAGCATTGTGCAGGTTTTCCGGCGATGGCGATATGCTATTGCCTGGACGCTGCGGGTATTTCCCTTGATCAAGTGGATCATATAGGTATCTCCCGCGACCCATCAGCCCATCTTCATAAGAAAATCCTATTTTCGGTTACCAAACTGGCAAACCTTTCTGGGCTCATTGCAGCGCGGCTCGCCAATGCGGCTAAAATACGCGATCTCCGCCAGGACTTGACTAAGGCGCTGGGAGTTGCCCCTTCGGAGAAGGCGCAGTTTCATAATGTGGAACATCACAAGGCGCACATGGCGAGTTGTTTTTTCGTTTCGCCTTTTGAACGCGCGGCGATTTTGTCCATCGACGGCTTTGGCGACTTCATTAGCACTATGTGGGGTGTGGGGCACGGCAATCATTTCGATGTGCTCGGCCAGGTGGAATATCCTCACTCGGCGGGCGCAGTCTATACGGCCACGACCCAATATCTTGGCTTCACGAAGTACGGAGACGAAGGTAAGGTGATGGGACTCGCCCCGTATGGACGGCCACAATATCTGAGCGAGTTCCGCGACATCATTCGCACCGACAACGGCGATGGCTTCAAATTGAACCTCGATTATTTCCTGCATCACTCCGAAGGAGTGGAAATGACCTGGGACGAAGGCTCGCCCACGATTGGCCGTATGTTCTCTGACAGGTTCGTCGACTCTTTCGGGCCAGCGCGTTCGGCTGGAGAGCCTCTTACCACCAAGCAGGAGGACATTGCTGCCTCGCTGCAAGCGCGACTAGAGGAGGTAGCCTTTCACATTCTTAATCAGCTTTACGAGAAAACGAAGCTCGATCAACTCTGTTTGGCCGGTGGCGTCGCATTGAATTCTGTCATGAATGGGAAAATCCCGTTGCATACGCCGTTCAAGGATCTTTTCGTGCAGCCAGCGGCCGGTGATTCCGGGACCGCGGTGGGAGTTTGTTATTACATTCACAACATGATCCTTCACCAGCCTCGTTCATTTGTGATGGGGCAAGCCTATACCGGGCCTGAGTTTGGCGAAGGACCAATCGAACAGGTGTTGAACCAGAGTGGTCTGGAGCATCGCAAGTTAACCGAATGCGAACTCACTAAGGTGGCTGCGCAAGCCATTGCTGACGGGAAAATCGTGGGATGGTTCCAAGGCCGGATGGAATTTGGGCCTCGTGCGCTGGGCAATCGGAGCATTGTCGTCGATCCGCGCCGGTCGGAAATGAAGGATATCCTGAATGCGCGCATCAAGAAACGCGAACCATTCCGTCCCTTTGCTCCTTCAATCCTGGAGGAGCGTGTCGGCGAGTACTTCGAGCAGACACATCCATCGCCGACGATGCTGATGGTTTATCAAGTCAAGAAAGATAAGCAGTCCGTAATACCTGCCGTCACACATGTTGACGGCTCCGGGCGATTGCAGACGGTTTCTCGCGAAACAAATCCGCGCTACTACCAACTTATCAGCGACTTCGGGAAGTTAACCGACGTCCCGGTTGTACTGAACACTTCGTTTAACGAGGATGAGCCCATCGTGTGCACGCCCGAGGAAGCCGTGAACTGCTTCCAAAGAACACGCATGGATGTCTTGTTTCTGGGCAATTATATGGTTCAGCGCTGATCCAACCGGGAGCTGCGTGTGTCTCCCCGCCGATGAAGATTTTGATTTTAAACCAAGCTTTTTATCCCGACGTTGTCTCAACTGCTCAGCACGCGAGCGATTTGGCGAAAGCTCTGGCGCAGGCTGGACACGAGGTCACGGTAGTATGTAGCTCCCGAGGTTACGACGATCCGCGTGTTCGGTTTCCGAAGCGCGAAACGTGGAATGCGGTCAATATCATCCGCATACGATCGACGGGATGCGGCAAGGCCTCGAGATGGCGCCGTGCAACCGACTTTGGTACATTCATGGCAAGCTGCGCCCTTCGTTTGCAGCTGTTGCCGCGCTTCGATGTTGTCGTGGCGATGACGTCACCCCCTCTCATCTCTTTCCTCTCGAGCTTGGTCGTGCGAAGCAGAACGAGTAACCTCGTGTTTTGGTCGATGGATCTGAATCCGGATGAGGCTATTGCTGCCGGATGGCTGCGGGAAAAATCACTCACTGCGCGCGTGTTGTCCCGCATGTTGTCGCACAGCTTAAAACGAGCCGCTGTCGTTGTTGCACTCGATCGGTTCATGAAAGATCGCATCGAGGCGAAGGGGATTGAATCGGAGAAGATTCGAGTGGTGCCGCCGTGGGCGCACGACGATCAGGTAAGATTTGACTCCGTCGGAAGGGAAGAGTTCCGCAAACTTCATGGGCTTTCGAATAAGTTTGTCGTTATGTATTCTGGGAACCACAGTCCATGCCATCCGTTGGACACGTTGCTTGAGGCCGCAGAGCGGCTCGCAGATCGCAACGAAATCGCCTTCTGCTTTGTTGGTGGTGGAAGCGAATTCAAAAAAGTGCAAGCACGTTTGCGTGATCGTAGCTTGCCTAACGTGTTTTGTCTTCCGTATCAGCCATTTGAAAAGCTGTCACCTTCGTTATCCGCAGCGGATCTCCATGTGGTAGTCATGGGTGATAGGTATGTGGGCATCGTCCATCCTTGCAAAGTCTACAACGTGCTCGCCGTGGGAGCCCCACTTTTGTACATCGGGCCGGTTGAGAGTCACGTGAATGACATCATCAGGCAAGCGAACACGGGAGCCTACGCTGCCCTCCACGGCGACGTTGACGCCGTTACGGCAAACATCCATCGAGCGATGCGAAGCACCACTGTGTCGCCACGGCCCTCCCAATTGAGTCATAACTTTTCGAGTGATGTTCTTATCCGGAAACTGATCTCAGTAATTGAGCAAGCCGAGGGAGGCCCAACTATCCAACGCAACCGCGGATCGTTCGCACACCCAGGCACCACGAACGACTAGAACGGAACATGGTATATCGCGGCAGTTGAAGCAGCGGCAACCAGCGCACCAGCATTCAAGGCTTCCTTGATCGCACTACTGGGAACAAACAGTATGTCGTCGTTCTGGACGGAGACATCGTGGGCCTTGCCACGTAGAAGTTTCTTCAAATTTATCGGTTGCTCTTGAAACCCATTCCCAGCGCGACGCAGCAGTCTCGTTTTTCCGGCAGAAGCGACGTGAGTCGGACCGCCGGCGACAGCTACGACCTGCAAGACTGTGACTCCTCCGGTGGAATTTAGAACGTATCCACCTGGTCGAGTTACCTCTCCTAGTACGTAGACGATACCTGCCTTCGGAACTACAACCGTGTCGCCCGGCTTTAGGTCGACATTGCTTGCGGCCATTTCGGCCGGATTTTTCGAGATAGAAAGGGTCGTCGCGTCTTCTTCGCCGCGGTGGCTAATCACGACCTCATTGGCAGCTTTATCGGTGGTTCCACCGGCTTCCTGTAGCACATCAAACAACCGGTGCGGGCCAAGAGCGGAATAGAACCCGGGTTTGGCGACTTCGCCAGCCACTGAAATTCCGCTGCTGCTATATTCCTTAACGTAGACCGAGACTTGCGGGTCGTTAATAACGTTATTCTGTCGCAACTTCGCTTCGATAGCCGCCTCCGCTTCACTACTGCTGAGCCCGGCTACTCGAACATAACCGATCAGCGGCATCGAGATATTTCCATCGGCGCTCACATGGCTGTGCCCGGAAAGATCCGGTGCGCCATACACCGCGACCTCCACTTCATCCCCCGGACCGAGAACCAGCGCCGTCGGATTGGTTTCCATATGGCTTGCTTTTTCTGAGGCTCCGACAGGAGGTTGCGTGCTCGGTGCCAGTGGTTCGGTTGTTGCGTCTTGCTGGTGCGAAATATTTTGCCGAAAGCTGCCGTTTTGTGCTAAGCACACTTGGAGAAAACCGAAGATGGCTAGCACCAGCACCGCCACCAGGCTCAACAGTCGAAAGAGAAAATTCGAAATATGCTGCATAGGTTGACACGATTCTAATGCGCGCGGTTCAGACGCACAACTCGAACTTATTCGTTACATTTTCAGCGGCCGCGCAGAAAACTCGCTGTGGCGGGTGTCTGTCTGTTGTCCGCGAGACTTCGAATCTAAGGATGATGCCCAGTTTTTCCACAGGTGCGGACGAAGGATGATATTGCAAAGCACAACTCTGTCTAGTAGATTTATCCTTCCCAACTTGGAGCCGCCGTGCTGCTCCGCTTGTTGGAATGCGAGTGCGCGCTCAGTTTACTTTTTTGTTGGCGCTCCTCTTGGAACTGTTTTTCCTGACTTGTACGTTCATCCTCGCGCCACCGGGAGAGATTTGAACGTTGGGGAAATCCTTGGCTGTTCCTTGCTTTGGAAGGTCCGGCAGCGCAGCACGTCAAAATGCCGTCTATGCGAGTTGAAGACGGAGATCTTGGCTCAACGAACTCTCAGGAGACGAGGAGTATGGGTAAGCAAAAGCGGGTGTTGGTAACGGGCGCAGGGGGCTTCATCGGCCATCATCTGGTAACGAGGCTCAAGTCAGATGGGCATTGGGTCCGTGGCGTCGACATCAAGTATCCGGAATTCGAAGCTACTGGCAGCGACGCGTTTGAAATCCTCGATCTGCGCAAGGCAGAAAACTGCCTCCTGGCCACGCGCGGTGGGATCGATGAGGTCTATAACCTTGCCGCCGACATGGGCGGCATTGGCTATATCACTGCTTACCTCGCCGACATCAGTCGCAATAACATCCTGATCAATGCCCATATCCTCGAGGCCAGCCGTCAGAATGGGGTCGAGCGCTTCCTGTTTTCCTCATCCGCGTGTGTTTACAACCAGGGCAGACAGCAAGATGCTGCGGTCACTCCTCTTCGTGAGGAAGATGCCCATCCCGCCGATCCCGAGCCGGGTTACGGCTGGGAGAAACTCTTTGCCGAGGAGCTTTGCCGTTACTACCACAAAGACTACGGCTTTGAGACGCGGATTGTCCGCTTTCACAACGTCTACGGGCCGCTCGGCACGTACGAGGGCGGCAAGGAAAAGGCGCCAGCCGCCATTTGTCGCAAGGTGGCTCTCACCGAAAATAACGGCGACGTAGAAGTGTGGGGTGATGGCGAGCAGACACGGTCATTCATGTATGTGGATGATTGTGTGGAAGGACTGATCCGCATCATGGCTTCTGACCACCGCGAACCTCTGAATTTGGGAACGGATGAACTCGTAACGATTAATCAGCTGGTCGACATGGTGGCTAGGATTGCGGGCAAGCGGGTCACGAAATGCCACAACCTCAGCGGGCCTCAGGGTGTACGCGGCCGCAACAGCAACAATACGCGTTTGCGCGAGGTGCTGAGCTGGGAACCCTCCATCCGGCTGGAGCGAGGGCTGACCATGACCTTTGTGTGGATCGCCTCTCAAGTACTTTCTAAGGTTCCTGCATCCGTATTGGTCTCCGCTGCGGCGGATTGACGCGAATGACTTCGAACGATCTCGAAGGGAACGTGTCAGCCTTAGCGGACACATAGGCTGCTTGCCGGGAAACCGCGAATTGTATTTTGAACACCGGTTTTCCACAGCGACTCTAAAAAGAAGATTGCAACTCCGGATTGTGAGTTGTTATAGTTCTGCCGACCGATACCACTTCGCGAAAATTCTTCAACTGGAACGGCTGTGGAGTCTGACAGGTACTCAAGCAGTTAGCTTGGGTAAATGAGTTCGTGTGTTTAACTGGTTGTAGGCTTTAGTGCGGAGAGTTGAATTGACGGCGTTCTGCCTGGTCATCTTCGGAATATCGCTGTTCCTCTCGTTCGTTTTTACCTGGTGCGTACGCAATCTCGCAATGGGCCGCGGCTGGGTAGCGCCCCCGATTCAGGATCGCGACCTACATGAGACTCCGTTGCCGCGGCTGGGCGGTGTTCCCATATTCCTGTCTTTTCTGATCAGCATTACGGTTGTCTTGTTGGCCGGTCTGCATTTCCCCGCGTTGGCTTTTGGCCCCTCAAATCGGACCCTTCTGACCATTCTTTTACCCGGCACATTAATTTTCCTGCTCGGCATCTACGACGACATTCATTCCGTCGGTCCGTACACGAAGTTTGCGGTTCAAGC
>JBAWBE010000715.1:0-4952 GCA_049589635.1 Terriglobales bacterium
AAATCGAATACTGGCCCGAGCCCGTTCCGCCCCCATCCCCATCGCCATCAAAACATGCGAAGGCTCAATCGCCCCCGAAGAACAAGCCGCCCCTGTAGAAACCGCCAGCCCCTTAAGATCCAGAGCAATTACCAGAGCCTCGCCATCAATCCCATCAAAATAAATATTGGAGGTATTCGGTACGCGTGACGTGTCCGTCCCATTCACGCCGGAAGCCTCGATCCCAAGCAGTTCCCTCTCCAACCGATCCCGCATCTCCGACATCTTCAAATCATCCCCGCGCGAAAAGCCAGCCTGTGCCAACTCGGACGCTTTCCCGAATCCTACTATCCCCGGAACATTCTCCGTCCCCGCCCGCCGCGACCGCTCATGCCTGCCGCCATAAATCTGCGCCGAAAGCGCGGTTCCCTTCCGCACATAAAGCGCGCCCACGCCCTGCGGCCCATGCAACTTATGCGCAGAAAGCGTCAGCAGATCGCATCCAATCTCATCCACGCGCACCGGAATCTTCCCCGCCGCTTGCACCGCGTCGGTATGAAAATAAACATCGGCCTCACGAGCAACCGCGCCAATCTCAGCGACCGTCTGCACCATGCCAGTCTCGTTATTCGCAAACATAATCGAGATCAGCTTGGTCGAAGGCCGCAGCGCCCGCCGTACATCCTCCGGATCGACCAGCCCGCGCCCATCCACCGGCACATAAGTCACCGGGCATCCAGCCTGCTCCAGATGCCGGCAAGCATTCAACACCGCATGATGCTCGATCGTCGAAGTAATAACATGATCGCCGTCGCCAACAATTCCAGCCCGCGAGCCCGGGCCCACGACTCCAAACACCGCCAGGTTATCCGCCTCAGTCCCGCCCGAAGTAAAAACAATCTCTGAAGGCCGGCACCCAATCAGCGCAGCCACACTCTCCCGAGCCCGCTCCACCGCCGCCCGCGTCTGCTGTCCATGGGAATGAATCGACGAAGCATTCCCAAAGCGCTCCCCAAAATAAGGACGCATCGCCTCCATCACCTCCGGCAGCACCGGGGTAGTAGCGTTATTGTCGAGATAGACCCGCCGCATCATCATTTCTATTGTACGGCCTTGAGGAACTAGAAAGGCGAAGCGGCTTTTGGGCGGCGCTTGGGTTGGCGGTTTTGGGTGGCGCAGCGCTTCAGCGCTGCGATAAGTCATTCTCAATAGCCGGCTTTAGCCGCTGAGGGACGATCACACACCCGCAACCGCCCTTCCGAGCTATACTCCTAACCCGTGAAGCCCCTCCTCTTCACACTCGCACTCTCAGTCGCGCTCGCAGCCCAAGACCATCCCGCCCTCGAGACCGCCATCCGCCACGTCACCATAATCAACGTCCAAACCGGCGCCGAATTAAAAGACCAAACCGTCCGCATCCAGGGCGCGCGCATCGCGAGCATCGCCCCCACCCAGGACCCCGACGCGACCCCAAACTCCATCGACGCCCACGGAGCTTATCTGATCCCCGGCCTCTGGGACATGCACGTCCACGTGCACGACACCGACGAACTCCCGCTCTACATCGCCAACGGAGTAACCGGAATCCGCATCATGTCCGGCGAGCGCGACACCGCCGCCCGCCGCGCCGAGCTAGCCCGCGAATCGCCGTCGCCGGAAATCTATCTGGGCAGCCCCATCGTCGACGGCGATCCTCCCATCTGGCCCGGCTCCATCGTCGTAAAAAAGACCGCCGACGCGCGCCGCAGCGTCGACGAGATTAAGGCGAGCGGCGCAGATTTCGTCAAGGTCTACAACCGCATCCCGCGCGACGCCTACTTCGCCATCGCCGACGAAGCCAAACAGCAGCACATCCCATTCGAGGGCCACGTCCCCGACGCCATCACAGCGCAAGAGGCCTCATCCGCCGGCCAGCGTTCCATCGAGCATCTCACCGGCATCCCCATCTCCTGCTCCAGCAAGCAGGATGAACTCATGGCAGAAAGCCTCCGCGCGCAGATGTTCCGCGACAAACTTGTCATCGAAGCCCGCGCCTACCAGTCCTACGACGCCGCCAAATGCAACGGCCTTTTTGAAGACTTCCGCCGAAATCAGACCTGGCAAGTCCCGACGCTAACCGTCCTCCAACTCTGGGGACGCCTCGACGATCAGCATTACCTCTCCGACCCGCGCCAAGTCTACATCGACCGCAAATCCCGCGAGCGCTGGGATGAGCGCACCGGCTTCCAGCGCCACCGTTGGTCCTACCAGTTCTTCGAGATGGCGCGCGGCATTTTCTCCAACGACAAGAAAATCGTAGGAGCAATGTTTCGCGCCGGCGTCCCTATGATGGCCGGAACCGACGCTATGAATCCATACTGCTTCCCCGGCTTCAGCCTGCACGATGAACTAGCCATGCTGGTTGAGTCGGGAGTCACGCCCCTGGCAGCGCTCCAAATGGCGACCATCAATCCCGCAACATTTATGGATAGAACCGCCGACCTGGGCACGGTCGAAGCAGGAAAGATCGCAAATCTAATTCTGCTGCGAGCCGATCCCGTAGCCGACATCCACAACACAACTCAGATCGAAGCCGTCTGGCTGGAAGGAAAATACTTCAACCACGAAGCCCTGTCAGAGATGCTGGAAAAAGCCAAGGAGAATGCAAAGCACAAATAAGTTGGATTGCTGGATACGTTTTCGGCGGAATTTCCGCTACACCTTCTCAAGAGCACACACATCAATCTCGCAACACCCGGGCCGGATCCGTCCGCATGGCGCGCCAGGCAGGCAAGAGACAAGCCGCGACCGAGGCGATCGTCATCACCGCCAATGCCGACCCGAACGCAAGCGGATCTCTCGGACTGACATCGTAGAGAAGTTTTCCGAATAAACGCGTCAATAGCAACGCCGCAGCCCCGCCAAACAAAACGCCGAAAGCAGTTAATTTCAATCCGCGCAATATTACCAGCCGCAGAAGATTTCCGGCTCCCGCGCCCAGAGCCATTCGCAGCCCAAGTTCCCGCATGCTCTGCGCCACCGCATAAGACATCACGCCATACAGGCCTACCGCCGCGAGCAGCAATGCCAGTCCCCCCAGGATCGATACCAGAGTGACGGCGACGAGTTGCGGTGCAGTCGAGCGGTTCACCTGCTCCTGAAGCGTAATCGTCTCGTAAAGCGCAAGATTCGAATCCAGCGCGTGTACTTCCCGCAGCAGCGCAGCCGCAACGTTCTGTAGCGGTAGATTGGTGCGGATATACAACGACGGTCCTCCCACAAAATCCTGCGCCAGCGGCACATAGAAAAACGGCTTTGGGCTCTCGCGCATGCTTTCGTATTTGGAATCAGCAGCGACACCGACAACGCGCAACCACTGTCCCTTCACTTGAAGACGCCGGTCAACCGGATCCTCCCCGCGCCAATACCGCGCGGCCATAGTCTGATTAACGATGGCGACCAGTGCCGCTTTCTCGTCATCGGCGCGCGTGAAGTCGCGGCCGGAGACGAGCGGTATGCCCAAGGTGGCAAAGTAGGCCGGGCTGACCTGGTTGTAGTCAATCGCCGGTTGCTCTTCCGGTGGAGGTTGGTAGCCGTCCACCGCAATCGGCGAAGAAGAGTATGTTCCAAAGCCCAACGGAGTCACCCGCGCAAACGCGGCAGACTCGACGCCGGGCACCACGTTGACGCGATCGATGAGCTCGCGCTGAAAGATCTTCGCCTGTGGCACATCGTATCCAGCGGAGATCAACGACACCCCGCTCTGCACGACATTGGTGGTTGAGAAGCCGGGGCTGGCAGTTCGAATCTTCTGCAAGCTCTCCAGCAGCAGCGCAGCCCCAACCAGCAAAATAAAACTAAGGCAAACCTGGAAGACGATCAGCCCCGACCGCACCCACGCTCTTCCGCGCACGCCCGCCACACTCGAAGATTCCGCTTTAAGGACGCCAGCAAGATCGAGATGGCGTGTTTGAAACGCGGGAATCAGCACAACAATAAGCGTAGCGATCAGGCAAATAGCGGCGCTCAGCGCCAGCACACGCCAGTCGATCTCGCCCGGTAAATACATCGTCCGTCCAGAGCGTGCCGGGAAAAGCAGCACCAATGCGTGCCGGCACCAGTAAGCAACCAGCAGTCCGGCCGCTCCCCCGAGAGCCGAGAGAATCAATCCCTCCGTGAGAAGTTGTTTCACCAAACGGCCGCGGCTCGCGCCGATGGCAAGCCGCACAGTCATCTCGCGGCGTCGGGCAAAAGCTCTGACAAGCAAAAGATTTCCGACATTCGCACAAACGATGAGCAGAACAAACGCTCCCACCGCGAGCATGATCTCGAGCGTAGGCAGCAAAGTGCCCGCATTATTGAAAGGTGTCTGCCACAACGGCCAGAGTCTAATGCCGCGTCCGCGATTGGTCGCCGTGTAGTCGGTTTCCAATCGCCTGGCAATTGCCGACAGCTCGTCCTGTGCTTGCGCGCGAGTCACTCCCGGCTTGAGCCGCACATAAGCCTCAATCCAGCGCGCGCCACGGTCCTCAAGTTTGTATCCACCGCTTTCAAAAACTTCTTCCATCGACGCGGGAACCCAAAAATTCATCGCCCAGCCGACGAAAGTTCCATAAAACCCCTCGGGCGCGACCCCAATGATGGTGTGCGGAACATTATTGAGGCGCTGCGTCTTGCCGACGATTTGCGGATCGCCTTTGAAGCGGTTCTGCCACAGCTGATAACTGATCACAGCGACCGGGTGAGCAGCGCTCCCAACTTCTTCGTCAGGCCCGAAGCCGCGGCCCAGAATAGGCCGCACGCCGATCGCATCGAAATAATTTGCCGAGACGATGCTGCCGGTCGTGACCTCGGCACGGTCTCCGATATTCAGCGTGCTGCCGGTAATCTTGCTCACAAACAATGTTTCGCAAAGCGTGCAGCTTCTCCGCAAATCAATCAGATCCGGCCATGAAATTCCGCTCCCCCCGCTTTCGCCCCGCGCCATCCCACCC
>JBAWBE010000716.1:0-3648 GCA_049589635.1 Terriglobales bacterium
TGCCCAGCGAGCGCGAAGACGGCGGATTGCAGGCGGTGTTCCAGTACGTCTTCCCGATCACCGACTTGCGCAACGTATCACAACTTGAGTTTGTGGATTACGCCATTGGTAACTGGGAGTGCAAGTGTGGTCACCTGAAGGGACTACACCATCTGCGTACCACTTGTAAAAATTGCGGCAACACGGTCATCACCGATCCGTTTCATCCCGGCGACGTGCTCTGCCAGAAGTGCGGCACCTACAACGCCAACACGCCGGATTTCTGCAACAAGTGCGGCGACCCGGTTGGATTGCAGTTGAAATATGACGTGGCTGAGTGCGAAGAGCGCGGCATGACTTACTCTGCGCCGCTCAAAGTCACGATGCGTCTGACGATTTTCGACAAGGACGCGGAAACCGGTAACCGTTCCATCCGCGACATTAAAGAGCAGGAAGTATTTTTCGGCGATGTTCCGCTGATGACGCAGAATGGCACCTTCATTATTAATGGCACCGAGCGTGTAATCGTCAGCCAGTTGCACCGCTCGCCCGGTGTGTTCTTTGAGACCGCCAACAATCGCACTTATTTCTTGGGCAAGATCATTCCCTACCGCGGTTCGTGGGTGGAATTCGAGTACGACCAGAAGAACGTTCTCTACGTCCGCATCGATCGCAAGCGCAAGTTCCTGGGGACGATCTTCCTGCGCGCTCTCGGCCTGCGCTCGGGCGAGGATATTCTCCGCTCGTTCTACACCGTCGATCGCATCGCCATCAAAGACAAGAAGCTCTACTGGACGCTCGACCCTAACAGCGAGAAAGCCACCAACCTGCTGGGTATGAAGCTGGCGCACAGCATCAAGAACAAATCAGGAGACGAAATCGCGCATTCCGGCCGCAAGCTGAATGCCCAGATTTTGAAAGAAATTCAGAAGGCGAAGATCTCAGAGATCGAAGTCGACATCACCGATCTCGAAGGCGCATGGGCCGCTGCCGACGTGGTCGATACCACCACCGGCGAAGTGCTGCTCGAAGCTAATACCGAGCTCACTTCGGATAAAGTCTCGAAGATTCTCGATTCCGGCGTGGTCGAGATGAGCCTGTTCTTCCCCGAACGCGACGACGTAGGCACGGTCATCAGCCAGACGCTGAAGCGCGATTCCGTCAAGACTCCGCAGGAAGCGTTGATCGAAATCTACCGCAAGCTGCGTCCCGGCGATCCGCCGACTTTGGACACGGCCACGGCTTTGTTCCATGGCATGTTCTTCGATCCGCGGAAGTACGACTTCTCGAAAGTCGGCCGGCTCAAGTTCAATATCAAGCTGTTCGAGAACCAGGACGCGACCAGTCTGGACAAGCGCACCCTCGATCCCGACGATTTCTACGCAACCATCGGCTACCTGCTGAAACTGCGCAAGAACATCGGTTCGGTAGACGACATCGATCACCTCGGCAACCGCCGCGTTCGCGCCGTTGGCGAGTTGATGGAGAACCAGTTCCGCATCGGCCTTGTCCGCATGGAACGCGCCATCAAGGAAAAAATGTCCGTTTACCAGGAAATGTCGACGGCCATGCCACACGACCTGGTCAACGCGAAACCGGTGATGGCTGCGATCCGCGAATTCTTCGGATCGTCGCAGCTTTCGCAGTTCATGGATCAGACTAACCCGCTCTCCGAGATCACGCACAAGCGGCGTCTCTCGGCGCTCGGGCCGGGCGGTCTTTCGCGCGAACGCGCTGGATTCGAAGTGCGCGACGTACATCCCACGCACTACGGCCGTATCTGTCCGATTGAAACTCCGGAAGGTCCGAACATCGGATTGATCTCGTCATTGAGCTGCTATGCCCGCATCAACGACTACGGTTTCATCGAATCGCCCTACCGCCGGATCAAAGCCGGACGCGTGATCGACTACGTCACCGTGGTCAACACGGGAGACAGCGACTACAAAGTCGGCGATCACATGGAGAAACATGAGATCGAGAAGATCAACGCTGAATTAAAAGAGAAGCGCAAAAAGCCGGCGCAGATCGATCCGTTCTCCTTCTATCTTTCCGCGTGGGAAGAAGACAGGCACACGATCGCGCAGGCCAACGTGGAACTTGATGAAAAAGGCCGCATCGTGGCCGAACTGGTCAACGCCCGCAAGGCCGGAAACTTTGTGCTGGTGAGCCGTGATGAGGTCGATTACGTTGACGTCAGCCCGAAGCAACTGGTCTCTGTCGCCGCATCGCTGGTTCCGTTCCTCGAACACGATGACGCGAACCGAGCATTGATGGGTGCGAACATGCAACGCCAATCCGTGCCTTTGCTCCGCGCGCAAGCGCCGATCGTGGGCACCGGAATGGAAGGTGTGACCGCTCGCGACTCCGGCGCAGTGGTTCTTGCCCGCCGCAACGGCCTCATCGATTCGGTCGACTCCGACCGCATCATCGTGCGCGTGGAAGGCGAGCACCATCCCACGCAGCTTTCGCGTGAGGTGGGCTCGGACATTTACCAGCTCACAAAGTTCAAGCGCTCGAACCAGAACACCTGCATCAACCAAAAGCCCATCGTCAAGAAGGGGCAGCGCGTGGTGAAGGGCGAAGTCATCGCCGACGGTCCTTGCACGGATCACGGCGAGCTTGCGCTCGGTCGCAACGTGCTGGTGGCCTTTATGCCGTGGCGCGGCTACAACTTTGAAGACGCGATTCTCGTCTCCGAGAAGATGGTGAAGGACGACTACTACACTTCACTGCACATCGAGGAGTACGAAATCGAAGCCCGCGACACCAAACTTGGTCCGGAAGAAGTCACGCGCGACATTCCCAACGTCAGCGAATCGATGCTGCGTAATCTAGACGAAGCAGGCGTGATCCGCATCGGCGCCAGCATCAAGCAGGGCGACATCCTCGTGGGCAAGGTTACGCCGAAGGGCGAAACACAGCTCACTCCAGAAGAGAAGCTGCTGCGTGCAATCTTCGGTGAAAAAGCCGGAGACGTACGTGATGCATCGCTCTACTGCCCGCCGGGCATCGAGGGCGTGATCGTCGATGTGAAGATCTTCTCCCGCAAGGGCCAGGAAAAAGACGAGCGCGCGAAATCCATCGAAGCGGCGCAGATCGGAAAGCTGGAGAAAAATCTTTCTGACGAGATCCGCATTCTCACCGACGAGCGCCTCAAGCGTCTGGAAAATATTCTCGGCGGCAAGGAAGTGCAGGCCGACCTGCACGACGAGCGCACCAATAAACGCCTGCTGAACAAAGGCAACGTCCTTGATCGCGACGCGATCGAGCGCATTTCCACGCGGAACCTGAAGCGTATCAAGTACGCCGACAAAGATCCGCGAGTGAATGAGCAGATCGACGAGATCGAAGAAATGACCTCGCGCCAGATCGACGTTCTGAAGAAGATCGTCAATGAGAAGAAAGAAAAACTCACCAAAGGCGACGAGTTGCCGCCGGGCGTGATCAAGCTGGTCAAGGTCTACATCGCGATGAAGCGCAAGCTGAGCGTTGGCGACAAGATGGCCGGCCGTCACGGTAACAAGGGCGTGATCGCACGAATTCTGCCGGAAGAGGATATGCCGTACCTCGAAGACGGAACGCCGGTGGAAATCGTTCTCAATCCTCTCGGAGTGCCGAGCCGTATGAATGTGGGTCAGATTCTTGAAACGCATTTGGGATGGGCGG
>JBAWBE010000717.1:0-10105 GCA_049589635.1 Terriglobales bacterium
CATCAGTGTAAAGAACGAACCGATCACCAGCCTCGATCGGTATTTGCAGCGAATCGTAGGTCGCTTCTTCGAACTGCCCCATGACCAATCCGTTTTCGAGGAGTTGGCTCGCGCTGCCGATAGACTTGCGCCAAAGCAACAGCGGCGGATGACCCGCACCTGCGTAATTCATAGTGTTGTTTTCCAAATCCACATAAACGTAGGCAGCCGTCACAAAATTATTCTGAAACTTGCCGCAAAGCGCTTGATTCAAACCGGCCAGAACTTTACCTGGTTCAGAAACATGGCGGGCTTGTGCGGTGAGGGCAACCTGAAGCATCGAAGCGATGAGGGCGGCCGGCAAGCCGTGCCCCGACACGTCCGCGATCAGGATGCCAACGTGGCGTTCGTCGACGACGATGAAATCGTAAAAATCGCCGGCCACCGACGTCATGGGAATGTAGCGCGCCACAATATCCATGCCAGCAAGTTTCGGCGTGCTACTCGGGAGAATGGACAGCTGAATCTGTCGCGCCATTTCCAGTTCCGTGTTTATTTCGACGAGCTGTCGCGCAATCTGCGCATGCGCTTCGCGAAGCATCAGATGGGTACGGACCCGTGCTTTTACAACGGCGGCCGAGAATGGTTTGTGAATATAGTCAACAGCTCCAACCTCGAATCCCATGGTTTCGTCTTCGGCCTCCGTCTGGCTGGTAAGAAAAATTACCGGAATATCACGCGTCTCGGGATTTGCTTTCAATCGGCGACAAACCTCGTACCCATCCATTTCCGGCATCATTATGTCCAACAAGACAAGGTCCGGCTTTTCCTTTCCAGAGACGATGGCCAGAGCCTTTTGACCACTAGTTGCCACCTTCGTCGCGAAGGAGTCTTTCAGGGCGCCGGAAATAACTCCGATGTTGATGGGCGTGTCGTCCACAATCAGAATCGATTTTTGGGGCGAGGGTAGATTCATGGCTTCACTCCAGTTCAACGCCTAGACGACCGGCAATCTCCGAAACGCACTTCAGCGCACCATTGAAATCGTAATTGCCCACGAAAGCTTGGAGGGTGGTGATTTCAGATCCTGTGAGCACCTTCGCTAAGGCCGGCTGTGCATCCAAAATGAAATCGGCCGCCTCGCCATCGTCGTTCGATAAAAGTGTTGTCAGCTTTCGCAAGGGCGTCACTATGGAGGCAGGATCGGCGCGCGCGGCGACGGCGCTGTCGGAGGCTTGTTCGTTTGGCAGGGCCGACCGGATTGCCTCCGCAACTGCGCGGAGCCTAGCGGCTAGGACGTCCAGCCCGGGCTGCACACTCTGGCCACCCTTAATCGCTGTTTCTACCTCGCCCGCCGCATTTGCTACCGCTGTCGCGCCCAGGTTCGCTGCCGCGCCTTTCAACGAATGAGCCGCTCGTGCTCCTGTGGCTGTGTCGCCTGAGGCGTGCGCCGCGCGAATTTCTTCAACGTTTGCCGACTCCGCGAACTTGCGTAACAACATTTCGTAGCGTTTGGGGTTTCCCCCTGTCCGTCGCAGGGCCGATTGGGTATCGACACCGGCGATCTGAAGTGGGGTGACTTCAGCAACGCCGGCCGGTTCCGGCAAGTGATCCGCAGCGACGATGATGTCTCGTGGTGCGTCTGCGCCGAGTTCCCCACGCGGTTTTATCCAGCGCAACAACGCAGCGAAAAGGGCATGCGGGTCTATAGGCTTGGCGAGATGGCCGTTCATTCCCGCCTCGGTGCATTTGTCGCGGTCGCTATCCATCACGTTCGCGGTCATGGCAACGATGGGAAGGGATTGGAATTCCGGCTTCAAGCGGATCGCTCGTGTGGCGGCGAGGCCGTCCATCACTGGCATTTGCATGTCCATCAGCACCAGATCGTAATTGTGTTCGATGACCATCCGCACAGCGATCTGTCCGTTTTCAGCTGTGTCAATCGCTAACTGCGCGTCCTCCAGCAGTCCGAGCGCGACTTCGCGATTGAGCTCGTTGTCTTCGACGAGCAAAACGCGCGCACCGCGTATTTGCCCAAGTTCAAGGGCTGGAGCCGCGGCGGCTTCGTTATTTTTGGAACTGCTTGCGCCGAGGACCTCGACGGCTGAATCGAATAGCATGGAAGCCGTCACCGGTTTGATTAGAACGGTTGCGAACGAGTTCTCGTCAGCTTGTTTCAAAACCTCTTCACGGCCGTAGGCGGTCACCATCACAAGATGCGGGCGAACGTGCAGATTTGGCAGCGTCCGAATTTGTTTGCCCGTCTCGAAGCCATCGAGACCGGGCATCTGCCAGTCCACAAAAACTATTTCGTATGGCTTGTTAGTCTCCGCGGCAAGGCGGACCATTTCAACCCCTTCCAATCCTGAAGGAGCTTCATCCGCCTCGAACGTCAAGCTCACCAGCATGCTGGAAAGTACCGCACGGGCTTGGGGGTTATCGTCAATAATCAAGACCCTGCGACCCCTGAGGTCGGGTGGAACGGTCTGCCGTCGAGTCGCCGCGCCATTGCCAAGCCGTGCGGTGAACCAAAACGTGCTGCCTTTGCCTTCCTCGCTATCTACGCCAACATCTCCGCCCATCAACTGCGCAAGCCGCTTGGAGATCGCCAGTCCCAGCCCGGTCCCACCGTGTTGACGAGTCGTGGATGCATCCGCCTGCTCGAACGCCCGGAACAGCCTCCCCATTTGTTCTTTGGTGAGCCCGACGCCGGTGTCGCGCACCGAAAAGTAAATCAACTGACCTTCATCATCTTTTTCCTGAATCCGCGCATGAACGACGATTTCACCCTGTTCTGTAAACTTGACCGCGTTGTTGCAGAAGTTGATCAGGACTTGACCCAGGCGCAGCGGGTCGCCCTTTAGTTGCGTGGGCACCGCAGGATTGATGTCAAAGATCAGTTCCAAGCCTTTCGCGGAAGCCTTCTCAGATATCAGATTGCTTACGTTTTCGAGCACTCTCTCTAGATCGAAGTCGATGTTTTCCACGGACAGTTTGCCCGCTTCAATTTTCGAGAAGTCCAGAATGTCGTTGATGATGCCGAGGAGATGCTGTCCGGCAAGTTGAATTTTTCTTACGTAGTCGCGCTGCCTGGGATTCAGATCGGTCCGCAACGTCAGATGCGACATACCAATAATCGCGTTCATCGGAGTGCGGATTTCGTGGCTCATGTTGGCCAGAAAATCGGATTTGATCTTGGTGGCTTCCTCCGCCACCTCTTTGGCTCGCCGCAATTCTTCTCCAGACGCCTCCAGCGCCTGGTTGATGCTCTCCAGTTCTTGTTTGCGAGCGCCGAGCAGACGTTCCGACACTGTCAAAGATTCAGCCTGGGCTTTCGTGCGGTCGAGAAGCTCTCGTGTGGCGATGTTGCCAGACAATATTTCAGCGCTGAGAGCGATAGAGGGCAACAACGAGTCGAGCAATGCACGTTGGCGCTCCGACAATGACGAGTTCGTCGCCAATTCGATGACGGCGGTCACTTCGTCCTTATTCAACACTGGAACGAAGTGGATTTTCCCGACCGTCAAGGTTCCCATGCCTGCGGAGATTCGAACCTGGTCGCCGGCCGTAGCCTCAAGCATGCGCCGCTCCACTGCGGCCTGCCCGGCAAGCCCCTCGCCAAGGACGAATTCGTTGGGGCTACCGGTATCCGAATTTGCAAACGAATACGCGCGAGAGAAACGCGTGCGGCTCTCGTCCGCGACGTAGAACGCTCCGTAAATCAGTGGAATCGATTGCGACAACCGTGACAGCAAGGCTTTCCCAAATCTAGGACGGTCTTGCACCGATTGCAACGCGCCCAGCGTAGCTCCCACTTCGGCCTTCACCCATGCTTGCGTTTCGCGCTCGCGAGCGCCCAGCTGGAGTGTCCGCAGGGCGCGACCGATCTCACCGATTTCATTTGTGCGATGGAGGTACGGGATGTTCTGATCCAGCCGCCCGTCAGCCAAATCCTGAATGCTGCCCTGCAGAGACAGCAGTTCGTTCACCACTTCTGTTTGCACGATGTAGAAGGCGGCGGCCCACGATGCCAGCAAGCCGAAGCCAATCACGAGCCAGGTGATGAAAATCGCGTGACGCGTATTGCGGGTCAAACTGTCGGAGCGCTGATCAACATACGTCTGCAAATCCGACATAATCTCGATGGTAGCCTCGCGCGCCCGCTGCAGCTCCTGGTTTACGCCTCCGCGTAACAGAGTTAGCGCTTTCGCATTGTCGCCGGCCAGGGCTGCCGCCCGAACGGGACGCGCGTCAGCTTCCGCCTGTTCGAACAGAGCGGATGCTGCATTGATCTTGTCCGCGCGCTCGGGACTCTGTTGGAGCGCTGTTGTCATCGCCGCGTGGTAGTCGGCGGCAACCGTTTCCAATTGTCCGTCGAGCACTTGTCTGCGATTGGGATCGGTTTCGTCGGCCAGTTCAAACAGAAACAGACCGAATCGATTGGTATGAGCTCGTGCCTCCCCGACGTTTCTAAGTGCTTTGACCTGGTTGCCGATCAACGCGCTATACCAGTTGTCGATCATGTTGCTTTCAAAGGACGAATAGACCCCCGCCACCACGACCATCAAAACCAGCGGAAGCATCGCAATCAGGAGCTTCCGCCGCAGCCTCAAGTTGGTAAAAAAGCCCATCGAAAACGCGCTCCGCCATTCGCTTAAGCTAAATCTGTGACCCGGTCAAAGACACCATTGGCGAAGACTACCCGCGAAATGAGTTGCAGCACATCGTCATTACTACCAATGGCGCGGACGCCATGCGTTCCTACGGCATATCTCGAAAACAGGAGCTCCCTGCGCGTGGCTGACCGACGGGAAGACAGCGGACGTTAAGAGGAAGAGAAATTGCTAATCGCGTGGCTGGTCGTTTGGGTCTTCGCGTTCCGCCAGGCCTATTTCCCACGAACGGCGTGACCGGACATGTCACCATTGCCCAAGCCCGGCAAGCACATCCGCAAACCTTGTGAGAGTGAATTTGCGAACTCCGCTGGGAACTTCAAAAAGGGCGGGCGGTTGGGACTCCTGCTTCGCGTTTTGCAATTCATACCCAGACTGGACACCCGACTTCGAAACCCGCAAGACCTTTACGATGAAATTGAGTTTTGGGTCATACCAGAGAGAACCGTGCCCTCCCTCGACTGTTGTAGCGTCCCACCTCTGCGTCGGTCGACCATCGAGGATGTCCTGTCCCCCACTTGTACATCTTAGTGTCAGTCCGCGCCGATCTGCTTCTGACACCCAGTCGTTGCAGGGATATTCCGGAGCGTAAGGTCTGAACATCCATGCTCCGCTATAGAAAGGCGTTCCTGCCGAACCCTCAACTTGCAAATACAAGTTGGCCTGTGGAAGAAGCAGGAATATGAACTGATGATCGAAGTCGATCAGGATTGACCCAATTCCGCGGGTATCATCCCCTTCTTTCGGAAGATCGAATCGCGCACGCATGTTTCCGACAAAGAGTTTCAGGGTTTGCGTTCGCCCTGCGCCATCGGTCACCCGCATGTCAGCTGAAAATTCCACCTTTTGCGCTGACGTCGATACCGCTAGCATCAAGCACAAGGACATGGTTGCCAGTAATTGAGAAAATGCCTTCGTATCCACTCCCTGTTTGCTCCGAAGTAGAGCCTTTGGCTCAGAGCGCTCCAGCACATTTGTAGCAGCATCCTTGCTGTCTACCCTTCCCCGAGAAGGAGCTGAAGCTGCTGCTGTTCACGTTCCGGCTGATTCTGTCTCCACGGAAATCGAGAATAAGTTTGAACAGCGGTAAGCACAACTAGGGAATCCCCTAGGAATATCCGGTGCGGCGGAAATGCGCGATTGCTCAGCCTTAATTGAGCATGTGCGCAAATGAAGCGGAGATCAAACACCGAAGAGTCTTAGCGAGCGACTGTTGTGCCGTTGCCCTACTTGGCGGTTGACGCTGCGGAATCCGGCATGAACTCAGTATCCGCAGCCTGTTTGAAGACCACGAAGCCCGCTTCCAGGGCTCGTCATTGATTGCCGCCGCACTCGCCATCTGGCGTCGTCTTTAGTACTCGGAAGTCAGCTCGTAAGCAGTGATCTCCGCGCTTCACATCGATTCTGGACGGACCAAGGACAGGCTTTTAAACCAAAAGATTGGCTGGGAGGCCTGGACTCGAACCAGGATAATCAGATCCAGAATCTGATGTACTGCCAATTGTACGACCTCCCAGCGGAGGGCAGCAGGCAACAAAAAAGGGCCGTTGGCACGACCCTGAAGTACTTTACCGACGGAACAGATTTTCGTCAACATGCCCGGCGCGTCGCAAATCTCTCGCGCGATGCTCCAACGCAGCGCTAAAAGCTCGCACGGCGCCGCCAGCGGCACTGAAATCTCAGCGCACTTCCCCAAGAGTCGCATTACCGCGCGAATCCAAAGCATCCTTTGCATCCGCTCGTCCCGCGAAAAATTGACATTCTCATCGCCGCCTTTCAGAATCACCTCTAAGCAACCCATGAAATCCGGCATGGCTCTTGAACCAGCAACTCACGCGTCCGGCGCTCTCGTGCCGTTAGTCCACACGGGTTTCGCTCTCACCGGCGTCATGACCACGCTGCTCGGCCCGCTGCTTCCCTCCCTCGCGGCCCACTGGTCGCTGAACGACGCGCACTCCGGCGATCTTTTTCTCGCGCAATTCATCGGCTCGTTCATCTTCGCGCTCGTCTGCGGACACTTGATCCCACGGCGCGGCTTCCGTTTCTGCTTTGTCGCCGCGTTCGCGCTGATCGCCCTGGGAACTTTTCTCCTGGGACGCGGGCCTTGGACGCTTGGCCTCGCCGCTGTTTTTCTCTATGGCTCCGGCCTCGGGCTCAGCATCAGCTCAACGAATTTGTGGATCGGCGAAACAAACCCGGACGCCCGCGCCGGCGCGCTCAGCCTGGTGAATTTCACCTGGACCATCGGAGCTCTCGCGTCGCCGTCGCTCGTCGCGCTGGGCGATCACCTCCATCACATGAGTTTGGTCCTGGACGCGCTCGCTGCCGCAGCGGCCCTGCTCGCCCTGGCGCTCGCAGCATCGCGGTTCGAGACGGCTGCGTACTCCGGCGGGAAATCTCCGGCGCCGGTCGCCCTGGATCTATCTTTCAGCAAAAGTCTGAGCGATCGCTTCGCGCCCGCATTCGCTCTGATCTTTTTTATGTATGTAGGTACAGAAAATTGTCTCTCCGGATGGGTCGCCACCTACGCGCATCGCTTGCAATCGCTTCATAATGACGCGTGGGCCCTGATGCCTTCGTGCTTTTGGGGTGGAATTCTTTTGGGGCGGCTGACTTTGCCTGCCCTCCTTCGTGGCGTTTCCGAGTTACGGCTGATTCGCAGCGGCCTCGCGCTCGGCGCCACCGGTTGCGGCGTCCTGCTCGCATCGCCCAACATTCCCGGAGTAGCGGCTGGCTGCGCCATCGCTGGCCTGGCCCTCGCCGGAGTTTTTCCGATCGCGATGTCCTGGCTTTCGGAATATTGCGGCACTACCAACCTGCAATTCGCCGGCCTGATCCTCGCGATCGCAGGACTTGGGGGAGGTGCGCTGCCATGGCTGGTCGGTTACATTTCCAATCTGCTCGGCAGTCTGCGCGTCGGTTTGCTCACGCCTCTTGCCGCAATTATTCTGATCCTGATCGTCTGCTCCTTCCCGAAATCAGTGCTGCCCGGGTGCGTCACGAAAAACTAGCCGCGTTGGAGTTTCAAATCGCTGAACGTAGCTTCGAATCCCGGCCCTTCCGGCGCCGCGCACATGATTCCTACTTGCACCTCCGACCTCGGCGGAAAGAATCCTTCTCTCACTGTCGCGAAATTCTGGCCATCAGCGGAACACGAAATCGCCATCGAATATTTCCGCCGCACGGCGCGCCACCACACCGGCGCCGTATCCGAAAGATCCGGCATCGTGGACCAATCCGAAAAGTCCCGCGTAAAGACGACGCTCGCATGCCTCCGCCCGTCGAAGAATTCCGTCCCGCACTTCATCCAGTTCTCCTCGCCGAACCGCACCATCAGCCCCGCTTGGTCGTATAAAGCCGCGTACTTTCCACCGACGCACGCTTGAAACGCGAAGTCCCCGTTCACCAGCATGTGGAAAAAGTGTCCGTTGTCAGTGATGTAGCCGTACGACGTCTTCCTCCAGAAATCCGTCTTTGCCCGGCAGCGCACGATCAATTTGTCTCCCTCTTGTCTTGCCGATTCGGGCGCATTCATCCACGTCATCCGGTTGAACAGCTCGCCGCTTCCCGGCCACGGTGGCATAAACGGCATCGCGCGAGTGGCTCGCTCAGCCACAATCACAGCCCCAGCCAGCCCCAGTGACTGCTGCACGAAAATTCGCCGACTAAACTGCATGAGAGTTCCCCCCAAGTCGTCTTACAGCAGGCGGCACGAGCCCGGACTTAAGCAGTTCTTATTTGCGGCTCGTGCTCCACAGGAAAGTTCACCGACTTCGCGATGAAGCACTTCGCGTGCGCTTCCGTGTGCAGTTCGCGCGCCTTCGCGGTGTCACTGCCAGTCGCCACTGTGACTTCCGGCCGCAGCGTCGCCCGCACGAAGCGCCCTGCCCCATCCGGCGTCTCCTCCATAATTCCTTCGGCATGGTCAATGTACTCGACCACCACAACGCCCGCCACCGCGCACAAATGCAGATACCAAAGCTTATGGCACGCGGATAGCGACGCAACCAGCAACTCCTCGGGATTCCAACGCGCTGCATCTCCCCGAAACGCGGGATCGGAAGAACCCGGTATCGGCGGTTTCGCACCTTCACCCACAATCTCGTGCCGGCGTTCGTAATTCTTGTAGCCGGACGTCCCCGTCCCAGTGTTGCCGGTCCATTTCACCGTCACGGCATAGTGATGGGTTTTCGCCATATCGCTCCTCGAATCAAGCAGGCATTCAAACCTAGCACAAATCTCGGCAGCTCCAGGCTTGCCGCAGCCAGCAGCGGCTCACAAAGCGCTGTCCAAATTGGCGCCCCTGAAACGTCATCAATATGGCGGAGGTTAATCCCGTCGAAAACGCACCACGGAGAATTCACATGAGCTGGGAAACATTGCTGGCCATCGAAATCGTAGTCACGGCAGGTACGGTCTGGTCGGGACATTACAGCTGCGTCTGCGAGGCAGCCGCGTTCCTCAGGCTCGCCGTCGTCGTATTGACGTTCATTGCCCGGTGCCGGTGATGTGGCAAACTGCCAAGGCAAATAATCTGTGGGCGGCTGTCCAAACGGCCGGATCCCAAACGTCATTGTAGTAGCGGAACATGTTGCGACACAAAATCCACGATGGAGGCTTCAAATGAAATACATGCTGCTGGACTACGTTGGCGAAGCGGGCTGGCCTCAACTCACGAAAGAAGAGCAGGAACACTGGCTGGGCGCCTATCGCGCCTACATGGAAGCGATGTCGAAGGCGGGCGTGCTGAAAGATAGCCGGGGTCTGCATCCGACATCCGCGGCCACCACCGTGCGCGTCGCAGACGGCAAACCGCAAGTCCTCGACGGCCCTTACGCCGATTCGAAAGAGCAGTTGGGCGGCTTCCATATCATAGAAGTTCCCGATCTCGATGCCGCCATCACCTGGGCCACCCGTTCCCCCACCACGCTGCATGGAGTCGTCGAAGTGCGTCCCGTGCGCGAAGGCAATCTGCTGACGAACGACAACTCTGAATACGTAAAAAAGTGAACCTCCGCGTGTAGGAATCGCCGCGGCCGGATCGCGGCGTACCGAACGGATACGAACGTCAAAAAAAGGGAGAAAAGACATGCGCAGATTAGGCGTTTTCAATAATGTGTCTCTGGACGGCTATTTTGTGGACGCGCACGGCGATATGCGCTGGGCCTACCGGGAAAAACCAGATCCCGATTGGAACGCATTCGTTGCCGGCAACGCCAGCAGTGACGGGCAATTATTATTCGGCAGAATCACCTACGAACTAATGGCCAGCTTCTGGCCCACGCCGCAAGCGATGCAAGGCATGCCCGCCGTCGCCGAAGGCATGAACAAAATGCCGAAAATCGTATTTTCACGAACGCTCGACAAAGTGACCTGGAGCAACACAAAATTGCTCAAAGGCGACCTAGCCGCGGAAGTTCGTAAAATTAAAAGCGAGCCCGGGCCGGACATGG
>JBAWBE010000718.1:0-2641 GCA_049589635.1 Terriglobales bacterium
ATGTCGGGCGTGGAATTCAGGGTGCGGCAGTTTATTCGGCGTATGTATCAGTTCGATCCGTTTTTTGCTGGCGAGAAGGATATGGAGAAGTGGGTCGACATTTTCGCGCGGATTCGTCCGCGGGTGATTCTGGGCTATGCGTCGACGATCGCGCTGTTTGCTTCGTATCTCGAACGTCATGGCCAGAAGATTGGCGGCGTGAAGGGCGCGTTTACAACCGCGGAGAAATTGTACAAACCGCAGCGCGAGGCGATTGAACGCGTTTTTGGGTGCAAAGTTTTTGATAGCTACGGGTCGAGCGAAGTGCAGAACATTGCCGCGGAATGCACGGAAGGGAAGATGCACATCAACGCCGATTTTGTGGTGCTTGAAGAAGACCGCGCCGAGGGTGATGAACCGCGGCCTTTCCTGGTGACCTCGCTGCAAAATTATTCCATGCCGTTTATTCGTTATCGGAACGAGGATTGCGGATATCTTTCGTCGGAGACGTGTACGTGCGGCAATCATTTTCCGCTGATGCGGCTGGAGATTGCGCGCACCAGCGACAATTTTATTTTTCCGGGCGGGCGCGTGGTACATGGCGAGTTTTTCACGCACCTTATGTATGGCAGTTCGGGCATCGTGACATTTCAGTTTCATCAGACGGCGGTCGACGAGATTATTTTGTCGATTGTGCCGGGACCGGGAGATGTGGCGGCGCGCGCTGAGAAAATTAAAGATGCGATCCGGCAGATTCGTGCGGTTACTCCCGACCGTCCGGTGCGGGTTGAGGTGCGCGAGGTGGAATCGATTCCGCTGTCGAAAGCGGGGAAGTATCGGTTTACGCGGTCGGACGTGAGTGCGACGAGTGTGTCGGCCGAGAATGAGACGGCCTCGCGGTCGAGTTCTTAGTCATGCCGGAAAACTCTATACCGAATCCTGCCTTTGTCCCGAATGTAGGAATAGCCCGCCTGCCGTCGCCTTCTTATCCGACGGCGGATCAGACCGCGTCGAACGGCCGCGACAACGCTGTTTCTCAGGCGCTTAGTCGGCTCGCGGATTCGCTGGGGTGGTCAGATGAGCGCGGGCCATTTGGCGGAGTGATTCCCCAGGGCGCGCGGGTGCTTATCAAGCCGAATATGGTTCTCCATCAGAATGAGGACCCGCGTTATCGCGGGGCTGATGGAATCGATTGCCTGGTTACGCATGCTTCGCTGATCCGCGCCGCGGCGGAAGCAGCTCTGCTAACGGGCGCGTCGGAAGTGCTGGTGGGCGATGCACCGATTCAGGGCTGTGATTTTGAGGCGCTCGTAAAAGCGACTGGGCTCGACATGTGGGCGCATGAGTTGCGAGCGCGTGAGCCGCGCTTCAAGGGTGTGCGCGATTTTCGGCGGACTACTTGCGTGATCGTGCATGGCGTGCGCGTGGCCGCGGAGAATTTGCAGTCGGAAGATCATTTCACGCTTTTTGATCTGGGACGGGAAAGTTTGCTTGAGCCGATCAGCGGCGACGATCATCGTTTTCGCGTCGCGTGGTATGACCATCGACTGATGGCCAAGACGCATCATCCGGGGAAACATCAATATCTCGTCGCCCGGGAAGTTGTGGACGCGGATGTGATCATTAATCTGCCGAAGCTCAAGACGCACAAGAAAGCGGGCGTGACTTGCGCACTGAAAAATCTTATCGGCATCAATGGGAACAAAGAATATTTGCCGCATCATCGGGTGGGCGGGCCGAAGACCGGCGGCGACAATTATCCCGATGACGGCATGGTGAAACGTGCGCTTGAATACGTGAGCGACCGTCAGAATGTTACGACTTCGTATGCGGGCGGGATGGTGTGGCATCTTTTCTTCGCGGTGCTGGTGAGGGCTTCGCGAGCGCGCGGAGACCGCGTGGGGATGGATGGATCGTGGTCGGGTAACGACACGATCTGGAGAACTTGCCTCGATCTCAATCGCATTCTTCTTTATGGGCAGCGGGATGGCGCCACTGGTGATGGAAAGATGAGCGACGAGATGCAGCGGCGCGTGATTCATATTGCCGATGCGATTATTGCTGGACAAGGAAACGGGCCGCTGGCGCCGGAGCCGCTGGAGCTTGGGTTGATGCTCGGCAGTAATAATGCGGCCGCGATGGATTGGATTGCGGCGCAGTTGCTGGCTTACGATCCCAAGAAGATTTCGCTGATGCGGCACGCATTCGATTCGTTTCACTGGCCGATTGCGAATTTCACTAGCGGAGATGTGCGACTGGTGGGCGATTTGGGAGCGGGGGCCCCGTCGGCGATTCTTGAGACGGTGCAGCGGTGCGTGACGCATCCGGTTGGATGGCGCGATGCCGGGGAGCCGCAGGCCGCAAGTTGTACCGGGGACGAGCAGGCCGCGATGGCGAACGCCTCTGTCGATCCTACGGACGCGTAGGGTGCATCACACGTCCCGGAATTACGGGCCCCCCGCGTCTTGAGACGGGGCAGGCCAGTATCTACATTAATCTTCGGGAATCTCTTTCAGCGAAGGCCTATTTCAAGGAATATTTCACCAGGCAGTATAGGGCGCGCACGCCGTCTTTCCAGCCGATTTTTTTCCCTTCCTCGTAGGTGCGGCCCGAGTACGAGATGGGGACTTCATAGATGCGCCAGCGCGCGCGGGCCGCTTTC
>JBAWBE010000719.1:0-1563 GCA_049589635.1 Terriglobales bacterium
GACTGACATGCACCAGTACCAGAACGCCAACAATGCCGAGAAGACCGAAGCCATGGGCAGGAAAGTCCTGGCAATCGATCCCGACGATCCAGATGCCCTGACGACGGTCGCCGAAGTCATCGCCGAACGCACCCGCGACACCGATCTTGACAAAGATCAGCGCTACGCCGACGGCCTTAAGATGGCCGAGCATGCCCTGTCGACGGTCGATACCGACGTGGCTGCACCGCCCAACACGCCGCAGGAAAAAGTAGACGCATTCAAAGCCGGACTGCGCGCTCAGGCATATTCGACGATGGGCACGATCGAATACAACAAGAACAATTTCCCGGCCGCGCAGGAAGACTTCCAGAAGTCGATTGATGCTTACCCGAGCCAGCCCTATGCTCCCGACGTGCTGCGCCTGGCGCTCGCGATTGATAAACAAGGAAAATATGAAGAAGCTTTGAAGGTTGCCAACCGCGCGGTTGAACTGAGCCAGGAAAATACGATGATTGGCGGTTCAGCGCGCCGCGAACGCGACCGCCTGCTCCAGCTCACTGGGCATCCAGCACCGGCGGCGCAACCGGCTCCTCAGGGTCAGCCTGCTCAAGGCCAACCCGCGCAAACTCCGCCGCCGAACCAGCCGCCCAACAAGTGAGGTCGGCAAACGAGGCAGCCGAACTCCGGCGCTTTCCATGAAGTCACGCGAATGAAGTCATCCGAGCTCACTGCGCTGGAAGAGAGTCTGGGACACCACTTCCAGCGTCAGGAACTGCTTGAGCAGGCCCTCACGCACAGTTCGCAGGCCCGCGAGGCAGAAGCCGCCAGCGCAACGAATCCGGCAACTTCCTCGCCCAGCCGCGGCGATAACGAGTTGCTCGAGTTTCTGGGCGACGCCGTGCTAGGCCTCGTTACGAGCGAAACGCTCTTTCATCGCTTCCCTGGATTCCATGAAGGGCATCTCTCGAAGCTGCGTGCCCACCTGGTGGGGCAGCGGCATCTGCTGCGGGTCGCCGAGCAATTGGAAATCGGCCGATACATGCGCCTCGGCCGCGGGGAAGAAAAAAGCGGCGGCCGCGGCAAGGCAAGCCTGCTGGTCGATGCTCTGGAGGCCATTCTCGCCGCGCTGTATCTCGATGGCGGATGGCAAGTGGCGCACGACTTTATCGTGCGTGCCATCGTGGAGCCGGAGCTGGCGCACATGAACCTGGAGACAAGCGCGATGCCCGTAATGGACTTCAAGTCCGCGTTGCAGGAAGCTCTTCAGGCAAAGGGAAGATCACAACCGCTGTACGTGTTGGTAAAGCAGGAGGGCCCGGAGCACCGCAAGACATTTACAGTGGAAGTCAGGCTTCCGGATCCCGAGACCGCTCAATTTGTGGGACGCGCCGAGGGCGCCACCAAGAAGCGGGCGGAACAGGAGGCGGCGCGCCAGGTTCTAGAGCACCTCGCCCAACTGCCGGAAGCGCGTCAGTCCGGTACGGAATCAGATAAAGAGGGAAGCGCGCCGCAAAGTTAGGAAAGCCGGTAATAAAAGCGAGCTACGCGAGCGAAGCACGCCAATCCAATTATGTCCTGGAG
>JBAWBE010000720.1:0-8401 GCA_049589635.1 Terriglobales bacterium
TTCTTTTCCGCTCCGGCGTAGGTGCCTTCGGGAGAAAAAGTCCCGACGTGGAGTTCGTAGATTACAGCTTCATGCCAGGGACGGCCTCGCCACTTCTGGTCATGCCATTCATAAGCAGTCGGGTCGATGACCTCACTCGAGCCGTGAACACCGGCGGGTTGAAAGCGCGAGGCAGGATCGGGCACGGCCTGTTCACCATTAATGGAAAATTGATATTGCGTACCTGGCGGGGCGGCTTTGATGACAAGTTCGTGCCAGCCTCTGGCATCGCGAGACATCGGCAAGTCATGGGGCAGGTCATCGGGCAGATCGGGGTGCGAGTTCTGCGGCACGAAACCGGCGAGACGCAGCGATACCGATTCCGCCTTCGGTGCCCAGAGGCGAAAGCGTACCGTCCCATCGTCGCGGCATTCCGCGCCGAAAGGCATTTCGTGTTTGCTTCTCATGCGGGAATTGACAGGCGGCGGTCGTCGGCACGGACCTTGCTCGGCAAGCGCTCGACAAGCAGAGCCAAGGAACGCGGCTGAAGCGGGTACGGCGCTCCGCAATCATAAAAGGCATCCGGGCGGCGAGTTGTTTGGCACGAAGTATCGACGAGCGCGATCCAACAAGCGTTGGCGGCCGCCAAAGGCAACGTGAATGGAATCTCTTCGTGATGTGCGTTCAAGAGCAGCAGAAAGTTTTCGTCGCGCACACGTTGGCCCCGGTCATCTACTTCGTCGACGGCTTCGCCGGAGAGCGAGACGCATAGGCACCGGGCGAACTCCTGGTTCCATTCCTCGTCGGTCATCTGCTGGCCGTCGGGACGGAGCCAGGCGATGTCAGTAACTTCGGCTCCCTTGATCTTGCGTCCCTGAAAGAAGTTTCTGCGGCGAAACGCCGGATGGTCTTTGCGGAGCGCGATCAGGCGCTTCACAAAGCCAAGAAGTTCCGAATCCATGTGCGCGGGATCCCAGGAGATCCAGCTGATTTCGCTGTCCTGGCAATAGGCGTTGTTGTTGCCCTGCTGCGTATGCCCGATTTCGTCGCCCGCCAGCAACATGGGGACACCTTGTGAAAAAAGGAGAGTGGCCAGAATGTTTCGCTTCTGACGGGCGCGAAGCTGATTGATTTGCGGATCGTCCGTCGGGCCCTCGACACCACAATTCCAGCTGCGATTGTTGTCAGTGCCATCGCGATTGTCTTCCCCGTTGGCCTCGTTGTGCTTCTGGTTGTAACTGACGAGGTCCTGGAGGGTGAAGCCGTCGTGCGCAGTCACGAAATTAATACTAGCGTAGGGCTTGCGGCCGCTGCGTGCGTACAGGTCGCTGGAGCCGGTGATGCGATAGGCAAGTTCGCCAACAATGCCGCCATCGCCTTTCCAGTAAGAACGAACCGCGTCGCGGTATTTGTCATTCCATTCTGCCCAACCGACGGGGAACTTGCCGACCTGGTATCCGCCTTCGCCGAGGTCCCAGGGCTCGGCGATAAGTTTGACTTGGGAGAGGACCGGATCCTGATGAATGATGTCAAGAAATGCGCCGAGGCGGTCGACCTCGTGAAGCTCGCGCGCCAGGGTGGCGGCAAGATCGAAGCGGAAACCGTCGACGTGCATTTCGAGAACCCAGTAACGCAGGCTGTCCATGATGAGCTGTAGCACGCGTGGATGGCGCATGTTGAGCGTGTTGCCGGTGCCGGTGTAATCCTGGTAATAGCGAGGATTGTCCGGGACCAGACGGTAGTAGGCGGGGTTGTCGATACCGCGAAAAGAGAGCGTTGGGCCGAGTTGATTGCCTTCCGCGGTGTGATTGTAGACAACGTCAAGAATCACTTCGATGCCCGCGGAGTGGAGGGCCTTAACCATAGTTTTGAATTCATTGATGTTGCCCGTGGCGCTGTAGCGGGGCTCGGGCGCGAAAAAGCCGATTGAGTTGTAGCCCCAATAATTCCGCAGCCCGCGCTCTGTAAGTTGACGATCGTCGACGAATGCGTGAACCGGAAGAAGCTCTACAGCACTCACACCGAGGCGGGTAAGGTAATCGATGACGGGGGCGGTCGCGAGGGCGGCGTAAGTTCCGCGCAAATGCGCGGGGACGTCCGGGTGCTGGAAAGTGAGACCCTTTACATGGGCCTCATAAATGATGGTGCGATGCCACGGAGTTTTGGGCGGGCGATCCGATCCCCAGGTGAAGGCGGGATCGACCACGACGGCCTTCAACATTCCGGGGGCGCTGTCGCGGCGATCGAATGATAGGTCCTCATTGCGATGCCCGATCCGGTACCCAAAATGGGCGTCGTGCCACCGGATACCGTTTTGAATCTGCTTGGCGTAGGGGTCGAGCAGTAGTTTGTTGCGATTAAAGCGCAGCCCTTTTGCCGGATCGTAAGGACCGTGAACGCGATATCCATAGCGCAGGCCGGGACGCGCTTCGGGTAGATAGCAATGCCAGACCTGGTCGGTCTGCTCGGTGAGAGCAATGCGGCTGATCTCACGGCGTGCAGCGTCATCGAAGAGGCAAAGCTCGACCTTCTCCGCGTGCTCCGAAAAAAGAGCGAAGTTCACACCTTCTCCATCCCAGGTTGCGCCGAGAGGATAAGGCTTACCAGGCCAGACGATCGGTGCCATACAAGTTCCTTGAGTTGCTCAAAGTTTGCGTTGCTTAAAGAATCTCCGGGGACAGGGCCGCGATACAGCACTCAGATGATTTCTAAGGAAAACGCGGCGGACAATACAGGAGTCTCCCTATGCCGGGCGTACGGGATCATTAGAGAGCCCATGAGGGACACCTAGTTGGGACCGGCAGAGTTGGGACTGGCAACATTGTGACCGACATTGTGACGCGTTGTGACGGACGACGTTGGGACCGGCAACGTGATCCCCCCTTTTCGGCGTGAGGCTCCGGGCGCCGAGTCGGCTCTGCTCCACGCTGAGTTGACGCGGCTTTTAGCATTCGCAGCTTATGCAAAAAATCATTTCGCTCGTTTACCAACCCGCATCTTATGCGTGCGGTGTTGACATGAGTTACAAACTTGAATCTGCCCAGTCCTTCGTCGTTACGAATCGCGTTGTGAAATGTAAGGACGCATCCAGCGTCGTCAGCCACAAGTTGGACCAGTGTTTCCGACCCCAACATGAATATGTGCCGGCACTCGCTGCCGCACTTTGCCTGGTCACGGCTTGCCTGGTGACGATTGGGTGCGTCACGACTCCAAAGCGCCCCGCATCGAGCCTGGTCGTTCCCAGTCGCTGCCTGAAGATGACGGCGGAAAGCTTCACGCGGCCCTGCGCGCAACGATCTGACGGCAAATTGGTGTGCGACGGCGTTGTCGTGACAGCTACCTGCGTGGAAGTGGCCAATAAATAGCTGGAAACGGCTATAAACTGAGAACGGCTATAAAAACGTTCTGCCTTGTCGCAGCCACTTCGAACTGCGCACGGGCTCGCAGTTTTATTACGCCCCGCGTGCTACAGGATGCGCTGTATTCCTTCCGCCGACCGCGCGTGGCATAACCTCAACAGGCTCAGCAAAGCGCTGAGAAGCCCAGGGGCCTTGCAACAGGTTCATATGCGCGCTCCCGGTCGCCACCGTCTCGGCCAGTCACGCCATGAACAATCCCCTGCGCATTCCGACGGCAACGTATCGGTTGCAGTTCAACCGCGCGTTCACGTTTCGCGACGCGGCCGCGCTGGTGCCGTATCTTGCGAAACTCGGAATCAGCCACTGCTACGCGTCTCCTTATTTGCGGGCGCGTCCAGGCAGCATGCATGGGTACGACATTGTCGATCACAACTCCTTAAATCCCGAAGTCGGCTCGCCCGAAGATTACGAGTTGTTTGTCGGCGAGCTGCACCGACATGGGATGGGGCAGATCCTCGACATCGTTCCCAATCACATGGGTGTGATGGGAAGCGACAATGCATGGTGGCTGGATGTGCTCGAAAACGGCGAGGCTTCCGAATACGCCGAGTTCTTCGACATCGACTGGAATCCCATCAAAGACGAGCTACAGGGAAAGGTGCTGATCCCTGTTCTTGAAGATCAGTACGGCAACGTACTCGAACGCGGAGAGCTGAAACTTACTTTTGATGCAGAGCGTGGTGAGTTCAGCATTTTCTACCATCAGCATCGCTTCCCCGTCGATCCCAGCGAGTACCCGCGGATCCTGAATTCACGTTTGGAGTCGCCTCAGAAAGAGCCAGGGGAAACGCGTGAAGATTTTCTGGAGTTGCAGAGTATATCGACTGCTTTTAGCCATCTACCAAAACGAACTGGAGGGCTCCCGCCGGAAAAACGCGCGGAGCGGAAACAGGAGAAAGAAGTCCAGAAGCGGCGGCTCGGGGCCTTGAGTGCTCGGTCGCGCGAAATCAAGGAATTCCTCGCGGGCGCTGTCGAAGCATTCAATGGTACTGCGGAGAATCCGCAGAGCTTTGAGGCTCTGCACGAGTTGATCAAGGCACAGGCGTTCCGTCTGGCGCAGTGGCGCGTCGCCGCGGACGACATTAATTATCGGCGGTTTTTTGACATCAACGAACTGGCTGCGCTGCGCATGGAAAATTCGGAGGTCTTCGACAGGACACATCGTTTCATCCTGGAGCTGGTGGGGCAAGGGAAGGTGAATGGACTGCGCATCGATCATCCGGATGGACTTTTCGACCCACGTGAGTACCTGCGTCGACTGCGGCGCGAGTTTGAGGCGAAGCCGGCGGAAGAGAAGCAGGACCCAAACGTCCAGGGCTCTCAGGACAAGGACTCGCGGGACGCGGATTCGCATGTCGAAGACTCGCACATCTATGTTGTCATTGAGAAGATTCTGACCGGCGCAGAACGTTTGCGGCAAGACTGGCCGGTCGAGGGCACGACGGGGTATGAGGTCGCGAACCTTGTTAACGGACTCTTTGTGGATACCTCGTCCGCGTCAAAGATGGAGCGAATCTATCGCGCATTCACTGGCCGGCGCGAGGAGTATGCGGACCTTGTCTATACCTGCAAAAAGCTCATCTTGAAGGTAGCGCTGGCTAGCGAACTGAGCGTACTGTCGACTCTGCTGAGCAGGATTGCGCTGGCGAACCGGCACACTTGCGATTTCACGCTGAACGCATTGCGGAGCGCGCTGGCGGAAATCATTGCGAGCTTTCCGGTTTATCGTACGTATGTCAGCGATGGCGATGTGGCCGCGGACGTGGCGGAAGAAGACCGCAGGCTAGTGACTTTGGCGGTCAGGGCCGGAAAAAGACGAAGCAATGCCGCCGATCTCAGCGTATTTGATTTCATTCAAAGAATTTTGTTGCTCGACGTAAACGGTTCGCAGTCCGTCTGCTACAAAAGAGCAGTTACGCGTTTTGCGATGAAGTTTCAGCAGGTCACCGCGGCCGTGATGGCGAAGGGGCTCGAAGACACTGCCTTTTATCGCTATCACCGCCTCATTTCCCTGAACGAGGTTGGCGGGAATCCTGAGAAGTTTGGCACCACGATCGAAGAGTTTCATTACACAAATCAACTGCGAGCGCGACGCTGGCCGCATTCGATGCTGGCCTCGTCGACCCATGACTCGAAGCGGTCGGAGGATGTGCGGGCGCGGGTGAACGTGATTTCCGAGATCCCTGGTTTGTGGCGATTGACCTTGCGGAAGTGGCGGGACTGGAATCGCGGCAAGAAATCCACCGTGGATGGAAGCAGCGCACCCACACGCAACGACGATTATCTTTTGTATCAGACATTGCTCGGAACATGGCCCCTTCAGGAAACGGATGATGCTGGCTGGAAGGCGTATTCCACGAGGATCGAAGAATACATGTTGAAGGCGGTGCGGGAGGCAAAGGAGTCGACCAGTTGGGCAAACCAGAATTCGGATTATGAAAAGGCGCTGATCAAGTTCACGAGGGCGATTCTGCAACGGCGCGTCAGTAATCGATTCCTTGCCGATTTCGCCGAATTTCAAAAAAGAATTGCCCGCGCCGGAATGTTCAACAGTCTGTCCCAGTCTCTGCTGAAGATGACTTTGCCCGGAGTTCCTGACCTTTATCAGGGGAACGAATTGTGGGACTTCAGTCTGGTTGATCCGGATAATCGGCGGCCAGTGGACTATGAATTGCGACGCCAGCTGCTGGATGAAATGCCCAGCCCGGAAGCGACTCAATGCGAATCGCGAGAAGGCGAACCACCGTTCCGCGGTTATGTCAGCGAGCTCCTTTCAAACATGCTGGACGGGCGGATCAAGCTGTATCTGACGCAAAAAACGCTTTCGATCCGAAGAAGCCATGCGGAACTATTTCAGAGCGGACGATATGTTCCGCTGAATGTTCAGGGACAGAAAGCGAATCACGCGTGCTCATTTGCGCGAGAACTAGAAGGCCGGCTCGCGATTGTAGCCGTGCCGCGGCTTTGCGGGGCGCTGCTCGGAGATCAGTTCAGTAGTCCTTGCAATGAGGCACTGTGGGCCGACACCGAGGTTGAACTTCCCGAGAGCGGTGCGTCGTGCATACATAATGTCTTCACCGGCGAGTGCATCGCGCTTCGTGGCGAAGACGAACGCCCAACATTGGGGGTGGGAAGAATGTTACGAGACTTTCCGGTTGCACTGTTCCTCGGCGAGTGACGTTTTGGATATGCGCCAGGACCAAGCGCGAGGATCCAGTTTGCAGATCCCAGAAGATGGTGGGCGCTGTAGGATTTGAACCTACGACTTCCACCGTGTGAGGATGGCACTCTACCGCTGAGTTAAGCGCCCAACTCTGCAACCCCTACCACACCAGCAACTTACACCTGAGCGGTGTCCATTCCAGTGTCCAAACCACTCCGCCGAGCGCGGAAGTGTCCAACGCACCAACCCATTCTAGCCCCTACCTCCAAAGTAGACAACACCGCCGAGGCCTGCCCACTCCACAAACGACACTTCTACAATCCCGCGCACCAGCCGCGGGGACCGCAGTGTCCTCAAACTTAACCCAAAAGGAGCGCCATTCAAATGCTTAAGAAGCACGGGAAGTTCTACGCCGACTGGAGAGACGCAGACGGCAACCGCCACCGCAAAGCCTTCACCACCGCCCCCGCTGCCAAGCAGCACGCAGAAGTTCAGAGACGACTAAAAAACCGGCAGTCTGCGCGGGCACGATCGAGCATGCCGCGCAGCTCTTCGCCCAGCTCGAAGCGCACAACCCGAACGTCCCCGCCGCGCTCGCGGCGATCCGCGCTTCGAACGGTCAGCAAACGCCAGGTCAACTCACGGCGCACTCGGTCCGCGCGGCCGCCTTCACGTGGAGCGAATTCAGCCCGCACACGAAAAGCACCTACGCGAAGTGCTTCGCCCGCTTCCTCCGTTACCTCGCGGAAGCGCACCACGCGGCGCCCTACCTCGAACGGGCAGTTCCGAAGTTCCACCAGCCCGAAGCCCGCGCCACCATCGCCACCGACACCGAACGCGATCTCATCCTCGCCCACACCAAAGGCGCGTTCCACTTCTTCCTCCAACTCATCGCGGACACCGGCATCCGTCACCAGACCGCCAGCCGCATGACGCCCACTAACTACGATCAGCACACGCGCTCCATCACCTTCCTCACCAAAGGCAAGGTGCAGCAAACGCTCCCGGTCTCCGCGCGCGTCGCCGATTCTTTCGCGGCGCTCGATCCCGAAGCCGATCCCCAACTCCCGGTGATCTACCAACTCAGCGGCCGGACGCCAGGACGCAAACCGCAACGCTTCTCCAAACAGTGGAAGAAGCTCAAGGAAAAACTCAAACTCCGCCCCGAGCTCCGCATCCACGACCTCCGCCGCACCATGGCCGAAGACGTCTGGGAAGCCACGCTCGATATCCGCTGTGTGCAAGCCCAGCTTGGACACCGCAGCCCAACCACCACCGCGCGATATCTCGCGAACCGCATCGCGCTCAAGCAACTTCAACCCATCGCCGCCATGGTCGAAGCGATCCGCGCGGCGCGAACCGCAAAGGAGCAAAACAATTTCGTGCAAAACACTCAGGAGGCAAACCACCAATGACCATCTCACAACTTAGTCGCGTCCTCGACGCCGCGACCGCCGACACCAAACCGCCACACATCTTCGGACGCCCCGGCCCCACCATCCCGACTCTCTTCGCAGTCGCCGGCAAAACCACCGACGTGCCCGAACGGCACGCGCTCTATCACTGCCCAACCTGTCCCGCCGAGGAACTACGCCTCACGTGGGACAGCATCAGGAAACGCCATGCGGGCTTCTGCAAGGTCTGTTTCAAACTCTGGCCGCTCCCCCGCAACACCATCACCACCGAGCGCCTGAAAGACATCATCCGCGAAGCCGCCCTCAACTTCGGAGAGTGACGCGAAAAAGTGACGCCGAAAAAGTGAACCCGAGGGTGCCCCATCCTAGCGTCGCGCACTTTGCGACGCTAGGGTGGGGGTTTTGAACCGAGGAGGATCCCATGA
>JBAWBE010000721.1:0-5713 GCA_049589635.1 Terriglobales bacterium
AGGCAAGATTTTTGATAGCCATCCGCAGACGATGTACCGGCACGAACCCGATACCTTCTCCGATTTGCCTCGGATGCCTTTTGTCGCCGATGTGGCCGAGGCCGAGGTATTCCGCGCTGCGGTTGACGAGTTCCTGCATTCCCTGCCCCAGATGAACTCCAGCTTTGTGGCGGATTCGTTGCCCGTATTTCGAAAGGCTTACAGATCTAGCTGGCAGAATTCCGCACACTTACTGAGTGTGCTGAAGGCAAAAGTCGGTCGCAGGGTTCCTTTCTTGGGGGAGTTTCGGGTTCAGCCGTGGGCGGATTACGAGTCGGCAACCAATCTTCAAATCGTGTGGAAATCAATTTGCTCGCTCGGACGGCTGGGAGTCCTGATGCGTGTGGCAAAGCATCGCAAGGCGATCGTGCTGCTGCGACATCCATGCGCGGTAGTCGCATCTGTGAAGCGCGGGCGGGCGGAGGGCCATTTGCGAAACGACGCGAGCGTAGATTATCCACTGCTGGGTGCGTTGTTGGATACCGCGACTGGCAAGCGCTACGGAGTCACCGTCGACGATTTGGGGCGTCTGGAGCCGGAAGAGCGACTCGCATGGAAATGGGTTTTGACTTACGAAAAAGCACTCGATGACATGAGCGGATTGGACGATGCCGCTTTAGTTGTCCGTTACGAGGACATTTGCGTTGACCCCAAAGGATGGACGCGAAAGATGTTTGAGTTCTGCACGCTGCCATGGGATTCGCAAACGGAAACTTTCCTTATCCGGAGTACGTCGAAGCCACGGGGGCAAATGGGGACAAGCCTGTTCGGATCCGGATATTTCAGCGTCTTCAAAGACCCGCAGAAGTCCGCAAACAAGTGGCGTGAGGAGTTGAAATCTGGAGAAATTGACCGCGTAGTCCGCGTGCTCAATCGGAGTTCACTCGCGCGGTTCTACCCCTCTTAGCAGGACATGCTTAAGCGCCGTGGCACTTCTTGAATTTCTTACCGCTGCCGCAGGGGCAAGGATCGTTGCGCCCGACTTTCTCGCCGGAGCGCACTACCTGCTGCACCTGTCTGTCCCCAGCGCCGGCCATTCTGGCTTGTTCGAGCTCGCGTTTCTTCTTGCGCTGGAAGGCCTCTTCGATTTCATCGACCGAGGTGGCGACCTTGCGCGGCGGTCGACCGTTGCCGCCTTGACCTCCCGTAATCACGGAAGGCGCGCTGGCTGCGGGAACCCCGGATGGTAGACCCTGCGGCGCGGGCGGCTGCAAGCTCGCGTCAGGTGGACGCTCAAGAACCTGCATCAGGTAGAGATAGCGAACGGTCTCTTCCTGAAAGCGCTTCATCATCTCTTCGAACATATCGAAGGATTCACGCTTGTACTCGACCAGCGGATCGTGCTGCGCATACCCGCGCAGGCCGATGCCCTCTTTGAGGTGATCCATCGAGAGCAGGTGATCCTTCCACTGCGCGTCGATGACGCTCAGCATGATCATGCGCTCGTGGTAGCGCATGGCGTCGGGGCCGATGAGTTTCTCCTTGGCGTCGTAACGGTCTTTGAGCTGCTGGAAGACGGCATCGCCGAGTTCGGCGCGGTTCAGAGTTTCAGGTTTTAAGCCCTCGGCGTAGATGTCAACGCCAAAGCGGGAGAAGAGGGCATCTTTTAGCCCCTTCAGATCCCAGTCGTTGGCGTGCGCTTTGGCCGGACAGAATTGTTCGAGCAGGTCGCCAAGAATTCCGGAGACATAATCTTCGATGATCAGATCTTTCTGGTCGAGACCTTCGAGCAGGCGACGGCGTAGTCCATAGACTGCCTCGCGCTGCTTGTTCATCACGTCGTCGTATTCGAGCAGATGCTTGCGGGCTTCGAAGTTCTGGCCTTCGACGGCCTTCTGCGCGGCTTCAATGCGGCGCGTGATCATGCGCGACTCGATGGGCACGCCTTCTTCCATACCAAGGCGCTGGAGAAGATTGGAGACCCATTCTTTCGCGAAGATGCGCATCAGGTCGTCTTCGAGAGATAGATAGAAACGCGACGAGCCGGGATCGCCCTGACGGCCAGCGCGTCCGCGAAGCTGGTTATCGATGCGGCGAGCTTCGTGGCGTTCGGTGCCGAAGATGTGGAGACCGCCGGCGGCGATGACTTCATTGTGCTCACGGTCGGTATCGGCCTTGTAGCGCGTGAATGTTTCGTTCCACTGATCGGTGGGAACGGCGAATTCGTTGCCGGCGTAGTACCAGGTGGTGCGGTTGGGATCGTCGGCAACGGCTTCGATTTTGCCCTGCGCGGCGCCAACCGGTTGCGCGATTCCCTTCTTGACGCACTCCTGCTTGGCCATAAACTCGGCGTTACCGCCAAGAAGAATGTCGGTGCCGCGGCCCGCCATGTTGGTGGCGATCGTGACCATGCCTTTGCGGCCGGCCTGAGCGACGATTTCAGCTTCGCGCTCGTGATACTTGGCGTTGAGAACGACGTGGCGGATTCCCTTTTTCTTAAGAAGGTCAGAGAGGCGCTCGGATTTTTCAATCGAAGTGGTACCGACGAGGACGGGCTGTTCGCTTTCGTGAAGGCGCTGGATCTCGTCGGCGGCCGCGAAGTACTTTTCTTTCTCGGTGCGATAGACGATGTCGGGATTTTCGATGCGCAACAGCGTGCGATTCGTCGGAATCACAACCACTTCAAGACGATAAATTTTGTCGAACTCGGGCGCTTCCGTTTCGGCAGTTCCGGTCATGCCGCCGAGTTTCTTGTACATGCGGAAGTAATTCTGGAACGTGATGGTTGCGAGCGTCTGATTTTCGCGCTCAATCTTAACGTTTTCCTTGGCCTCAATGGACTGGTGCAAGCCGTCAGACCATCGCCGCCCTGGCATAAGACGGCCCGTGAATTCGTCGACGATGATCACTTCGCCGTCTTTGACTACGTATTCAACATCCTTTTTGTAGAGTGCGTGCGCCTTGACGGCGGTTTCTACATGGTGCTTTAACGCCCAGTTTTCGGGGTCGGCGATGTTGCCAATGCCAAGCAGCTTTTCAACTTTTTCCCAGCCATCATCGGTAACCGTGATGCTGCGATGCTTTTCGTCGACCACGAAATCTTTGGTATAGATTTTGGGCTCGCCGGGCTGCGTATCGATTTCTTCTCCCTGTTCGAGCTTCGGGATGATGCGATTCACCCGATAGTATTTGTCGGTCGATTCTTCGCTGGCACCGGAGATGATGAGCGGAGTGCGGGCTTCGTCGATCAGGATGGAATCGACTTCGTCGACGATCGCGAAGTTGTGCACGCGCTGCACGCAATCGCGCAGGTCGAACTTCATGTTGTCGCGCAGGTAGTCGAATCCGAATTCGTTGTTCGTGCCATACGTGACATCGGCGGCGTACGCGGCGCGGCGCTCTTCGTCATCAAGGTCGTGGACGATGACGCCGACGCTAAGGCCGAGGAAGCTATACAGTTTGCCCATCCATTCCGAGTCGCGCTTGGCGAGGTAGTCGTTGACGGTGACGACGTGGACGCCACGACCGCTGAGCGCATTGAGATAGACGGGCAACGTGGCGACGAGCGTTTTGCCTTCGCCAGTTTTCATCTCAGCGATCTTGCCTTCGTGCAGAACCATGCCGCCGATGAGCTGCACATCGAAGTGGCGCATGTTGAGGACGCGGCGTCCAGCCTCGCGAACGACCGCGAAAGCTTCTTCGAGAACTTCGTCGAGCACCTGCGCCAGCACGCGGCCACGCGCGGCTTCGATTTCTTTCTGGCGGTCGAAGTCAACGCCGGGGGCTGCGTCGGTGGGCGCAGCGTCGGCTTCGGGGGCGTCAGCTGTGGAACTCAGACCCTCCTGGACGCGAGCGCGGAATTCGTCAGTCTTAGCGCGCAACTGATCGTCCGAGAGCTTCTGCATCTCGGGTTCGAGCGCATTAATGGCCGCGACGCGGGGCAACAGTCGCTTCACCTCGCGCTCGTTCTTGGTACCAAAAATCTTGCCTAGTAAAGTGTTGATCAAACGCAGATTCCTTGGGCGGACACACGTCCGAATGGTGAGTTAAAGCCTAGCACATTAGATGCGAGAGGGATCGAGTTGGCACTTAGGACGGGCTTGCAGCCTAGTTTTCGTCGGGTCTCTTTAGTATATTCACCTCCGACCCATGGCCACGTTCTACCAACGCTTTCAAGAGTCCGCCCGAAAGTTTCCCAACAACATCGCGCTTGAAATTCAGCGCGCTCAGACCGTCGAGCGCCTCACCTTTGCCGAATTGGCGCACATGGCGGAGAGCGTCGGGCAGTGGCTAGCAGGTCGCGTGGCGTCCGATGCCAGGGTTGCGATTCTGGCTGCGAATCATCCGCGGTGGGTGGCGGCCTACCTGGGAATCATTGCTTCGGGACGAGTTGCAGTGCCGCTCGACACGGCTTTCCACCCCGATCAAGTCAAGAAGCTTCTGCTCGATAGTGGGGCCTCGCTTCTTTTTTGCGACGCCAAACTTCTAGGAGTAGCGTTGGAGGCCGTCGAAGGAACCGCCGCGAAGTTGGTCATGACTTCAGCCGCGGCTGAAGTTATGGCCGCGCTCGATCGCGGAGATTCCAGTCTTGGGCAACCTGCGCAGGACGAACGTCCCCACGAACGTCCCCACGAAACGGGCGGACCGCCTCCTTTCCGGATTCAATTTGCCGGCGATTTGGATTCGATCTTTGCCGCAGGCAGCGCCGGCTTTCAGCCTGTCGCACCGCGTGAGGATGACCTCGCCGCACTTCTCTATACATCGGGAACGACGGCTGATCCGAAGGGCGTGATGCTGACTCATGCCAACCTGGTGGGAGAGGCAAATTCCGTTTTCGCTTTGCTCACGATCGGGCCGACCGACGCGCTGCTGGGAATCCTGCCAATGTTTCACGTGCTGGCGCAGATGGCGAATTTATTCTTACCGCTGTTCAACGGCGCACGCGTGGTGTACCTCGAGACACTGAACACGACCGAACTGCTGCGCGCATTGCAGGAGAGAGACATTACCGCCTTTTGCGTGGTGCCGCAGTTCTTCTATCTGATCCACGAAAGGATCCTCAAGGAGATCAACAAGCAGGGAAAACTTACGGCGCGGCTGGTGCGTACTTTGATGGCAATCAATCGTGGCCTGCGGAGAATTGGGATTAATGCCGGGCCAGTCTTGTTCGGGAAGATTCACGCTACCTTTGGCACGCGCATGCGGTATCTGGTGACGGGCGGCTCGCGGTTCGATTCGGCGATTCAGCGGGATTTTTACTCTTTCGGCATCGACGTGCTCAATGCCTACGGGCTTACGGAGACGACCGGCGGAGCATTTCTCACTCATCCTGGGAAGATCGTGTTTGGGTCGGTTGGACCGCCCCTACCGGGTGTTGAGGCGCGCATTGTGAATGAGGAAGTGGTCGAAGAGGGGAAGCCGAAGGCGGGTGAAATCGCAATCCGTGGCGCGATTGTGATGAAGGGATATTGGAATCGGCCGGAGGCGACCGCGGAGGTGCTGCGCGACGGCTGGCTCTACACGGGCGATTTGGGCTATTTCGATTCGAGCGGAAACCTTTTTATTTCTGGGCGGCGCAAGGAAGTGATTGTGCTCGCCAATGGCAAGAACGTTTATCCCGAGGAGATCGAGGCACATTACTTACAGTCGCCGCTGGTGAAAGAGATTTGCGTGATGGCCATGGAAGAGCGGCCGGGCAATCCGACTTCGGAGCGGCTGTACGGCGTGGTGGTGC
>JBAWBE010000722.1:0-6209 GCA_049589635.1 Terriglobales bacterium
CGCCCAGCCAGAGCCCGACTAACCACCATAACTGCCATGCCCAGAGATTGAACGCGCCCATTTCGTTCAGTGGGATTTGCACGCCGAAAGCGCGCGCCAGCAAGTGATATGCGAAACTCCGGAATCCAAACTGAGCGAGCAGCCAGAGTGTGAAGCCGCCAGTAAGGACATATTTCCAACCAAATCGTTCCCCCAGGGCGATCGCAAATGGAGTCAATGCAAGAAGAATGATGTAAATCGGCAGGCTATCCAGCAGCGGCGGCCGGTAGAGCATCAGCGCTGCGTCGACGAAAGCACGTGTGCGGCCCGCGGCAAAGTAGAAGTTGAGAAGATTATGCACTGCAGGCCTGTTGCCATGCGCCGCGATCGGTGCCGCTATCACGAAGGCAAATGCCAGCAGCAACAGTTGGTAGCAGTACAGCTTTCCGGTCCGCATCCATAACTTCCACCACATTGCACCGTAGCCTTCGCGCTCGGCGACCCGAAAGTAAATGCGGCCTGTAAACAAAGCGGAAAGAAAGATGAAGCCTTCGGTTGCGGCAAAGAACCCAAACGGCTGGTTGACATACGTGCTCAGGATCGTCGGCAGGTGAGTGCAGGTGATCCACACCAGCATCAGGCCACGAAGGGCATCGAGTTCTTCTATTCGCTTTGGCATCGGTTGCTCGTGATTACTTGTTCGCAAAGCGGGCAATGTCTCCGCTGTACTTCTGCAAACCATGGGACTCTACATATTGCCGGGCCTTCGGGTCCTGCCTCAGATATGCATCCCAGAACGCCAGCGTTTCGAGTTCCGCGCATTGGAATACTTCAACCCGATGGCCGCCTCCCGAAAAAGGGGCGGCGAATCCCATGTGGGTTCCACCCTCGAGTTCGACTTCATATTTGTTGCCTGCGGGCGCCTTTTCGAATGCCTCGCTTCGCCAAACTGGCTCCTGGCCAAATGGGCCGAAATCGCGGGAGCCGAACATCAGCAGCATGGGCAGACGGAACGCGTCCCACGAATGTGCGGTCAGACCCATGATGCCTTCTCCCTGGGGCGATAACATCACAACGGCGGAGACCCTCTTATCGGCAAAACTCTGGGGCTCAGACTTTCCCGGCAGCAGAATAGTCGTGCCGGCGATTAGACCGGCTGTATATGCGCCAAAGGAGTGTCCTCCGACGCCGATATGGCGAAGATCGAGTTTGCCGACAAGTTGCGGAGCGAATTTTTCGACGTGCGTCAGCGAATCGATGATGAAGGAAATGTCCTCCGGGCGGTTCGGCCAGGCGTGGGGATCACTAATGGCGTCGCGCAAGCTGCCGCGAAAGTGGGAATCGACAATGGAGTCGGCGTGAGAGGGGTGAATGCTTACGTATCCGGAGCTGGCCCAGAATTGCCCAAAGGCCGAGTAATTATCTTTCGACGCCAAGGCGCCGTGGGAGAAGATGATGACAGGAAACGGCCCTACACCATCGGGATAATAAATTTTGATGGGAATGTATTTATCGCGCGCCAAATCATGCAGCGCAATGTTATCGACCGTAAGTACTTTATACGGTCCCGAAGCGGGGGAATATTGGCACCAAGCGTCGTGCGAGCCCAGGCAAACCAAAACAAGGGGAATCATCGTGATCCAATTGGGCTGCCTGTAACCCACACCTAAAATCCCCTCCAAAATTCTCGCAACTATTTGCAGGAAACTTAGATTTGCTTTTCGCACGGTTGGTTTCATAGAGAACTGTAAACGGTTTTTGTCCCGGTCGGAATTTGATGGTCGTTGCCGAATATTTCGGCGATGGAAGACTGTCATAAAGCCAAAGGTCTCGCGCTTGGTAGACGAAGCCTTGCCCGCCCGCCTAAAGAGCAAGCATAATGAGCGTAAATCGATATATTCTCACGCCCGCGGCGCGATTCACAGGCGATGGACGTTCCAGGGCACGGGGAGTCGCATCTAGAACGAAGGTGAATTATGAGTAGATTGTCTAACAAAGTAGCGATAGTGACGGGCGCATCCAAAGGCATAGGAGCCGGGATTGCAACGGCCTTCGGATCTGAGGGCGCGCGCGTGGCCGTGAATTATTCTTCCGATCGGGAAGGCGCCGAGCGCGTCGCTCAGGCGATCATCGACAATGGAGGCGAAGCGGTCGCGGTCGCGGCGGACGTATCCAAAGCCGCAGACGTAGCACGGATGTTCAAAGAAGTGGATTCTGCGTTCGGAAGAGTGGACGTTCTGGTCAACAACGCGGGGGTATTCCGCTTCGGCGCCTTGGCGGAGATCAGCGAAGAAAGCTTTCACCTCCACTACAACATCAACGTTCTCGGGACGATTCTTACCACGCAGGAGGCGATCAAGCGGTTCGGCGTCGACGGCGGGAGCATCATCAACCTCAGCTCTATTGTGGGTTCGCACCCGGTGGTGGGAGCCCTGCTGTACGCCTCCACCAAAGGCGCCATCGAAGCTCTGACAAGGGGATTGGCGCTCGAACTTGCACCGCGCAAGATCCGTGTCAACGCCATCTCTCCGGGTCATACAGAAACCGAAGGCAATGTAACGGCGGGGACGTTTGAGGGTGGGGCCGGAGCCGTTCTGGCTAAGAAGACGCCTCTCGGCAGGCTCGGTCGCGTCACGGATATCGCCCCGCTGGCGGTGTTCCTGGCGTCAGACGAATCAGCGTGGATCACTGGTGAGGTCATTCGCGCTGCAGGCGGTCTCGTTGTGGCCGCGTGAGGGAAATGTGCGGACCGCTGTAAACACGGACTCCACTATTCGTCCGCAGCTCTCGGGCAGTTGCGGATTTTAATCGATGGGAACGCCCGCAGCAGAACAACCAATAACGAGAGGAGAATTCCATGCAGTTTCAAAGCGACTATTTCACTGATTATCACAACCTGAAGCTGACCCGAGATGACGAAGGCGTTCTCATTGCTGAGTTCCACGGCAACGGCGGGCCGTTCATTATGTCCGCGCCGGCTCACACGGAATTTGTCGAGGCCTTCTACCGGATTTCGCAAGATCGGGCGAACAAGATCGTAATCCTCACGGGCGCAGGTGGGGAGTTCATTACCGATGTCGATTGGACATCTTTCGGCGATGTCAGCGATCCCGGCGTTTGGAGCCAGGTTCACGACGAAGGCGTTCAGGTTTTAGAAAACATAACCAACATACGCGTGCCGGTCATCGCGGCTATCGAGGGACGCGCCCATGTGCACTCCGACTACGCGCTACTCGCGAGCGTAATTGTGGCAGGGGAGGGTGCGACCTTCCAGGATGTGGCCCACTTCGGCGCTGGGGTTGCGCCCGGCGACGGAATCTTTACCACGTGGAGTTATCGCGCAGGAGCGGGGCGAGCGGAAGCGTTCCTGCTCAACCCACAGCCGCTTGCGGCAAAAACCGCGCATGAGTGGGGAGTGGTAGCAGAGGTTGTGCCGAACGGCAAGGCGTTGGCGCGAGCACGGGAATTGGCCAAGTTGTACTTGAAGGCTCCCGAAGTGACCCGCCGTAATACGCGCATACATTTCATTCAACCGTTGAAAGAGCGCATTGTGCGAGAGGTCGGCTACGGACTGTCGCTCGAAGGAGCGTCGTCGGCCGATCTGGTGAAATCAATGAAAGCCCAGAATAAGCCTGTCGCTCAGAAGGGAAAAGTCGCATGAAGAGCCGAGACCTCTCCACCCGTCGATTTTCTTAAGAAGTCACGCTATTCTCGTCCGCGGCGTTAGCGCACAACGTTCGCGAGACAACGAGACAAGAGGAGCACAAATCCTCGCCGCATAAGCTGGGAATTGAACGGTTTCGGGAACCTACAAAGCACGTCGGGGATCCGGGGCTGAACGATGATGTCAGTGTTTTTAGCTATTAAGGGGAGTGGACACCACTCCCTGCGCGGCTGATGCTGGCTGCTGCGGCGTTTGGTTCCAGCAATTGCCTTAGCTTTCGGGCCAATTCAGCTCCCAGGTATGCCTTATCGAGACATCCATCCACACCAATCTGAAGGGCGGTGGGCAAGATCATGGCAGCGTCACCCTGGCTCATGATCAGTACTCTAAGCTTAGGGAATTCCTGGCGGAGTTGACGCGCCACTTGAAATCCGTCTGACTCTGGCATGTGAATGTCTAACAGCACAAGATCCGGTAACAATTGTCGTGTCCGTTCGAGTGCCTGCTGCCCATGCGCGGCTTCTCCACAAACTTCGAAGCCAGCTTCGGTGCTCAACATTGCCTTGATGGCGTTGCGGATTCGGTCGTTATCGTCGGCAATTAGAATGCGCATAAAGAATATAAAAAGTAAAAATAAGAGCGAAAACTAGACGGCGGATTCGAGCGGTCTCTCATTTGCTTTGGAACTCACGAATTCTTTGGAGACTGGAATCGTAACAACAACGGTGGTCCCGCCTCCGGTAGAGTCGAGAATCATCTCCCCTTGGAATTGCCGCAATCGTTCTCGCATTCCCCTTATTCCAACCCCTGCCCGCCCGTATTGGATCTGTGCGAGCTTCTCTTTCGGAATGCCTTTACCCTGATCCCGGACTTCGATGAGTATTCTGTCCAGCTCCCGATTAATCTGAATGATGGCTCTTTTACTGCCAGAGTGCCGATGGATGTTGGTTAGACACTCCTGTACCAATCGAAAGACTACCAATTCCATCTCGCGCGGGAGCCTGCCGAATTCTTCCGGGATACTGAAGGAAATATCGAGTCCGCTGCGTTCGCTCAAACCCCTTATGTACCAGGAAAGGGCTGCGCGGAGTCCACTCTCGTCCAAAAGAGGGGGATGCAATAAGTATGAAGTCGTACGAATTTCTTTCGTCAGTTCCTGTAGCATCTCGTGGGTCTGCTCGGCAGTTTCGACAATCTCAGGCGCTTGCGTCCTGGCATTTCGGATAATTGTTGCCAGGTTCATTCCAAGAACGGCAAGTGTCTGGCCGGCGCTATCGTGCAGTTCACGCGCGATGTGGCGTCGTTCTTCATCCTGCGTGCGCAATAACTGCCAGGAAAGCTGGCGGACCTGTTCTGCTTGCGTCAACACTTCACGATTAAGTTGTTCAAGTTCTTCGGTACGGACACGAACCTCGGCATCAAGAGTTTCCGCCAGCTTGCGGAACCGTTCTTCGCTTTGTCGAAGCGCGAGTTCCGATTGCTTGCGTTGGCTAATATCGCGCGCAACTTTTGAAGCCCCGATCGTGCGGCCCGTGGAATCCTTTACGGGTGAAATCGTCGCAGAAATATCCAGGAGGGTTCCGTCTTTTCGCTGTCGGACCGTCTCAAAGTGGTCGACGCGATGACCGGTTCTGATGCGCCGAAGGATCTCGGTCTCTTCATCCTGCCGGTCTGCCGGAATAATCAGGGAGATATGTTTACCAACAGCCTCTTCCGGCGTGTACCCAAAGATGCGCTCCGCGCCCTTATTCCAGCTGGTAATAATTCCATCCAGACTTTTGCTGACAATAGCATCGTCTGAGGAGTCTACGATGGCAGCAAGACGGTTGTTCGTGCGCTCCGCCTGCTCACGTTCAGAAATATCGGTGGTCACGGCAAGCTGAATCAGGGTTCCATCCGGGTTGCTCAGCGGGGCAGCGTGGCTCTCCATATGCCGGCGCTTGCCTTCCAGGCCCACGATATCGAACTGGAGTGAACCTCTTTCGCCTCGGCAGATGCTCTCATTAAAAGCCTTGTACCGGTCTCGATCCTCGGGCGCAATCAGGTCATAAACGCTCTTCCCAATTATTTCTTCCGCGGAATGTGCACCTACCATTTCCGAACCTGGGGAATTCATGTGCAACAAGGTCCCGTCCGCGGCAACTAGCTTCACGCACTGCGGGGTGGTGTCCACGATGGCACGGAACCGTTCCTCGCTCTCCCGCGATGCCTCCTCCGCGCCTCTTCTCGAAATTGCGAAAGCGATTTGGCGCGCGATCGTTAAGCTGAGCTGAAGTTCAGTATCCGCAAACGAATGCGGATTATTGAAATACATCATGAACTTTCCGATGAGCTTTCCATTCGAGAGTAGTGGAATGAAAGCGCAGGCATGGATGCCTTCAGCCAATATTGCGTTCTTCAGCCTCTCATCGAGCGGAGCCGAGCCGATATCAGTGATAGAGACGGGCTGAGGGTCAGGGTCCTCGCGTTTCCACGGCGAATGTCCCTCAACTGCTTTGCGGTAGTTCCCGGACAGGCCGCGCCAACTGACGAACCGCATCGTGCCAGTTTCGTCGTAGAGCAGGAT
>JBAWBE010000723.1:0-8165 GCA_049589635.1 Terriglobales bacterium
GCGCAGGGAACGGTGAGGGCTCATCGGTCGTCAACGTGACCATATAGACGCGCGTGGTTTTTGGATTGGCAAATTCGAAATCGATGTTACCGAGAACCTCGTTGAAGTCGCGATCCGACAGGAAGTACAAGTAGCGCTTGCCTGGATCGAACACGGCTCCGAAGCTGTTACTCAGGACCGAGGTGACCTGAGTGATTTTCTTATCAGCCAGACTATAGAGGTAAACGACGCTGATTCCGCTCTCCTCCGGCTTGTCATAAGCCAGCCACTGGCTATCAGGCGACCAGTTGTAGTTCGTGATCTCGAAAAACTTCGCGCGATCGACTTCCACCGGCTGCTTCGCCTTGAGGTCGACATACCACAACTTGAGATCCTTGTCGGCCCACGCAATCTTCGAGCTATCGGGCGACCATGTCGGCTGGAACATGAATCCCTTGTGGCCGCTCGTGATTTGCTCTTCCGCCCCGAGCCCGTCCTGCGGCGCGATGTAAATCTCGTCTTCGCCAGTGCGATCTGAAATGTATGCGATCCACTGTCCATTCGGCGACCAGGCCACTTTCTGCTCGCGCACTCCGGGGGAATGGGTCAGATTGCGAACACTGCCTTCTTTGGCGGGCACCGTGAAAACTTCTCCGCGCGCGGCGAAGACAGCACGCTTGCCGTCGGGAGCGATATCAAAGTCCGTGATGTGCTTGCTGGCGTCGACCCAGTGCTTCATCGCCTGGTCGCGCGCTCCGTTCAAGTAGATCGTTAGTTTCTTCGGCTGCTGGCTCTGCAAATCGAAGGTGTAGAGGTAGCCGCCATTTTCAAAAATAATTGCGTCAGGGCCCATGCTCGGCCACATGCAATCAAAGTCGGAGAATTTTGTGAGTTGCTGCACCTGCTTGCTGGCCGTGTCGTAGCTGTAAACATTCAGTCGATGCTCAGGTCCGCGATCCGACGTGAAGAAAATTGTGTTGCCATGCCACATTGGAAAAGTGTCGGTGTAATCGGTATGCGGAATGATTCCGTCGACCGAATTATTTTTCAGATCGAAGATGGTGATGTCTTGTGCCATGCCGCCGGTGTAGCGCTTCCATTGGCGGAAGTTGCGGAAAATCCGGTTGTAGGCGATCTTGCCGCCATCCGGCGAATAGGACAGGAGTCCGCCTTCGTCGATAACCATCGGCTTGGGCATTCCACCATTGACGCTGACCGTAAACGGTCGCTTGGTCCAACCGTTCGAGGCGTCGCGGCGCGAAAGAAAAATTACATTCTGGCCGTCGGGCGTCCAGCCAATCACCTCATTGAGGAAGCCCATGCGGTCGCTGAGCGGCTGCGCCTGCCCCTGATAGAAGGTCAGCTGGGTGGGCTGTCCGCCATCCGACGGCATGACATATACGTTGAGGTTGCCGTCATACTGGCCTGTGAACGCGAGCCACTTTCCGTCGGGCGAAAATTTCGGGAACATCTCCCGCCCCGGATTAGAGGTAACCCGCCTAGCCGTTCCTCCAGAGCTGGCTGCCAGCCAAATGTCGCCGCCATATACGAATGCAATTTTGTCGTTATGAATATCAGGGAAGAGCATCAATCGCCCTTCTGTTCCCTGCGCTAAAAGAGATAAAGAAAAGGCGCACGCGAAAATCGCAAGCGCGAGAATTTTCCGGATGGCAATCATGAAGGCTCCTGTTGGAGATTTTGGGGAGGATTTTTGCAAAATGAGTATGCGTTATCTCAAGCACGCGGTTGAACAACGCGAGATTTTAACAGCGTTAGACGTTGCAAATTGCAACTTGTAATCTAAATTCCGCGCAGCGCACGGAATTTTATCAGTGGTCCGGCGCATTCGCGGCTCCGCGCACGGCTTCCTGGCAGGAACCGCCCTGGGTCAACACTTTGTCAAACTCTGTATCTGTTCTTAATTTGGCGAGCAGCGGATCGGAGAGCAAATTCGAATACGCGCAATAGTTCTGCTCGACCGCGCTCCGGAGCATGTGCAGAGCCGCCTGCTCCTTGCCGCAGTACGCCAAAATTGCGCCCTGGTAGTACCACGTTTCCGGGTCGGGATCGGTTGGCAGGCTGGTCTCGTCCTCATGCGCAATGCGGTCGAGTTCCGAGGCTGGCTTTAATCCCAGGCAAGCCTCCAGCAGATCGCGATGATAGCGGGGAGCGGTCGGCATGTGCCTGACGGCCTCACGCGCTTCCTGAATTTTTCCTTCGCGCAATAAGATCGACGGCTGCGCATACGCGGCCCATTCCGAACCGGCATCCAGACGAACATAGTCTTCGGCCCGCTCGGTTTTGCCAAGTTCCATGAACGCCCAGGCGCACGATCGGAACGCATAGTTGCCTGGATCAAGGGCCAACGCCGTATCGCACTCGCTGGTGGATTGCTCCAGCATGCCGGCGTACCGATAAACATATCCCATCGTGAAATGTGCCTGCGGGCTGTCGGGCCTCCGCTTTACAAGCGCGAGCGCTTCTTTGTAAGCCGTGCCGAGTTCCCCGCGCTCCACATGATTGTTGATGAGCTGTCCCGCAGCCACGATCCGATTGGGATCAAGTTCGATGGCCTTTTCATATGCTTTGCTCGAGCGCTGGAACATGGCGTCGCCGCCATCGGAGTAATCGGCGTCGTAGTAACAACGCAAACCCAGTTCTTCCCAGGCAGGCGCATAGGTGGGATCGACTTCGACCACGTGCTCGAGCACCGCGATGGCATCTTTGTTCGGACCGGCATCGTGGGCCAGAGCCAGACTGTGCAGGTAGAGATCGTAGGCCTCCTGGCTCTTCGGCCGTGTGCTCGTATCAACGAAGCCGCCCGCCACGCCGAGCGCAGGCAGTAATCCCTGCCGTATCTGGGCGGAGATCTGCGACTGGAGTGTAATCAGATCGTCGGCGCTGGCCGTTAGGTTGGTCTGCCACAAAAGGCGGTTGCCATTCACCTGAATTGCCTCGAGCGTAATCAGGAGGCGGTTGGCTTGTTTCAAGAAATGTCCCGTAATCACGGTCGCAACGTGAACCTCGTGTCCCGCGGTTTGCGGATCGATGTCATTGCCAACAAATTTGCGCGTCATGGCTGAGGGCCGAACATCCAGAGAGCGTGTGTACGTCAATGTATTGGCAATTTCGTCCGCCAGCGCGAAGCGCAGAAACTCTACACTGATATCGCCATTCATGTTCTGAAGCGGCAGCACCGCAATGGTATTCTTCGGCGCCCCCGCGACCATTGCGCCCCGGTGCTTGTACCACCATGCGCCCATTGCCACCAGCACAGTCAGCAGCAACGCAGTGACTCCGAGCAGAATGTAGGTCGACCACCGTGTGGTGGCCTGAAAAGTTGAGGTCGCCAAACGGTAGGGCAGCATCGGCCGACGCAGGCCCGACTTGGTCATCCCGCTTTCCGTTTCGCGCCGCAGCGATTGCATGTCACCCTTCATCGCCAGCGCATTCGGATAGCGGTGCCCGCGTTCTTTCTCCATTGCGCGCCCGATAATGCCCTCGAGGTCGGGAGGAAGCTTGGGATTGAGTTGCAAAGGCGAGACCGGCTTCTGGTTCAACACGGCATCAAGCGTGGTGATCACATTGCCGGTGGCAAACGGCTTCTTGCCGGTCGACATCTCGTAGAGCACCACTCCGAGCGAGAACAGGTCACTGCGCGCGTCAAGTTCTTCGCCGCGGGCTTGTTCGGGAGACATGTAAACGGCCGTGCCGGGAATCACGCCCATCGCCGTCAGAGAATCTTCCATCGCGGCTTCGCTCGAATTCGGATCGTGCACCATCTTCGCCAGTCCGAAGTCGAGAATCTTGGTCTGCCCATTCTGCGCGACAAAAATATTGGCTGGCTTAATGTCCCGATGAATGATCCCTTTGGCGTGCGAAGCGGCGAGCGCATCCGCTACCTGAATGCCGACGTCCAAAATCTCATCGACTTCCATCCTTCGGCTCCGCATCAGGTCTTTCAGGCTGGTGCCTTCGAGCTTCTCCATGACGATGAAGGGATGGCCTTCGTTGTCGTCAATGTCATGGATGGTGCAGATTCCAGGATGGTTAAGTTGCGAGGCGGCGCGTGCTTCACGCACGAAACGGTCAAGAGACTTCTTGTCCTTGGCCATGTCTTCAGGAATGAATTTCAGGGCAACATGCCGCGTCAGGCGGGTGTCTTCAGCCTCGTAAACTACGCCCATGCCGCCACCGCCGAGTTTTCCGACGATGCGGTAGTGGGAGACTGTCTGGCCAATCATGCACGAGGCCCCAAGTTTGCCGTCGGCGCTATGTTAGGCCCCAGCGCGCGGAGAGGTCAAGACGTGGAAGCGTCCGGCGTCTCGAGGTTTTGCTTCGTGTGCTCAACGTCATACTTGTGCAGCGAGTCGCCGACCTACATACTTTGTCTTTCATTGTCTGGCGCATGAAGAGAATTCCAGAAATTGACGGCCTGCGAGCTCTTGCAGCGCTTTCGGTGTTCGCGTATCACGTCTTCGGGTTCTCCGCGATCGTCAGGTTCTCTCATGCGGGCTGGGTCGGGGTGGATCTGTTTTTTGTCATCTCCGGATACCTCATCACAACAATTCTCTTAGGGATGCGCGGGGATCCTCACTACTTCAAGAATTTCTACATGCGCCGCACGCTTCGCATTTTCCCTCCATACTACCTTTTCTTCCTGATCTGTCTGTGTGGTGCTTTGCTGAGCGCGAATGACCATTTGTCAAAACGACTGTGGGCAGCATTTGCGCTTTATGGTACGAGCATCGCCGTCGTGCTACCCTGGTATTCCGGCGCGGTTGCGCATCTTCCCGGGCCGGTCAGAGCAATCGAAGTTACCTGGTCGCTCTCCATCGAGGAATTCTTTTACCTTATTTGGGCTCCGGCCGTGCGCTTTCTAAAGCGCCAGCACCTCTTCGCATTGATATTCGCAATCATCGTGTTCGCTCCCATGGTCCGGTGGTACATGCACGTGCCGGGCTCACGCGCGGAATATTACTTTCTTCCCGCTAGAATGGATACGCTGGCCTTTGGCGCGCTGCTTGCCCTGTGGCGAAGTCCCGGGCGGCCGTTCCAAGTGCCCGGATGGTCGGTCGCTGTCTTCTCGCTCGCTTCCGCTTCACTGCTGGTCCTCCTCGGGGATCCGCAAGCGAACGGCGTCTTTGCGGTCCTCGGTTACACCTTGATCGCCCTGACGATGACCTTAATTCTTGCCTTTGTCCTGCATCACGCGGCCAGTCCCAACTTGCTTTGCCGGGCGTTAAGATCACGGCTGCTGGTTCGCATAGGAACTATTAGCTACATGTTCTACCTGTTGCATCTTTTCGTGATTCGGATGTTCAGAGACTGGCTTCCGGGCGTGGCGTCTTCGCACTGGGCTTTGAACCGCACACTGCAATTGGCAGGAAGCCTGGTCACAACCTTGGTTTTGGCGAGTCTGTCCTGGAAATACTTCGAAACGCCAATCCTGCGGCTAAAGTCGCGCTTCGGCTCCGAGCTTTCAACGAGGCAAATGTGCCCAGCCGCAGAAACCGAATCGGAGAGCCCGAGTTTCGAAGCAGCGGCACTGGCGTGCCAGACTGCGGAATAAAGTTCCTTCCCTTCGGGACAGCGCATACATGCGAAAAAGGCCGCCAAAGCGGCCTTTCACGCAATCTTTCTCTATTTTCAATCCTTAGTCTTTTTGAAACACGATCTTGCCGAAGGTCCCGTCGAGATTATTTTTTGGACCAGCGGTAAAGAAGAGATGATTCTTCGCGCCATTATTGGGAGTTCCTCCGCCGAACTCGATCCCCCAAAGCTGGTCGATGCGAATCTGTTTTCCGTTTGCGTCCTTCAACGTTCCGACGAACTGTCCAGTCACGAGATTGAAAGCGTTGATCGTTCCACCATTCGTATTGTTCGAAACGAGTAGCGCATTGCTGAGAGGCCCAAAGTTCTTGGGGGCGACAGCAAATCCCCACGGTTGAGCAAGCGGCTTTCCGGTCGTCAGCGTCTTAACAAACGTCCCATCCTCGCGGAAAATATCAACCGAGCCGGTCGGACTCCCATCGACCGGGGCAAACGCGACATAGAGCAAGCCATCGATGTCTTGCACGTTGAACACCGAGGTGCCGGCGGGAACGCTGGGGTCGGTAAACGAAGTTACCAGGTTGAAATTCCCGTCGTACATATCGATCTTGTTGTTATTGGTATCGGCTGCATAGATGAAGTTACCGGAAGGCTTGCTCGTGATTGCAAGGCCGGTGTAAGAGGCGCCTGAGGCCGAGTTATTGACCGCAATGATCGCTTCGGTAAGATCTACCGACGGTGCCCATCCGCTGATCGTCCCGTCTAAAGTCGCGAACAGGAAAACCGATGGAGAACCTCCGACCTCGAACTCTTGTGCGCCGTTGAACACAATTCCCGTCGGCGAACCAGGAACGGATGGCGTGACGGAGGGCACCACAACTTGCAGGCTGTTGGCTTTGCCGGCGCTGTTATAAAGGGTGGAATATCCAGATCCTTCATCGCTAATCCAGAACGGTCCGCCGGGGCCATAGACGAGTCCCCAGGCGTTGATCAGAAGTGGATCGGTGTGTCGGGCATCGCCTTTCACATTGGAGACAAGGTTCGTCAGTTGATATTGAGCCACGGCCGCGCTGGAAGTGAACAACAGGGTTAGCCCGAAACAAACAGTGAAAGCAATCCTTCGGCGTTGCATACAGACTCCTCCTCATAGGGACAGCAGGCAAATGCCCAGCGCTTAGTAAGTGGCGCTGTCGACTAATCGACGTTCCCAAGCCTGCTGGTAGAATGGATGTTAGAAAGGTGCTAACGGCGGATTGTCATGAAGGTGTCATGTGTTTGCACAATTTTTGTTAGCAGTGTCGCTAGTCGCACGAAAGTGTTCGCGCGCGCAGTAACCGACTAACTAAGACTCGGTATTTTCCTGTAGACCTGATCCGATTCATGATAAACAAAATGCGTGCCGGGCAAGCACGAGCGTGCTCTCGAGCGCATCGGTCAAACGACAAGAGGAAACTCCCGAAATCGCCAGATGTGCCGTGATCATTTCTCTTGCAGTCCCTCTCGCGAGGCTCACTGGCTTCGCATGTTTCCCCTTCTAAAAGCAGCCAGCGCGATACAATAGCCCTTCGATTCAGTAAACAGACGGAAGCTCTGATGAGCTGGGAGAGACATGCCCGAATCCATCGATTGGCCGCCACAAAGACGTGCGCCTATCCGGCCCAGCGGCCGATTTTTTCTCATCCTCGCGCTGTTGGCCCTGCTGCTCTTTAGCAGCCGCACCGCCCTGTCGTATTACGTTCAGCTTCTTTGGTTTGGCTCACTTGGTTACGAGGATGTCTTTCGCAAGACGCTGAGTTTGCAGTGGGAGGTCTTCGCAGCATTTTCGGCCGCCACCTTCATCATTCTCTACGGATGGTTTTTGATTCTGCGTCGTGCCTATCAAGCCGATCTGCTGAGCGGCAGCGTTATTTTTATTGGCGGCCATCCTTTGAAGTTGCCGGTGGAACGCATCCTGCGTTTGATCGTGCTGGTTGTATCGCTCCTGATTGCCGCCACCACGGGCGCGGGGATGATGGCGGAGTGGCCAACGTTTGCCTTTTACTGGTATTCACCGCCGGCTGCGACCGGAGGGCTCGATCCGATTTTCGGCCGGTCCCTGCATTTTTATCTTTTCACCCTTCCCGCATGGCAGCTTGTGACGGGCTGGCTTCTGACTCTCTCCGTGATTGCCTGCGGCATTGCCTTCTTCTTCATCCTGATCACGGGTAGCACGCGCATATTTGCGGGGCGTCGCGGTAGTTCGATCCCGCTACCATGGCGCGGATTCTCGGTTGCGTTCGCCTTCCTGTTGCTGGTGCTCGCCATGCGCGTGTACATCAGCCGCTTTGAGTCATTGTTCGAGGAGCACACGGTTTTCTCGGGAGTCAACTATACCGACGCGCATATCACGCTGATGGGGCTGCTGGTAGTTTGCGCCGCTCTGATCGCGGGCGCAGCGATTGCCCTGATCAACCTCGTCTCGCCGCCTCGCGTGCGCTGGCTGGCGGCCGCAGTCGTTCCCGCGGTGGTCTGCTATCTCGGGTTGCAGATTGTCGGCTGGTATGTCGGCAACTTTATCGTCAAGCCGAACGAACTGGTTCGTGAAACTCCCTTCATCGCCCACAACATCGAGATGACGCGGCAGGCCTATGGAC
>JBAWBE010000724.1:0-2618 GCA_049589635.1 Terriglobales bacterium
TTCATGACGGAGTACGGATTTCAATCGTTCCCCGAAATGCGCACGATCGAAACTTTCGCCAAGCCCGAGGACTTCGACATTCGTTCGGCTGTGATGCAGGCGCATCAAAAAAATAAAGGCGGCAACGAACGCATCCTCACGTATATGTTGCGGGAGTATCGCCAGCCGAAGGACTTCGCTTCTTACGTCTATCTCAGCCAGGTGCAGCAGGCGGAGATTATCAAGATTGGCGCCGAGCATTTGCGCCGGCAACGTCCGCGCACCATGGGTTCTTTGTATTGGCAGTTGAATGATTGCTGGCCGGTGGCCTCGTGGTCGAGCATCGATTACTACGGACGCTGGAAGGCACTACACTATTATGCGCGGCGTTTTTACGACGATGTGCTGGTCTCGCCATTCCTGCATGACGACAAAGTGGACGTTTACGTTGTGTCGGATAAACTGCAGCCGCTTTCGGGAACGATTCACATGCGGTTGCTTGATTTTTCCGGAAACTCCTTATTCGACCAAACGAAAGAAGTGCAAGTCCCCGCGCAATCGAGTGCGATTTATTTCACAGTGGATAAAGCAACTCTTGCGGCCAAGGGAGATCCTCATCGGTCATTTCTTGTGTTTGACCTGGAAGCGGGCGGAAAGAAAGTTTCCCGGAATCTGGTTTTCTTCGACGTGACTCACGACCTGGACTTGCCGGTTTCGCCGAAGATCGAGACCACCCTCAATAAAACTGGGGCGGATTATACCGTTACCCTGCAGTCGGCGAAGCTGGCGCGAAGCGTTTATCTTTCGTTCGGCGATCTGGATGTCCATCTTTCGGATAACTATTTCGATCTGCTACCCGGAGAGCCGGTGACGTTGACGATTAAGTCCGCGGCAGCGCTGGATCAACTTCGAGGAGCGATAAAAGTTATGTCGCTAACTGAAGCGTACAACCCGAAAGAAGGAACAGCGGCGAAAAATACTCGCGATGTGGCGCGGCGATAAAACTGAGCAACCACGGGCGACAGGAGCGCGCGCTGAGCGTGATAAACTGGAGTTCCGCACACGCCGGAGAGGTGGCAGAGTGGCCGAATGCGGCGGTTTGCTAAACCGTTGTACGGGCTAACACCTGTACCGAGGGTTCGAATCCCTCCCTCTCCGCCATTCCTTTATCCCCGGACATGCGATTTGACTCTTCCGCCGGGTGATCTTGTGTGGGAGTTGCCGTGCCTCTAGGAGGCAGTCTCGGCTAGCGGGAGCCAGACTTGAAAGCGCGTGTTGCCGGGATTGGAAGTGACCTGAATATTTCCCCGGTGCTTTTTCACGATGCGCTGAACGGTGTCGAGGCCGAGGCCGGTGCCTTCCCCGACTCCTTTGGTGGTGAAAAAGGGTTCGAAGATGTGGGGCTGTACTTCTTCGGGAATTCCGGGACCGTTGTCGCCAATTTCAACCACGACGGAACCATCTTCGCGGTAGGTGCGGACGCGAAGCTCGCCTTTTCCGTGCATGGCGTCGATAGCGTTATCGATGAGGTTGGTCCAGACCTGGTTGAGTTCGCTGCCAAACGAATTCACCAGCAGCGGAACGCGTTGATAATCGCGCTGCACCTCGACTCCTTTTTTCAGCTTGTGATTCAAAATGGTCAGCGTGGTCTCCAGGCTTCTTACAACGTCCACGTTCTGCACCGGAGACTGGTCCATGTAGGTGTATTCCTTGATGGCGCCGACCAGATCCGATATCCGCGAAGTGCTGCTCTCGATTTCGTGTAGCAGACTGGCGACCTCGACCGAGGCGGCGATTCTGACGAGGGCGGCGCGAGCGGTCTCTGCGTCGAGGATTGCGAACAACGATTCAACCACTTCTGGCTTGATATTCCGACGCGCCAGACCAGCCGCCAACAGCCACAAGTCGGTCTGTCCGTGACTACGCAATAAGGAATCGATCTGGTCTTCCAGATCGTTGATGGTCAGCGCATCGGGAGGAACCACATCGGTTTGCGTGAACGAAGCTTCGAGTTTCTCAATTTCGGATTTCTGAGCGGGCGTGAGATCGCGTTTTCCCAGCTCGAGACTGGCGTCCCGGATTTTCTTTAGAATGTGGCGCAACTGGGTGGCGGCGCGTTTCGCGGCGGAAGCGGGATTGTTAAGTTCGTGCGCGAGTCCCGCCGAAAGCTTTCCCAGAGAAGCCAGGCGGTCACGCTGTTGTTCGAGGCGGGTAGTTTCGCGAATCCGGTCGGACATGAGGCCGACCAAACGCTTGGTGAGCTCCGGCATTTTCTGCACGAGATCGGGAAACAGCGCGGAAGAAAATCGCAGGGCGCGGGCGTCCGTCAGGGCTCGCCCGCCCACGGTAAACTGCTTCATTCTGGAAAACGGCAGTACTCCCGTAACATCGCCCGGCTCCAGGTCAAAGACAAAGGTTTCTCCATTGAGCTCACCGCGCACCTGAAGGTTCCCTTCGAGAATCACGAACATGGCATCGGCGGGATCGCCTGGGCGGGTATAGACATCACCGGCCTTGAGAACCATCTCCCGCGATTGACTGATGAACCAGGTGAGCTGATCGTCGGGCAAATCGGCGAATACTGGAACGCGACGTAGTTCGGATTTATCGACCATTTATACCTTGCTCAGATACTGATG
>JBAWBE010000725.1:0-2398 GCA_049589635.1 Terriglobales bacterium
GCGGCAAATACTCGCGCGCCGATGGGAAACGGTTAAGACACCATGGGGACCCGTGCGCATCAAGATTGCGAACATGAACGGCACGGTCTCTAATTACGCTCCCGAATTTGAAGATTGCCGGCGCATCGCCGCCGAACATCATGTTCCCCTGAAGACGGTCATGCAGGAGGCGCTGCACGCGTTTTCCCAAAACACCCATGGTTGAAGAATGAGTTGAACTGAGAAACGAACCTTGTTTTGGAGGATTATGGAAGCGATATCCGCGTTGCAAACTTTGCTGGATCGCGTGCCCGAGCGTCTTCAAACGCTTTCGCGGGCGTCGGTTGAAATGAAGCCGGACGAGTCGAAGTGGTCCCGCAAGGAAGAGCTCGGGCACCTGTTGGACTCGGCCGCGAACAATCATCAGCGGATCGTGCGCGCGCAATTAGAGGACAAGCCTGCGATGCCGGGATACGACCAAACCAGTTGGGTAGCGCTGCATGACTATCAACATCGTGATTGGAACGAGTTAATCGCATTGTGGAAGGCGATCAACCGGCAACTGCTGGCTGCTGCCGCAGCGGTGCCTGAATCCGCCTGGTCAAGAACGTTGACCGTTCACGGTTCCGAGCCGATGACTCTTCAATTTGTTTTTGAAGACTACATTGCGCACATGGTCCACCACCTTGAGCATATCGGGATCGCAATCACCGACATATTTACGTCCACGCGAAAATGGACCGCAGCGTAAACTGCTGTCACAGACGATTTCCCAGTAAGGCAGGGTAATGAGCAAGAAGTTCTACATCACGACTCCGATTTATTACGTCAACGCGCGTCCGCACATCGGACACGCCTATACCACCATCGCCTGCGACACGATCGCGCGCCGCCATCGCATGCTGGGCGACGATACCTGGTTCCTCACCGGGACCGACGAGCACGGCCAAAAAATTGAGCGCGCAGCGCAAGCTGCGGGCAAGACCCCGCAGCAGTTCACAGACGAAGTATCGGCGCTATTTCGCGGCCTTTGGGACCGCATGGGCCTGAGCTACGACGATTACATCCGCACGACTTCGCCTCGGCACAAGCAAGGCGTGCAGGCACTTTGGAAGCGAATTCAGGATGCGGGCTATATCTATAAGAGCCATTACACCGGTCAATACTGCGTGTTTGACGAACTCTACGTAGATTCCGTGGGGCCGGGCGAGCCTTGTCCGGAGTGCGGGCGCCCGACGGAAACGGTCAAGGAAGAAAATTACTTTTTCAAGCTTTCGGCGTTTCAGGAGCGCCTGATCAAGCTCTACACGGAGCGGCCAGACTTCATTCGACCGGAGACACGGCGCAATGAAGTTCTGTCGTTTGTCAGCGGCGGACTACGCGATCTCTCCATCAGCCGCAGCACCTTTTCGTGGGGCATTCCGGTGCCGGACGATCCGAAGCACGTCATTTACGTGTGGCTCGACGCATTGGCGAACTACATCACCGCGCTCGGTTATGGATCAAACGATACGAGCAAGTATGAGGAGTACTGGCCCGCCGACGTGCACATGATCGGCAAGGAGATCGTGCGATTCCACTGCGTGTACTGGCCGGCGTTTCTGATGGCCGCGGGATTGCCTCTACCGAAAGGGATCACGGCACATGGCTGGCTGCTGTTTGAAGAAAGCAAGATGTCGAAGTCGCGCGGCAATATCGTGCGCGCCGAAACGATTGTTGATGTGCTGGGTACCGATGCGCTGCGCTATTTTCTGTTGCGTGAAATTGTCTTCGGCCAGGATGGCTCGTTCAGCTTCGATGCGCTTGTACAGCGCTATAACGCCGATCTCGCCAACGGCCTCGGCAATCTCGCCAGCCGTACGCTGACGATGATCACGCGCTACTTCAAGGGAGAAATTCCCTACCCTTCACAATCGGCGCGCACTCCGCAGGATGATGCGATTGCGGAAGCAGCGCGAGGCGCCATCGCGGATTTCGGGGCGTACTTCGATCAGTATCAGTTTTCGAAAGCGCTCGAAGCGGCCTGGGGATTGGTTTCCGCAGTGGACAAATACATTGTTGAAAACGAGCCATGGGCGCTTGGGGAAAAGCAGGATGAGGAAAGCCGCTCGCGGCTGGCAACGGTTCTTTACACCAGTGCAGAAGCTCTGCGCATTGTGACTGCCCTGGCCCATCCGGTAATGCCCGAATCGACGGCGAAGATCTGGGCGCAGATGGGGCTCGGTGACATCAAGAAATTCGATCTCACGCAATTGCGCTGGGGACAATTGCACCTCGGCACAAAGCTCGGCGAGGTAAGCGGGGTGTTTCCGCGAGCGGATAAATCGGCGGTCGAGAGGATGCAGAAAATGGAAGAATCAAACGCAGCGACGGGTGGCTCACCGGGTCAGCCGAGCGCGGGCGCGGCAGTGGCCGGACT
>JBAWBE010000726.1:0-2990 GCA_049589635.1 Terriglobales bacterium
GTTGGTGAGGCTATGCGGGTCATGGGGGTTAACATCTAAGATGGCGGGCGTTTGTTGCGCTGGAATATCGTCCCTTGGAGCTCGCCGGCTCGCAAATAAACATAGGGTGCACGGGGAACGCAGGGTAATTCATCCAGGGTTCCTCCTGCGCATCTAAGATTAAGAAGTGACCTTCGCGCGACTTGACGCGTTAAGGTTTGAGAGTCTTCGAAATCTTGAATAAGATCGACACGATCGTTGAGACGGAGAAAGATAGCGCCGGACTGCGCTCGACCGGACCGTCGAGGTCGACTGTTCCTATGTGGGCTGAAACGAGGTCGACTGCCGGTAGCGGCATCGTGCAGCATGGGTGGGCGAGCCGGCTGCGGTCTTACTTCATTCTTGATCCGCTGATTTGGGCCTATACGATTGTCCTGGGGACAATTTCGCTGGTCGCGTCCATTGTTGACCGCAATGGCCGAATTCAGCATCGCCTGGCGCGGTTCTGGTCGTGGCTGGTCATGAAGACGATTTTGTCGCCCGTTACGGTGACTGGAAATTCTTCCACGCTAACGCCTAGTCAAGACGGTAAGGCTCGCGTTTTCGCTGTCACCCACGCTTCGGCGCTCGATATTCCAATTCTCTACGTTTATCTGCCATTTCAATTTCGGATCGTTTTCAAGAGCGAGCTTTTGTCGTATCCGTTCGTTGGATGGCATCTGAGACGGTCGGGGCAAGTCTGCATCAATCAGCAGAACCCGTCCGCTTCGATTGGAGCGATCAAGTCCTCGCTGAAGAGCCTGCGCAAAGGGATGCCGCTGGTAATTTTTCCCGAGGGTGGGCGCACTCGGGACGGCCAAATTCAACCGTTTTTGCCGGGAGCGTTTTTTCTGGCGATCAAGGCGCAGGCGGAAATTGTGCCCATCGCGCTCGTTGGTACATTTGACCTGCTGCCGATGAATACTTACCACATCAAGTGCCAACCGCTGGAGATGCGGGTGGGCGATGCGATTTCGACCGACGGGCTGACGCTGGCCGATACGGATGCGGTTTCGGCGAAGGTGAAAGCGGCGATCGAGGAACTGCATTCCGCCCCACGGGTGGTTCCTGGAACCCGGCCATAACAATGGGCTGCCGGCTCCAGGGAATTGCGGCATCTCTGAGCGTTAGCCTGATTCCAAACGTTTTCTAACGGCGGCGAGATTAGCCTGCCGACATCCCATGGAAAACAAACCTGATTCGATTGTGGCGAGCATCCTTGCTCTGACTCTGCTCGCGCGCGTATGATGCAGCGTTTATGACTACACGCAGTCCGGAGCGTCCGGTCGAGATTCATCAGAAGGCGCAGCTCATGTCTGCCTCGGAGGTGGAACGCACCCTGATCCGGCTGGCGCATGAAATTCTGGAAAAGAATAATGGGTGCGCGGACCTGGCGCTGGTCGGGATACGGCGGCGCGGCGTTCCGCTGGCGGAGCGACTGGCGAAGATCATTCAGCGAATCGAGAAGAAGCCAGTGCCGGTCGGGACGCTGGATATCACGTTGTATCGCGACGATCTTTCTTTGGACGAGCGGGCGCGCGATTCGAAGCCCGTGGTACAGAAGAGCGAGCTTGGGATTCCGGTGGCGGGCAAGTCGGTGGTACTGGTCGACGATGTGCTTTATACCGGGCGGACTACGCGGGCGGCGATGGATGCCTTGTTTCGGGAGGGGCGGCCCCGACGGTTGCAACTGTGTGTGCTGATCGATCGCGGGCATCGGGAGTTGCCGATTGAAGCCGCGTTTGTGGGGCGGGTGGTCCAGACGACGGAGAACCAGACTATTGAGGTGAAGCTTCGCGAGGTGGATGACGCGGAAAAGGTATTGCTGATGGAGAAGGTGTAGGGTTGGCGGTTGGAAACTCAGCTATGAATGCAGCGCGCGGTTCTTTGCTCGGCATTGAACATCTGGAACCGGCCGAGATTCTGCGAATACTGAAGGCGGCGCGGCGCATGAATCCCGACCGGCCACGGCCCTTGCTGCGTGGGCGCCGGGTGCTCCTGCTGTTTTATGAAGCTTCGACGCGCACGCGCAGCTCGTTTGAAATTGCCGCCAAGACTTTGGGCGCGCATACGGTGCTGATTCAGTCGGTAGGATCGAGCATTGAGAAGGGCGAGTCACTGCTCGATACGGGGTACACCGTGCGGGCGGTGGGCGCGGATGTGATTGTCATTCGGCATCCAAATGCGGGGGCGCCGCAGGTGATGGCGCAGCATCTGGATGTGCCGGTGATTAATGCTGGCGATGGGTTGCATGAGCATCCTTCGCAGGCGTTGCTAGACGCTTACACGATTCTGCGGAATAAAAAGAACTTTAAGGGATTGCAGGTTGCAATCGTTGGGGACATTTTTCATAGCCGGGTGGCGCGGTCGGCTTGTCATCTGCTGTCGAAATTTGGCGTGAAGATTATTTTGTGTGGACCGGCAGAGCTTGTGCCCGAGGTAGCGGCGACGATTGCTCCGGGAGTGCGCGTGACTCGGCATATCGAAGATGCATTGCACGGGACTGATGTGGTCATGCTGCTGCGGGTGCAGAAGGAGCGGTTGGCGGGTATGAAGATCGATCTGCCAGAATATATTGCGCGCTACCAGATGACGCCGGCGCGGTTGAAGATGGCGAGAAAGGATGCGATCGTGATGCATCCGGGGCCGATTATCCGCGGGCTGGAGTTGACGAGCGAAGTGGCTGATGGGGCGCAGGCGCGGATTCTGGAGGAAGTAAAGAATGGCGTGCCTACGCGCATGGCGATATTGGCGCGAGCGGTGGGGAAGATGCGATAGAGATCAAATTCTTCTCCACGGATTTACGCGGATGCACACGGATTAAGACCTTTTTGGGATTATTGGGGACGATTTGCCAGCTTTTTTGCGGGAAAGGCATTCTTGATTGACTTGGCTCGTGGTTTCCTGACTTTGGAGGAACACCATGACCGGCACTTCAACTTCCTACCCGCGAAAAGCAACTTCTCTTGCCC
>JBAWBE010000727.1:0-22307 GCA_049589635.1 Terriglobales bacterium
GCTGAAACTCTTCCATTATTTTCTGAATGAGTTTGGATCCGATTTCGCGCCGATGGTTGTGCATGCTCCGGCTAAACTTCCCGCCGATCCCGCCGATTTCTCCGAACCGCGCCTTTCTGTGCGCAGCCTAGGCGACCACGCTTTTCTTTTCGTGAACAATTATGTTCGCGGTTATGACATGCCGGCTCGCAATAATTTTCAAGTGAGCGTGCGCTTCCCGTCAGGCGACGTTACGATCCCGCAAGAGCCGATCACAATCCCAGCGGGCGCTTATTTCATCTGGCCTATCGGATTCGAGACGAAAGGGGTAACGCTTCGCTACGCCACCGCTCAGCCGATCACAACGCTCGAACGGGAGCACGATACCTACGTCTTCTTCGTGGCGCAGGATGCCATCGCTCCCGAGTTCGCACTTTCGCTTCATGCCGGTCAGTCGCTGGAACGGCCGCCGGAACGACCTAAGACTGACCGCGATTCAGTCGCCGCCCGCAAAAACAACGCACGAAGCGAAAAAGACGACCGCGGTGAAGTAATAGTCCACCCGACTCCCGGCACCGGCATCGCCTTTACGGTGCGTTCCGAATCCGCCAAGCCAATCCACTTTGTGGTTCTCACGCAGGAGCAAGCGGAGCGGCTCACGCTTCTTACCATTCGCGGGCAAAAGGCGCTGCTCTATTCCGGAGCCTATGCCTTTTCCGACGGAGAGAGTCTCCACCTCCGCTCACCCGGACGCTCCGACGTTTTCTTCGGTCTACTCAGCGAGGGCGACATGAATTGGCAATCCAGCGTGGGACTCAAACCGCAACCATCGGAAGGCATCTTTCCCATCTATGAAGCAAGCGCCGCCACGCGCAAAATCGCCGTCTCGTTCGTCCAGACCAAACAGGCTGGCTCTGCCCCGCGCATCGAGCGCGCCAACCCCGCCGGATGGCGCAAACAGCCTGTAGCCGTGGCGCCGACCGACGACACGATGGAGAAATTCGCCGGGCGATGGAATATCCTTCTTCCGAAGGACGGATTGGCGGGCGTTGAAGACGTCTTTCTACAAATCCACTATCAGGGCGATGTGGCGCGGCTACGCGTGAGCGACGCCTTACTCGATGACAATTTCTACAATGGCGATCCGTGGGCGATTGGAATCAAGCGCTTCGCTTCGCACCTAGAATCCCCGTTTGAGTTGCAGGTTCTGCCGCTGCGCGACGATGCCCCCATCTACTTCGATCCGGGCTACCGGCCGCATTTCGAAAACAAGCCCGAAGACAAGGTCAAAGACAAGAAAGACAAGCAGGTCGTGGCCGTCGATTCCATCACCGCGGTTCCAGAGTATGAAATCGTCGTGCGTCCGCAATAAGTGACATATCGAAATCCTCGAAAACAAATTCCGGATCTCATCGCCGGACGCTAGAATGGGCACGCATGGTAAGGCTGATCGACATCGGCAACGCACTGGGAGTGTCCATCGGCACCGTCGACCGCGCCATCCACGACCGGCCCGGCGTCAACGCGGTCACCAAAAAGCGCGTTCAGCAGATGGCCAAATCCATGGGCTATCAGCCGAACCTGGCTGCCAGCGTCCTGTCTTCAAGGCGCAAACTTCGCATCTCGGTGAATCTTCCGGAGGAGATTGCTTCCTTCTTCAACCACGTTCGTGGCGGCATCGAGTCCGAGCACGCCGTCCTGTCAAAGGGCTCCATCGACCTCGAATTCCGCAGCTTCCCGCGCCTTGGCATTGGCGAGGTCGAAGCCTTTGACGACGCCGTCGAAACGCGCGTAAACGGCATCATCACCGCGGTCGGACATCCCGGCCAGTTCATCAGCCGCGTGCGCAAGGCTCTTCGTCGCAATATTCCCGTCGTCTGCGTTGTCGCTGACGCCACCGGTTCCGACCGCATCGCGGCCGTCACGATCGACACGCGCGCCAGCGGCGGTCTGGTCTGTGATCTGATGGGTCGATTTCTGCGCGAAAGTGGAGACGTAGCCGTCTTCACCGGCGAACTCACCACCGCCGATCACGTGGAAAAGGTCGAAAGCTTCAGCCAGGGAATTGCGCGCCATTATCCGCATTTGCGCGTCCTCCCGGCAGTCGAAACCCACGACCGTGCGAAAGAGGCTTCCGACCGCGCTTTGCGCATCATTCGAGATTATCCCGCGCTCATTGGTTGCTACATCACTACCGCCAATTCCATACCTGTCCTGCGCGCTCTCAAGAGCAAGAAAAAAACCGGAGCAGTCACTGTAATCACAACGGATTTGTTTCCCGAACTCGTGCCCTATCTGCGATCCGGGACCATTGCCGCTTCCATCCATCAGCGTCCTCGCGCACAGGGCCAGCTCGCGCTCCGGATACTCCAGGGCTTCCTGCGCGACGGCACCTGCCCCACCGACCGCGTCACCCTCGCGCCCCATGTCGTGACGCGCTCGAATCTCGATTATTTCCTAACACAGTACGCGATCGTCGAGAGAAGTATCTGATCTCGCAATCAACCCCCAGATCCGCGCACGCGCACTGTATCCGACAGAAACTGGACCTGACGACGATTCGAATTCCCTCCCAACCTGAATTTTGCCAGATTCCAAGGTCAAATTCTCTACGCCGGGAGCATTGTTCGTTATAAGGATCTGAAATCTGCCCTTGACAGACTTTTCCAGCTGGAATAGTTTCGTTAGCGCTAACGGTGCCGGAATTTGATGTTTTTGTCCAGATTCAGAAGTCGGAATCCGAAGCCCCAGATTCACGAATGGAGCACTTTATGAAAAAATTCCAGTTCGCGAGCTTGTGCGCCCCACTGGCCATACTGCTGGCACTTCTTTTCTCTCTCTCCCTCCCGGTTATGGCTCAGGTCGGACAGGCAACAGTATCCGGCACGGTGCAAGATGCGAGCGGCGCCATGGTCGCAGGCGCGACCGTGACCTTGACCGACACCGCGAGCCAGACGCAAAGAACGACCACCAGCGACTCTCACGGTTTCTTCTCTTTCACGGCCTTGCCCGCAGCGGCCTACGAGGTCAAAGTCACGAAAACTGATTTCGCGGCGTTTCGCCGCACAATTGTGGTCCATATCGCCGATCATCTCGAAGTTCCGGACCTGAAGCTCGCCGTTCTCGGCGCAACCCAGTCAGTCGAGGTCAATGCCGAATCAACCGCGATAACACCCGAAACGACCGGCGAGCTCTCCTATACCCTCACCTCTAAGCAAGTCCAGAACGTCGACATCATGGGGCGCAGCGCGACCGAGCTGCTTGGTCTGGTACCTGGCGCGGCCGACTCCGGCAATTTCAATACGGACTCCTATAGCGGGCAAGTCGCGGGCTTCACTCCGAACGCCAGTGCCTATAGCGTCAATGGCAACCGCTTCGACCTCACGCAAATCGTCAGCGACGGTGTTCCCGTTACCGACGTCAACACCGCCGGCGCCGCAGCGGTGACGCCGAACATCGAGATGATCCAGGAGGTCAAGGTGGAGACCGCGGCGTTCTCGTCAGAACAGCCGAACGGCCCGATCGTCTTGCAGACGGAAACGAAGTCCGGTGGCAAGAACTTTCACGGCGAACTCTACGCGACGGTTCGCAATCATGTTTTGGATGACACCGACTGGCGGGTGAAAAATCTCGGGCTGCCAAGTCCCGACGACAGCTACTACTATCTTGGCGCCAATATCGGCGGGCCGGTGATCATCCCCGGGACCTCATTCAACGAGAAGCACGACAAGCTTTTCTTCTTCGCTGCCTTCGAGAAGAATCTACAGCACGTACAAGATCCCGTGAACGACATCCGCGAAGCGGTCACTCCTTCGGATGGCTCCGTCGTCGATGGCTCACCCACGCCCAACATGCGTGGCGGCGACTTCAGCGATGCCGCGTACATGAGTAATTTCAGCAACACCGCATACTACGCCAGCGTTGTCCCCTGCGGACCAGCCGCCACTGGTAGCAACCAGAGCCTGTGTTCGGGACCGGGCATGATAACGAATGTCGATCCGAACGGCCAAGTTCTGATGAATGCCCTGCCGCTGCCGAATGCCGATCCCACCAAGACTGGCGGCTATAACCTGATTACGAGCGTGGTGAACTTTCAACCGCGAGATCAGGAAGACTTCAGGCTCGACTACAACATTAACCACAAGAACCAATTTTCCACGCGCTATAACCATGAGAGCGAGACCGTCCCCTTCCCCTACGGCTACTTCAATACCTTCACGCCGAACGCTTATCCAAGCGAACAAGTTGACCACGATCATTCGCACTCCATCGTCGCGAACCTGGCTACCTCTTTTTCGCCGACGCTCATCAACCAGTTCACCTTCGCCTACACCCGGCTGAACTTTCTCACCGATCTTGAGAACGAGGCGGCTGTCTCCCGCTCCGTGCTGGGTTATGACGCGCAGGATCTATACCCCGACAATTCTGACATCATCCCCAACGTCCAACCCGGATATGGCGGAGCCCACTATGCGTCGCTCTATCTGCGCGGAGGGAGTTACCCGACCACCAACGCTCCGCAGCAGATCTATGTGGTGAATGAAAACATCACCAAGGTATTCGGCACTCATCAGTTCAAGGCCGGTGTTTACTTCGCGCACCAGCAGTTTGGCCAACTCACGCAGGGCAACGAGAACAGCACGATTATCACAGGCGAGTACAACGGCTCTTACAATACTGGAAACGCTTTCGCTGACCTTCTAACCGGACAGATCGCTGGCTACCAGCAGAGCACCAGCAACTTCGTCGCCAACCTGCGCGAGAAGCGCACTGACTTTTTCGTCCAGGACCAATGGAAGGTCGCACCGCGCCTTAGCGTTAACTTTGGAATCCGTGTGGATCACATTGGCGCATGGTTTGATCCCCAGGGCCAAATGGTGGTTTTCGATCCCAGCCAGTACAACCCCGGCGGCACTTACGCGGAAGCTCCCGGATTGGTCTCACACGCGACCAATCCCAGTATCTCCATCAGCGGAGGACGCCCGCTTGGATTCAAGGTCGCGCCTTCGGGTGGATTCGCGTGGGATCTTCGCGGCACCGGCAATACGGTCCTGCGGGGCGGATTCGGCACCAGTTACTATGCCGACCCGGGTTCTAATGCCTTCTCCACCGTGCAGGCTCCGCCCAATGAAACGTTCACCTCGATTTATGAACTGAACACAATATCGGCTAACTCGCCAGGAGCCCAGAATGGCTATGGTATTCCTTACATCCAGACCTACTTGCCACTAGGCGCCTACGGCATCGCCGACATCAACGACCATCATCTTCCGGTGACTTATTCTTATACCCTCGCGTTGGCACAGAGTTTTGCGCATTCCATTCATGTGGAGATGGCGTACGCCGGAAACACCTCGCGCTACCTGACTGGCTACACCGGGACCAATGCAGTTCCTGAAGGATGTCTCTACGAGCTCTACGCGTATAACGGCTACGTTGCCAACTCCTTTAATGATGTGCAGTGCCGCCCCTATTCGCTGGAAGGCGGACTCAGCACGATGACCCACAACCTAAGCTCCCGTTACAACGCAGCGCAGGTTACGGCTTCCAAACAGACGGGTATGTTTAACTTCTGGGCTACCTACACCTGGGGCAAAACCCTCGCTGATAACTGTGAGGACCCTTTCGAAGAGCGCCGCTGCTACAACCCTGCTCCATTCGACCGCAGCCAGAACCTGAATATCTCGTACCTAATCAATCTGCCGAATGTGAGCGCCAAATACCTAGGCAATAACAAAATACTCAATGGCATTCTCGACGGCTGGCAGTTCACCGGTATCGAGCAGTTCGCCTCCGGTAATCCGATCAATATCACTGCGGCCGCCTCCGCCAATGGAGGCACCGGCAACGAATATGACGGCTACCACAACCGCACCATCGGGTTCTACTCTGTATATAACCCCGCGACCAACATGACGCCCGATCTAAGCAACCGCAACATCGTCGGAACGCCCGACGAAGCATGGGCCCCCGTTCTGACTTGCGATCCCGCAGCCCACTTGCAGGCCCATCAATACTTCAACGCTAATTGTCTACAGTCGCCACAGCCCGAGCTCGTTGCCAATAACCCTACGATTGGAAACTATCACTTTCCGTATATTCATGGCCCTCGCTACGAGCGTGACGACATTGGTCTCTACAAGGCCTTCAAGTTCAGGGGAACGAAGAGCATTCAGTTTCGGGCGCAGGCCTTTAACATTGCCAACCACCCGTCGGACGCCTTTGTGCCGTACGATACGAATCTATATGTCGGCTATGACAGTTACGGTGGCTTGCCAACCAACGCGAACACGGCCGGTTTCACCGAAAACAAGCTTGGGCACCGAACGATTCAGCTGGCGGCGAAATTCATTTTCTGAAACGGGCTGTCCATCTCGGCCCGGCGTGCTTTAGCAACGCTGGGTGCCACTCCAACGTCCAAGAAGGCATAATTAGCGCCGTGACACCAAACCTCCAAAAGGAGTCTTGCCTGAGCCCTCCTCTCCCGCGTGCCTCAGCACCGGGCAATTCGGTCACAGTTGCGACCGACTTCCCAGGTGCCGTGTGATGACTTCCAGCGTTGCCAGCCCCGAAGTGACCGGAGATCTCCTCCTCGCCCGCTTCCAAGAACTTTTCGGCACGAGCGCTCAGCTCTTTCGCGCCCCCGGCCGCGTCAATCTGATCGGCGAGCACACCGATTACAACGATGGCTACGTCATGCCCATGGCGATTGGCTTCTATACGTGGGTAGCCGCCGCTAAACGCTCCGATCGCATGGTCGAGGTCTACTCTGAACATTTCGACGAGAAAGTTTCCTTATCGCTGGAGGCATTGGCCGGTCCTCCTCGCAAGCACTGGAGCGACTTCATCCGTGGCGTTGCCGCGGAACTCGCGCAAGCCGGCCACCGTCTCTCCGGTGCCAATCTTGTCATTCACGGTGAGATTCCGCTCGGCGCTGGGCTCAGTTCTTCCGCCTCTCTCGAAGTCTCCGTCGCCCTGGCTCTGACGTCTCTCTCTGGCGTTGCCGTTCCCCAGCTCGATCTCGCGAGACTCTGCCAGGCAGCCGAACATAAGTATGTCGGCACGCGCTGTGGCATCATGGATCAATTTGTCGCCAGCTTCGGTGTTGCCGGGCACGCATTGATGCTCGATTGCCGTTCACTGGAATATCAGCTGCTTGCGATGCCGGATAATCTCCAGGTTATCGTATGCAATAGCATGGTTCGCCACGAACTCGCATCAGGGGAATACAATCTCCGTCGCGCCGATTGCGAGGCCGGCGTCAGAGTTCTCCAGTCATTTCTTCCAGAGTTCCGCAGTCTGCGAGATGTCGGCATCGCAGATCTTGAAAAATACCAGCATGCACTTTCCGCCCGAGTCTATCGTCGCTGCCGCCACGTCGTCACCGAGAATCAAAGAGTGCTTGCGGCGGTCCAGTCCGTTCAATCTCAAAATGCCGATCGCTTCGGCGACCTTCTTTACCTGTCCCATGCCAGCCTGCGCGACGATTACGAAGTAAGTTGCCGTGAACTCGACCTTCTCGTCGACCTCGCTTCCTCGCGGCGCGGCGTCTATGGTGCGCGCATGACCGGAGGTGGCTTTGGCGGATGTACCGTGAATCTTGTCCGGTCTGATTGTGCCCAGTCCTTCAAGTCTGACATCGTGCAAGCGTACGCCGAGACCATGGGCTTCGCTCCCGAGATTTATCTTTGCGAGCCCGCTCAGGGAGCCGAGCCGTGGCCCGCGGCATCTACGGCGCATCCCGAAGGGAGTGTTCGAGCGTGACGCCCACTTCCCGCGTGAAGCCCAACATGGTTCCCGAAAACGGAGATCTCTTCGACGCACCTCACCGCCGGCTCAATCCACTCACCGGCGAGTGGATTCTCGTCTCGCCCCACCGCTCCGAACGGCCGTGGGATGGCCAAATAGAAAGCGCTCCGGCTCTTCCGGCCGTCGATTACGACCCACATTGTTATCTCTGCCCTGGGAACACACGCGCCGGTGGAGATCGCAATCCCCACTATGCTTCAACCTTTGTCTTCACCAACGATTTTGCTGCCCTGAGCCCCGATTTTCGCTCAGATGGGCGGAGCGAGGCCCGCCCCGCCGGCCAGGATGATTCCGGCCGTGGACTCCTGCTCGCCGAATCAGAGCGCGGGATCTGCAAGGTCGTGTGCTTTTCTCCGCATCACGACCTGACGCTCGCGCGCATGAGGGTCGGAGAGATTCGTCGCGTCGTCGATGTCTGGGCCGACCAAGTCGCTGAGATCGGCTCTTTGCCGTTCGTCAATTACGTCCAAATTTTCGAAAACCGCGGCGAGATGATGGGTTGCAGCAATCCTCATCCTCACGGTCAGATTTGGGCCAACCAGACCATCCCCAACGAGCCTCGTAAAGAGCAGCAATCACAATCGGCTTACTCTGAAAAGCACGGCACCTGTCTGCTCTGCGACTATCTGCAAATCGAAACTCGCTCCCAGACGCGAATCGTTCTCGAGAACGACCATTTTGTATCCCTCGTCCCTTTCTGGGCGGTGTGGCCTTTCGAAGTCCTGCTCGTCGCCAAACGCCACGTCCGCGATCTCCCGGCCCTCGACTCTCCGGAACGCGGGAGTTTGGCCGAGATGCTCAAAGCCCTTACCACGCGCTACGACAATCTTTTCGAAACTTCGTTCCCTTATTCGATGGGTTTCCATCAGTCTCCCACCGATAATAATGCGCACCCCGAATGGCATTTGCACGCGCACTTCTATCCGCCGCTGTTGCGCTCCGCGACCGTGCGCAAATTCATGGTGGGATATGAAATGCTGGCCGAACCACAGCGCGACATCGCTCCCGAGGCAGCAGCCGCAACTCTCAGAGAGCTTTCTGTAGTTCATTATGCGGATCGGATGGTGAAAGAGGCGCGCTCGCGCCCGGCGTGAATCGCCGCATTTCTCAACCCAACTTGCACGTCGAATTTTAAGTTGACACGCATGAGGCCAGCCAGATAAGATCGGCGTCATGTAGTGACCGACCGGTCGGTATGTCCCGTAAAGCCGAGATTGACAAGGAGTTTAGCCGTGGCCACCGTTTTCTATCAAAATGACGCGAATCCTTCCGCACTAAAAACAAAGACCATCGCCATTTTCGGCTACGGGTCTCAAGGGCACGCCCAGGCTCAAAACCTGCGTGATAGCGGCTATAACGTCATCATCGGACTAGAGCCCGAGCGCAACTCCGCAAAGCAGGCGCGCACGGATGGATTGGCCGTGTTCTCACCGGCCGAAGCCGCGCGCCGCGCCGACTGGTTACAGATTCTCACTCCCGATGAGACCCAGGCCGACTTCTACGCGTCGTCGATCAAGCCGTATCTGAGCCCAGGGAAGATTCTTGGCTTCTCACATGGATTTGCCATTCATTTCCAGACCATACAACCGCCGAAAGACGTGGACGTGGTCATGATCGCGCCCAAGAGTCCGGGCCACTTATTGCGCCGTGTCTACTCGCAGGGCGGTGGCGTGCCTTCGTTGTTGGCCGTCCATCAGGATGCGAGTGGGCGGGCGCAGGAATTCGCGCTTTGTTATGCCCACGGAATCGGTTCGACACGCGCCGGTGTGCTCAAGACCACTTTCAAAGAAGAGACCGAGAGCGACCTCTTCGGTGAACAGTCCGTACTGTGCGGCGGATTGACCTCATTAATGCAGAAGGGTTTTGAGACGCTCGTAGCGGCAGGCTACGCGCCCGAGATCGCCTACTTCGAATGCGTGCACGAGGTGAAGTTGATTGTCGACCTGATCTACGAAGGCGGGTTGAGCAGAATGCGCTATTCGATTTCAAATACCGCCGAATATGGCGACCTGACACGCGGCGAAAAAGTTGTGGGCGATGCGACCCGCACCGCGATGAAAGAAGTCCTGGCGCGAATCCAGGATGGCAGCTTTGCCCGCGAGTGGATGGCGGAAAACAAGAGCGGCGGCAAGAACTTTAGCAAGCTCCGTCAGCAAGCCGCGCAGCACCCTATTGAAAAGGTGGGAGAACAGCTGCGGGCGATGATGTCATGGCTGCCGTCGAAGATCGAGCCCAACACCGAATCGAATTTCGATAAGAAGAAAACGACAGAGCCCGTGGAGTCCCGCCAGCGGAAACTCGTGAATGCGTAACGGTGCCCAAATCGTTCTCGAATGCCTGCGCGCCGAAGGAGTCAATCTGGCCTTCGGCTATCCGGGCGGGGCCATCATGCCTTTGTACGACGCCCTCGAAGGAAGCGGAATTTCGCACGTTCTCACGCGCCACGAGCAGGGCGCAGTTTTTGCAGCCGAAGGCTATGCCCGTGCCACTGGCAGAGTGGGCGTCGCCATTGCAACCAGCGGTCCCGGTGCCACGAACCTCATCACCGGCATCGCCGACGCGAAAATGGATTCTGTTCCACTCGTCTGCATCACGGGCCAGGTCCGGTCGCCTCTCATCGGTACCGACGCTTTCCAGGAGACCGATGTTTTCGGCGTAACTCTTTCGCTCACCAAATGGAGCCGTTTGGTACGAGCCATCGAAGACCTACCCGGCATCATCGCGGAAGGCTTCTACTGGGCCCGCAGCGGAAGGCCAGGACCGGTCGTCATAGATATCCCGGTCGACATTCTGCGTGCCGGCGCGGACTTTTGCGGTCCGGTTTCTTTTATCCCTCCGCGAATCAGCGAGCACGTAGGCTCACAATCCACTTTCGCCGCGACCGTTTCTGCACTCCTTCAACAGGCAAAAAAGCCCGTAGTCCTAGTCGGAGCAGGTGCCCGCCTCTCAGGAGCGGTTGCCGATCTCCAGCGACTATTAGACCTCCTCAACATTCCGACCTTTGCGACCGTCCACGGTCTGGGCGCCGTGAAGCAGGACTCTCCCTATTACCTCGGGATGGTGGGGATGCATGGAACGCGTGCGGCCAACATGGCCCTCGACGAAACCGATTTGCTCCTAGTCTTTGGTGCGCGCCTCGATGATCGTGTCACCGGAGATCCCAGCCGCTTCGCGCCCCACGCAAAAATCGTCCATTTCGAAATCGATCCCGCGCAGCTCGATCGCGTCCGCACATGCGAGTTGCCGGTGATCGGCAATCTGGCAGAAACCATTCCTGCTTTCTATCGCGAAGCCGAGCGCACGCAACTGCCCGACTTCAGCGCGTGGCGCGCGGTTGCGTGCGGTGCAGCACGAGCCGAGCCCCGGAATCCCGGCCTTGCCCATCCCACCAAGAGCTTCCTCCAACAATTGTTTTCCCGGATGCCGAAAGATGGCACGTTTCTCGCCGATGTTGGCCAGCACCAGATGTGGGCGGCGCAATGTTATCGCGCATCGTCGCCGCGTGGCTTCATAACCTCCGGCGGCTTGGGAGCGATGGGCTTCGCCTTGCCCGCAGCGATCGGCGTGCAGCTCGCAAAACCCGGCACGACCGTCTTATCAATATCGGGCGACGGCGGATTCCAGATGAACATTCAGGAACTCGCAACCGTGCATCGCCTCGATCTGCCCATCAAAATGGTCATCATCGACAACAAATATCTCGGCATGGTGCGCCAGTGGCAGGAACTCTTCTACAAACGCAACTACGCCGAAACCGATCTGAGCGACAATCCGGATTTTGTCGAGATCGCGAAAGCGTACAAAATCTCCGCGGCGCTAATCACGGAGGAAGAATTCCTGGATCCGGCAAGCTCAGGCGAAGTCGCGCGCCGCCTGGACCGCTTCTTCGCCTCGAGCCAGCCGGAACTGCTGGTCTTCGAATGCCATCCCGAAGCCAATGTTTATCCCATGGTGCCGTCGGGCGCGGCGCTTTCGGAAATGATTTTCGAAGTGAGCGAGGAGAAGTAAGCGAAGAGCAGAGAGTAAATTAAGGAGCAGCGTCATGCATGTTTTCCATCTCCGCTATCGGAACTCGCAGGGAACATTGATGCGCATTCTAACCGCGGTGGTTCGCCGCACGATCGACCTGGCCTACGTCCAGGCCGAGCCCTCCGAGCACGCGCACAAAGTGACACTGCTAGTTGATGTCAATGCCAAACAGGTCGGGCAACTCTGCCGCGACTGGCGTGCGATTGTGGACGTCATCGATGTGCGCCCTGGTGTCCCCATCAAAGAGTTTTGGGATTATGCTCATGTGGGGATACCGCGTCCGCCCGAGTCGGTGGGCCCAATCGAAACCGCCCGGAGTGCGACAGCGTAAAACATCCTCAGTTGTCAGTTCTAGGCTAAGCTCCCACCTGCGAGGTGTTCCTGATGGGCCTGTTGGCGACGGGCCAACTCTTCGCATTTTCACGACGTTGAATTCTGCTTCCGACTCGATCATAGGATAATAATGATGAGGATTTGATTTTCCTGAGAACTGAGAACTGACGACTGAGAACCGTTTTTATGGACCTCAAACATTGCAGTCGCAACATCACCGACGGGCGCGACCGTGCTCCGTCGCGAGCCATGTTCAAATCCATCGGCTTCACGGACGCCGATCTCGCCAAGCCATTAATCGCCGTCGCCAACACCTGGATCGAGACCATGCCGTGCAACTTCCACCTGCGTCGGTTATCGGCAAAAGTGAAAGAGGGAATCCGGGCAGCCGGCGGAACGCCGATGGAATTCAACACCATCGCCATCTCCGATGGCGAAACGATGGGCACCGAGGGCATGCGAGCCTCGCTGGTGAGTCGCGAGGTAATTGCCGATTCGATTGAACTTGTCTGCCGTGGCCAACTCTTCGACGCGGCCGTCTGCATTGTTGGGTGTGACAAAACGATTCCAGCAGCAGCAATGGCCCTCGCCCGCATGAACTTGCCCGGCCTGGTCTTTTACGGCGGAACGATTGCCGCCGGCAAATACCGGGGCAAAGATATAACGATCCAAGATGTGTTCGAGGCCGTCGGCGCAAATGCCGCGGGCAAAATGAGTGACGCGGATTTGCTCGCGATTGAAAACTCAGCCTGTCCCGGCGCAGGCGCATGTGGCGGTCAGTACACGGCCAACACCATGAGCACGGTGATGGAACTGATCGGCCTCTCGCCTCTCGGATTTAATGGAATTCCCGCGATGGATCCGCGCAAGGACGAAGTGGCCTTTCGCTGCGGCGACGTGGTGATGAATCTTTTGAAACGCGGAATCTGTCCCGGCGACATTTTGACCCGCGTGGCATTCGAGAACGCGATTGCCGGCGTAGCCATCACAGGTGGTTCGACCAATGCCGTTCTCCACCTGCTTGCGATCTCGCGCGAAATGGGCCTTCCACTCGACATCGATGATTTTCAGCGCATCAGCGAGCGCACTCCTTTGCTCGCAGATCTGAAACCATCAGGAAGATTCGTAGCAGCCGATGTGGACGCAGCCGGCGGCATTCCCGTGATCGCCAAACGATTGCTCGATGGTGGATTTGCCAACGGTTCGGCAATGACGGTCACTGGAAAAACACTGATAGAAGAAGCCAACCACGCGAAAGAAACTCCTGGACAAACCGTGATCGCTCCTCTGAATAAACCGCTGAAGTCGACTGGCGGACTCGTAATTCTGAAAGGCAACCTTGCTCCGGGCGGTGGAGTCGTAAAGATGAGTGGCCACGAGCGCCAGTCGCAAACCGGTCTGGCACGCGTGTTCGATTCCGAAGAGGCGGCAATGCACGCTGTCACCAGCAAGAAGGTCAATCCTGGAGACATTGTCGTGATCCGCTATGAAGGTCCGAAGGGCGGACCCGGCATGCGCGAAATGCTAAGCGTGACCGCTGCGATTGTTGGTGAAGGTTTGGGCGAAAGCGTCGCCCTGATCACTGACGGAAGATTCAGTGGCGCAACCCGCGGTTTAATGGTTGGCCATGTCGCACCAGAAGCCGCGTTGGGCGGGCCGATTGCCGCGATTCGAGAGGGTGACCGCATCACCATAGACACCAAGACCCGAAAACTGGAACTCGAAATTTCAGATGTCGAAATCGCCCGGCGCATGGCGGATTGGAAACCACCGGCGCCACGTTACAAAACCGGCGTGTTCGCAAAGTACGCCGCACTCGTGAGTTCAGCATCGGAGGGCGCAATCACAAGCCCGCCAGGTTAGCCCTTATTCTAGTGCGCCAGTATGGCCGAACTTTTTTCTCGTAACAGATACAGCTTCGACGCGTGTGGTCGAAGTTTAATCGTGAGCGATCCTGCGGACCCGATACTTTTGCGCGCCCAAAGATCGCGTATTCTGTAGCTCGCACTGGGGAGCCCAAGATCTTTCCACTCGTAGTGAACGATCTGTTCACTGTCTCCAATATTAAAGACAGCGACGTAGTACCCAGGATCGCGCTCAGGTTGCGCCCGCCAGACCACGATCCTATCGGTGCTAATGACCGCTTGATTGTTTCTCGACCGCTGATCGACAGCGATCACTTCTGGATTGGTCAACAATGACGCGGTCCATTGATCCGAGGATGGCAAGTCTCCGCCCATGATCAGGGGCGACCGAAAGATGGACCAGAGCGTCATCACAGTTCGCTGCTCATCGCGAGTGAATCTTGTCTCGCGCACTTCGCCGTCGCCCGGATGCGGGCCGAGATGTCCAAGCGGAAGCATATCGGCGTCGGGCCAATTGCCTGGTCCAACCTGCGACGCCCATCGGGCTGTAGTCGCGAACTGCTGGTAGAGGCTCTGCGACCACTCATGTTTCTCCCACGTTCCCCAATGGTCCCAGAAATCGTCGCAGATACGCCACATCTCTGCATACTTCGAGACCTCTGGGGCATTTGTAAGTGCGGTCGGTCCGGGTGAGAGGCTCGGGACGATAGGCCGGTTTGTTTTCTTGATTGCACTCGCGATCATGCGAATCTCGTCGGGCTTGTAGGGATGGTCGGCGATGCAGTCGACTTTGATGAAGTCCACATGCCAACTAGCATAGAGCTTCATGATTGAGTCGTAATATGCCTGCCCAGCTGCCGAGTTCTTCACTCCATAGTTGTAGGCATTCCACGGACACACATCCGACTGGTCGGCGGCATCCTGGGCGTGGTACAGCGAACCGGCGATCGGCAGATTCCGGGCTACGGCGTCGCGTGGAATTCCACGAATGATGTGAATGCCAAATTTCAGGCCAAGGGAATGGGTGTAGTCGGCAAGTGGCCTGAACCCGGCCTCGTTCTCGGCAGATGGAAAACGAACCGGCACCGGGAGGAATCGTCCATCGTCGCTGAGAAGGAATCTGTAGTCCTGCGGCTTCTCTTCCGGATTCGAAACGTACCATCCTTCATCGATGACAACGTATTGCCATCCAAAACGCTTCAGCTGTTTTGCCATCCAACGGGCGTTATTTTTGAATTGCGCTTCAGTGATTGTGCGGCCATAGGAATCCCAGCTGTTCCAACCCATAGGCGGAGTGGGGGCGAGTCCGGTATCACCCGCGAACGCCGAGAACCCAGCAAACAACAGCAGAGACGTGGCCGCGACACAAAGGGACCGGAGTAGCCGACAAGAACAGGGAAAGAGTTCAGAGGGGCGAGACCAGGAAAAGAGTCTCGGGGCGTCGGTTGTCGAATGTGAACACGAGTTCGCGTGTGTCATGGTGCTGGCATTTTAAAGGGAAGATTGGATCCCAGGGCGGGTCTCCTATTCCCGATCGGGGTGAACCGAATTCTTCGAGCCGACTTTGGCCCGCTCTGGACGGCCTTGTGCCCAGCATTTTGAAGCGCTATCGACGGGTGTTAACTGGAATTTAAGAATTTCTTGACAGGCCTAACCTAAATCAAGTATCTTTTCCGTGCCGTTGAGATAACGTTTACTCGGAACCCTGTCGGAGCCGAGAAACTCATGTCGAAAGAGCGCGACTTCCGATCCGCCAACGTTCACCGCAGCCCTTCCCTACCCATTCAGACCCAACATATGCATAGGTCGGTGGTCGTGCAGTTCTGGATGTTCTCGTTCTGCCTGCTACAGGGATGCGGCGGCGGTTCTTCGTCCTCGGTAGCGCCTAATCCCCTGGTCATTACCACCCTTTCTCTTGCAGGCGGAACTGTCACTTTGTCCTATTCAACAACCCTGACTGCTGCCGGCGGAACCGGCATGGGATATGAGTGGACCATCTCCACCGGTACGTTGCCGTCGGGGCTTACGTTAGTGACGAGCGGCGTTCTCTCGGGTACGCCCACTGCTTCAGGAACGTCCAACTTTACCGTCGAAGTAACGGATTCTTCAGGCGCGTCGGCAACCGCGAACTTAAGTCTCGCGATCGCGGCGGCGGGTCCTTTGACGGATTACGAGTTTACCGGCGACACCTCACCGGTCCATGATCCGAGCATTATCCGGCAAGGTTCGACTTACTACGTCTTCTCCACCGACGCCTCTTCGAGTCAGGGCGGATTCATTCCCATTCGTTGCTCGACCGACAAGATCGCCTGGTCGAACTGCGGTTTTGTCTTCGCGGCATTGCCGTCGTGGATATCTTCGGCTGTTCCGCAGGCAACGGATATATGGGCGCCCGACATCTCGTATTTCCACGGCATCTACCACGTTTATTATGCTGCTTCTTCTTTCGGATCGAATGTCTCCGCGATTGGACTTGCGACCAATAGCACGCTCGATTCGACCGATCCAAGCTATCAATGGGTCGATCAAGGTCCGATTTTGCAGTCCTCATCTTCTGACGACTTCAATGCTATCGACCCGAACCTCTTGATAGACGCGGGAGGCTCGGTATGGCTGACGTACGGAAGTTTTTGGACCGGAATCTACCAACAGCAAATTGATCCAGCCACCGGACAAATCCAAACGGGTGCCGTTACTTACCATCTGGCAGAGCGGGCCCCCGACGTAACCAACGATCCAATTGAAGCCCCTTCGCTGGTTTATGAAAATGGGTACTATTATCTCTTCGTCTCGTGGGACTATTGCTGTGAAATGGATCCTGCGCAAAGCGATTACAAGATCGTGGTTGGTCGGGGAACCAGTCCCAACGGGCCTTTCACCGATGAAAGCGGCGTCGATATGGCAGCCGGCGGAGGAACCATATTGTTGCAGGGAGACACAAATTGGGCTGGGCCGGGTGGGCAAACCGCATACATCGATGCGACGGACAACGACTTGATTGTCTTTCACGCGTTGTCACTATCGCAGAATGGGTTGGATTATCTGTTTGTGAGGTCGTTGACATGGGTTAATGATTGGCCGGTGATCGGATCTTCGACAGAGTCTGGTTCGCTCAGGCAGCGGGCGGCGAAAAAGGGAAGAAAGGTTCCGGGGTCGTCAAGCGACCAGCGGTAGGGATCAGTGGTAGGAATCAGCGCAGCGGTAAAGATCGGCGATAAGTAAGCTTTTTACTCGGGAATTGCGCGTGAACGGAAACCAATTGGATGAAAAGGGCTCAATCGGCTCCCAAAAGTGGATTGCGAGAAAACGATTACCAATGAAAGCAAATTCCTCTAACCTCAACCCCGCAGTATCCGCGATATCGAAGATCGGGGCTTCCTGGAGATCCGCGATGACATATGAGATCCAGCAGTTCATTCTCCTTCCCGGTTCCGTGAGGGTCCGGCGTTGGCTCGCAGGGATAGCTCTATTCGCCGTGCTGATCGCTGGGTTGCCAGCGGTCGCGCAGCTCGATACAGGATCGATCAGCGGAACGATCACCGATCCCTCCGGCAGCATGGTAGCGAACGCCCAGATCACCGCGACGGAGATCGCAACTGGAACCACCTATACGACGAAGAGTTCCACTGTCGGCTACTACGTATTTCCGTCGGTGCGCACAGGCGTGTACAAACTGACCATTTCAAGCACGGGATTCAAGACGACGGTTTCGAGCGGCATCACCGTAACCATTGGCGCAGCCGCCGCGTACAACGTCGCGCTGCAAGTGGGCGCGACCAATGAAACCGTCTCGATTAGCGCAGAAGCTCTCACGTTGGAAACCCAATCGTCAGATGTCGCCAGCGCCATTCAGCCGGAGCAAGTCGAAGATCTTCCTCTCACGGTCTCGGGCGCGCTCCGCTCAATGGCTTCGCTCACGTTTCTGGTTCCGGGCGCAGTCGGTCCGGGCACTTCGGCGGGCGGCGCCGGAGGAGGCGCGGCGGTAGGCGGCGGCACCTCATCCGTGGGAGGAGGCGGACAGATCGTCGCCAAGATCAACGGCGGCCAGACCCTCGGCAGCGAATACCTGGTCGATGGAATTAGTACCAACCGCGCTGAAAACGGCTCAGGAGGCTTTGACGGAATTTCGCCCTCGGTGGAGGCGATCCAGGAATTTCGCGTCAGCGTTTCGGCGCTACCGGCTGACATTGGCCGCACGACGGGCGGCGTCGCCAACTTCAACTCACGCGGCGGAACAAATTCCTATCACGGAACCGTCTACGACATTTATAAGAACGCGGCGCTGGACGGGAACAACTGGTTTAACAACCATTACCTCGCTGAGAATCCCACTCAGACCGCCGCTTTCGGACGTCCGCCCGACACGAAGAACGATTATGGCATCACCCTCGGCGGCCCCATTCGCATTCCCCATGTTTATGACGGGACGAACAAGACGTTCTTTTTCTTCGGGTGGGAGCAACTGCGGTACAACACCGGTTCAGCGGTCACCAGCTTCGTGCCGACACCGGATGTTCTCGGGCAAACCAATCCTTATTTCGATTTCTCGAGCTTCCTGGGCGCGCAAATCCCCGGCGTAACTAACCCTTGCACCGGAGGGGGGCCGATGTATTTCGGCCAGATATTCGATCCCTTGACACAACAGAACACTGGTACGCCCAACGAGTGCCGGTCGCCCTTCCCCAACAATCAGATCCCGTTAAACAGGCTGAGCACAGTGGCGGGGAATGTCCTCAAGCTGATTCCTGGGCCGAACTTCACCGGCACTGGAGCCAACTACATCCAGGACACAGCTGACACCCTCAGCCAAACTGTTTACAGCATTCGCATCGACGAGAACCTGGGAGCGAAGCAGAAGATCTGGGGCTTCTGGAGCTCCCGCGAGAACAGCGATCAGGGCAACGGCTTCAACCTGCCCCCTCCGATCAACAGTTGCTGCCCGGTAAGCGACGACTTCGGGAAGCTCCTGCGCGTTGGCTGGGACTGGACCTTCACGCCGACGTTGATCAACGAACTGACGTTCGGAAGCAACCGCTCGAACAACTACACCAAAGCGAAGGCGGTTGGAGAAAATCCAAATTGGGGAGCGGCCATCGGGCTTCCCCTAGCGGCAGGTCCAACTTTCCCAGGCATGGAGTTTATCGGCAGTCCATATCCCAGCCTGGGAGAAAACTCCGATGCGCAGGATGTCGACAACGCGATTATTTTGAACGACACCGTAAGTTGGGTGCACGGCGCGCACAGCTTTAAGTTCGGCGGGAACGTAGCCTACCACCAGTATTCGTTCGTTAGCTTTATCGGCGGAACGTGCAGCGGAGTATCAGGTTGTTTTACGTTCTATCCCGGACAGACGGCAGGTTTGATCACCCAACAGGGGAACACAGGTAACGCTTTCGCCGATTTCCTGATCGGGCTCTCGGGCGACGTGAATCGCATCGTCGATTTGCACGCGCCTCGATGGATCAATCATTACGCTGCTGCGTTCGCCCAGGATGACTGGAAGATCCGGCACAATCTCACGCTCAATCTCGGATTGCGGTGGAGCTATGAGACGCCCCGGCACGAGGCCGAGGGAGACACAACCAGCTTCGAACCGAATGTGCCGAACACCGGCGCGAGCGGGCAATTGGGAGCGTTAGTATTCGGCGGAGTCGGAGCGGGCCGAGATGGTAACAAAGGCGAGACCTGGGCCAATACCTACTATAAAGATTTCGAGCCGCGCATCGGCTTTGCCTGGAATCCCGACTTCAATCGAAACATCGTTTTTCGCGGCAATTATGGAATTTACTACGGACCATTGGTAGATGCCGACTACGGCCAGGGAACAACTGCGGGTTTCACGATAACCCCCAACGTATTCACTGCCGATCCCATGCAGGGCCCACTGCTCGACAACGGGCTTCCTCCACTTCCAACGACGCCAGATCTTGATCCGACCCAGTTGAACGGGCAAGGCGTCGATTATGTGGCCAAGAGCTACGGCCGGCCTGCCATGGTGCAGACTTGGACTCTTGAGAGTCAGATACAGCTTGTACCCAATCTTATTTTCACCTTGGGTTATTTAGGTCAGCATTCGGTCCGCCTGCACGGGTTGATTGACTACCCGAATGATATGCCCGAAAGCGGGCTGGCACTGGGCAACACTCTTTTCTGCGTCGCTCCATGCGGAGGCGTGCCCTTGCCCTATGCCAACTTCCAGCAAACCTGGGGCGGCGGCGGCAATGTCTCCCAGGCTCTGCGGCCATTCCCTCAGTATGGATACATCAATACAGATAGCTATCTACAAAATGTCGGCCAGGCGAGTTACGACGCTCTCGAAGCCAAGCTGGAGCGTAGGTTCCACAACGGCTTGAACCTGCTCGCCTCGTACACTTTCTCGAAGACGATCACCGATGCGGACAGCATTCAACCGTTTTACAGCACGCTGCAAAGCCAGGGGGGAACACAGAATCCGTTTGATCACAAAGCGGAAAAGGCGGTCAGCAACCAAGACGTTCCTCAAAACTTCGTTATCAGCTACCTCTACGAGTTGCCGGTTGGCCATGGGAAGCGTTTCCTGGCCAGCACCCCCAAGGCGGTCGATTCCATCATCGGCGGCTGGCGTATTGGCGGCATACAGCGCTACCTGAGCGGGCAGCCCATCAGCTTTTTCGGAGAACCCGGTATTCCCGGCTTCGACAATGGCATTCGTCCAAACCGAGTGCCAGGACAGCCAGTAAAGGGGTTCACGGGGAGTTACGATGTGTTCTCATTCAACAACACCGGTGGGGGCGGTCCGGGCTCGGGCGCTTGCATGACGGGCTACTGGAACTGCGCTGCCTTCGCGGACCCGAACGCGAATCGCGGAGCTGGTCCGTTCCAGTTCGGAGACATGCCGCGTAATTCCGCCGACATCCGATCCTTCGCCTATTACAACGAAGACTTCAGCATTGCCAAGGCGATCCCGATTAGCGAAAGGGTCAAAGCTGAATTCCGGGGAGAGCTGTTCAACGCCTTTAATCGTCACATCTTTAATAAGCCGGATTCAGGCGTTCTAGACGCCAACTTCGGCCAGATCAGCAGCACTCTGAACGGGCCGCGCAACGTTCAGTTTGTGCTGAGAATTACTTATTGACGCAAGCGGTGAAGGACCAGACAGTTCTGCCTGCAATGCGAATGACCGGACTGCGGAGAGTCATGCTCCGCAGTCCTTTTCTTTTTGGCTTTCGGATATGCTTAAGGGCGTGCTAAGGCTCTTTCCGCGGCTGCTGGTTACTCTGACTCTGGTGCTCTGTTGCCGTCTTGGAATCGCCCAAGATGCCGATGCGAAGTCGCTGTTTGCGCAGGGCAATGCCGCCATGAGAAACGGTGATGCCGCCCAAGCCGCCAAGGACTTCAAAGAGTTTCTCCGTTTGCAACCCAGTTCGGCGGAGGGATATTTCAACCTTGGTCTGGCATTGCAGTCAGCCGGCCAGTTACAAGACGCGCTTACGGCGCTACAGAAGGCCGCATCCCTAAAGCCTGGTCTGCATGGAGTGCGTCTCTTCGCTGGCATCGTGAATTACAAGTTGAATCGTCTTTCCGTGGCCCATGACGAATTGATCCACGAGATCCAGCTCGAGCCCAGGAACGCCGCCGGCTGGATGTGGCTGGGCGTCGTGGAGCTAGCCCAGAATCAGCCTCAGTCGGCTGCGTCCAGGCTGGACAAAGCCGCCGCCCTTGACCCCAGTAACGTCGACATTCTCTACCATCGCGGCCGAGCCCATCTGCTGATTTCGAAAGAAAGCTACTCGACGATGTTCAAGCTTAGCCCGGACTCGTGGCGGGTCCATGAGGTGCTCGGGCAGGCGGACGCCGAGGCTTTTCGCACGGACGATGCAATCGGCGAGTTCCGTCTTGCCGCGGCCGCGGCGCCGCGCGCACCGGGCCTGCATGAGGAATTGGGAGACGCGTGTTGGACAGCGGGCAAGTTGCAGGAAGCCGACGACGCGTATGCGCAGGAGATCGAAATCGATCCCGCCAACGCCGTGGCGCTTTACAAACTGGGAAGTCTGCGGGTGACTCGCGACGACGCAGCCAGCGGCGTTCCGCTCCTCGATCGGGCGCTGGCTCTCAATCCGACGATCACCGATGCCCACTATTATCTCGGCAAGGGTGACGCGGCGCTGGGTAAGGATGACAGCGCCATCGAGCACTTCCGCCTGGCGACCAATCCTCAAGACAGCGAGGAACTCAGGATCATGTCGTGGTATCAGCTCGCAACCCTCTATCGCAATCTTCATCGCACACAAGAGGCAGGTGAGGCGCTCGCGA
>JBAWBE010000728.1:0-1501 GCA_049589635.1 Terriglobales bacterium
GAAGGTAGAGGGCCAGCCGCACGATACCGGCTTCCACGCGCGGCGGAAGAAAAACAGAAGGAAACGAAGGCGCGCGAGGCCACGCTCGGTGAGGAGAAGCCGGAGGAGGCAGTGCTGCCTCTCTCCGCCGAGAGCGAAAAGATCCGCGAATACTTGCGACAGTCATCCGCGGCAAGAACAGCGGTGGGATACAACCGTCAGTTTCTTGATGGCTACCGACCCAACACGACTTTCTACCTTTCTCCGCAAGAGCGCGCGCATCTGGCAGAAGTTGGCACGACGAAGGCCGGTGTCGAAGCGGCCGGCACTTACGCGAAGCAGATTCTCAACCGCCTGCTCATCGACCTGTCCTGGAACTCAAGCCGACTCGAGGGCAATACATACTCGCTGCTTGATACGCGCCGCCTGATTGAATTTGGCGAAGAGGCAGAGGGCGGGAACAGGATGGAAGCCCAGATGATTCTCAATCACAAGGACGCGATAGCGTTCCTTGTCAGCGCAGCAGACGACATCGGCTTCAACCGCTATACGATCCTGAACCTCCACGGCATTCTCGCGCAGAACCTCCTGCGCGATGAGGGGGCCGCAGGACGCCTGCGGCGTATTGCAGTCGGCATTGAAAAGTCTGCGTTCCATCCGCTCGAGGTTCCGCAGTTGATCGAGGAGTGCTTTAACCAGGTGTTGGCGACGGCGGCAGCAATTCAGGACCCGTTTGAGCAATCGCTCTTCGCCATGGTGCAGCTGCCGTACCTTCAGCCCTTTGACGATGTGAACAAGCGCGTATCGCGTCTGGCGGCAAATATTCCATTCATCAAGGGAAATTTGTCTCCGATCTCATTCGTAGGCGTGCCGCGCTCAAGCTACACGGATGCAATGCTCGGCGTCTATGAGCTGAACAAAGTGGACCTATTGAAGGACGTCTTTATCTGGGCCTATGAGAGATCGGCTGAGCGTTACGCGGCCGTGAGGCAATCCCTCGGCGATCCTGATCCTTTCAGACAACGGCATCGAGAAGCGTTGCGACAGCTCGTGAGTGACGTGGTGCGGCAGCACTTGGACAGGAAAGGGGCAACCGCGTATATCGCCGAGTGGCTGAACAACAATGTCGCAGCGGATGAGAGAGGGAAGTTCAGGGAAATGGCCGAGTCCGATTTGCTCAGCCTGCATGAGGGAAATTTTGCGCGGCTTGGGGTTCGCCCCAGTGAATTCGTCGCGTGGCAGGCTGCTTGGGAAAACAAGGAGCTGACATTCCCTGCTCCCGAGGCGCGGTATGACGGTGCGCGGGACGTTGTCGAGTTTTGGGGACTAGACAGGGGGCAGCGAATACGAAGCGCTATCAGCCAAGAGGCCTTGGACGATCATTATCACGCAGACACTCGGAACAGACTCGAAGTGTTCCGGGAAAACCGCCTGGCCATTGAAGAGATCGCCCGACGGAAATATCTCTCTGGCCACGTGGAGCCAGACGGAACCGTCTTGATACGCACGGCGGATCTTTCTC
>JBAWBE010000729.1:0-1955 GCA_049589635.1 Terriglobales bacterium
AGATTACAACGGCGCGTGGGTAGATGTAGCCGGCGGAATACAGGTGCCTGCGATCGACTTGTTTCGCTTCGCGTCCGAACTGGATCGGTACTCGAAACTGGGCAAGCCGATCCAGATCGCAGAGATAGCGGTAGGTTCGTCCGATCATGGTGGACGCAATGCGAGCTGGTGGCATGCTAGATCAGACGAACAGACACAGGCTGATTATTTGGAGGGCGCATTTACGATTGCCTACGGCAACCTTCAAGTCGAGGGAATCAATTGGTGGGGGTTGGACGACAACTATCGCTTCGTCGAGGAGGGTGGCTTGTTCGATCGTTCGCTCCGGCCAAAGGCGGCTGCCATCCGTCTCGCCAAGTTGTTAGAAGGATGGCGCACCAACGGCCAATTGAAAACCGGCAGCGATTGATCGGCTTTGTTCAGGGGCGCACCCGGGGACTACCGGATCACGGCAAAACTCGCTGAAGGGCAAGCGCTGTCGGCTGATGGGCACATCATTCAAGGGGCCACCAATTCCGTGGTGCTGCGGATTCCAAGTGGCAACGCTCACGCCAACTAGAGCTTCTTGTAAAGGTTCAAGCAAATTGCGGTGCTGCTAACTGACAAGGACACAACTACGCCTGATTTGTTCCGCCGAAAGAGAACCCAGATATCCAGTCCGTTCAGATGACCTCTAAAGAGCAACGGATCGTGCTGATCCGCCGAACGGAGCAGCATCCCAGTCTTCGATGGTCCCAAGGGAGTGCGCATTTCAAGATGTCCGTCCCGGATCACTATATCCGCTCTTCCACCGAGCAGTCTCCAGATTCTGAGATTCGTATAGAAGCCACGCTCGGGCCGGTACGATCCGCACAGCTGCGCCCAGAGGTCAGGACTCTCGGAAACCTCGACCGAGTCCGGGAATCGATCATCGACAAGCCGGCCCACTACCTCATTCGCGATCGTTATCGTCGCAAAACCGCTAGCCATCACTGCCGTGTTGGTCAGCACGACCACGGCCGCCCTCACTTGAGGCGCGACGCGGATCGATCCGGAATAGCCGGGCCAGCCTAAGTCGTGTCCGAAGATCAGCCGATCGCCACGGGTCTCAATCATGAAGCCTAGCCCGTTTGAAGGCATCCGTGGATCGCAGACATAATGTGGCGTTGACATCAGCTCCAGAGTTTCAGCGTCGATGACGCGACCATATCGGTTCGCACCATTGCCGGCCATCGCAGCAAGGTAGAGCAGCATATCCTCAAGATTTGAAACCGCGGCGACCGCTGGAGCAATTACAATGTGGCTGTTTGCGATATTGCGCAGTGTTCTGCGGACATACTCGTAGCCCTGTGCAAACCTGGGAGTGACCCGCCAACTCATCTGAAAGTCTGTGTGCATCATTCCGAGAGGCGCGAAGACATGCTCGAGCATGTACTCGGCGAACGGCTGTCCGCTCACATCTTCGATGACCTGGCCCAGTGTTGTGAAACCGTGGTTTGAGTAAGCCCATTTGGAGCCTGGCGGAAGCTCAGCTCGTAGCGCCGGCGCATAGTACTCGCGAAGCGTAGACGGTCGGCGCAATGAAATGGTGAGTCCAAGAGTTGGCCGAAACAGATCTGTCCATCGGCGCAATTCGCCAATACCGCTAGTGTGGGTCAAGAGATGGCGGAAAGTTATTGGTGGCGTTAGCGGCGGCTGGACGATCTTGTATGCTTTCAGGAAATCGTTGACCGGCGATTCCAGATGCAGCAGGCCGCGCTCCCACAACTGCATCAGTGCAACTGCAGTAAACGTCTTGGAGATCGAGCCGATCCGAAAAGTCGTGTACTCGCAGACTTCAGATCGGGAGCGTAAATCGGCCATTCCGAGACACTTGCTATGTACGACCTGTCCATTGACGAGAATGCCGACCGTCAGACCAGCCAGATGGTGCTTCTTGAAGATTGTGAGTAAGTGCTCATCGAGGTCATTAAGAT
>JBAWBE010000730.1:0-8647 GCA_049589635.1 Terriglobales bacterium
ATGATCTCGCGATGCCCGGGCCAGCAGGGAAGTAAGCACTGAAGTCTTGCCGGATGAAGCGAGATTGCTGCCGCAAATTTCCGTTAAAGCATGCAGCGGAACGCCCTGCACGGCCTCATCAATCTGCGCAATTCCGGTCGGAATGCTGCCCCGCTCCTGCCGCCGGTAGACGGTAAAAGCCGAAGGCAATTTCTCTTCGATCTGAGATTGAATCTGGGCTCTGATCTGCGCTCTCAAAATTTGGGTATCTGACAACGTGGCACCCACGGATATTCGCCTTTCATTCGCCAAGAGCAGCTACAGTAGTCCTTCGGCAAAACCCTGTCAATCCTTAATTTGGAGGGATTCCGCGTAACTCATTGAAGGAGCGTAAAATATTTTTTAGCACCCAAAAAGCAAACGCCCAAGAAGTAGGATATCCAACCCTAATCACCTGTTTAGCGTCTTTGTATAGTTCTGCCGTCGCATCCACGCACCCGCAGCCGACGAGAGCAGTACCGGGCCCGCGTAGGAAATCGGCAAGAGGAAACATGCGCAAACTTTTCTCCCCCCGTACCGTGTTGTTCGCACTGATCGTCTTAGCCATATCCGCGGCTATGTCCACGCCATCGCAAGCCCAGATTCGGATTTCCGTTGGCTTCGGCCCGCCCCCGCTTCCCGTCTACGAACAACCCATTTGTCCCGGCGACGGTTATCTTTGGACCCCCGGATATTGGGCATGGGATGCAGACATCGACGACTACTATTGGATCCCCGGCACTTGGATCCTGGCGCCGGAAGTCGGTTTCTTCTGGACTCCGCCTTACTGGGGTTGGGACAACGGCGCATTTCTTTTCTATGATGGCTATTGGGGTCCGCAGGTCGGCTTCTATGGCGGAATCGATTACGGCTTCGGCTATTTTGGCGAAGGTTTCGTCGGCGGCCGCTGGGATGGCGGACACTTTTTCTATAACCGGGCGGTGTTGAACGTCAATGTCGAAGTTATTCATAACGTCTACAACCAAACGGTCGAGCACAATTCTGTCAATCACGTTAGCTTCAACGGAGGCCCCGGTGGAATCACCGCACGTCCTCGGCCGGAAGACGAAGCTGCCGCACGCCAGCGGCACATCGGCCCGGTGGCCGCGCAAACTCAGCACATCCAGGCGGCGCGCGGAAACCCCGAAATGCGAGCATCCGCCAACCATGGCAAACCCGCCATTGCCGCGACTGCCAGGCCCGGAGATTTCAAGTCTGGCGCCGTGGCCGCACGGGAAGCGGGTGGAGAATACACACCCCACGCCAGTCGCGGTGCAGCCGCATCCCATGCAGAGGCTGGAGGCGCTCACCCCAACCATCCGAGCGATCTGGCGCCCATTGAACGCACCACGCCGAACACCGGCAATCCCAAGACGGACAAGAAATATCAGGCGCAGCAGGACAAGATGATCGCCAAGCAAAACCAGGAGCGCCAGAAACTTCAGCAGCAGCAAGATAAAGAACACGCGAAACTAGCCAAGCAGAATGCCGATGACGCTAAGAAACAGCAGGTAGAGCAGCGGCATCAACAACAGACCGAGCAGCTCCAGCAAAAGCATACCCAGCAGCGTCAGCAGTTGCAGCAGAAGTATTCGCCGCCTCCAGCACGCGGAGGAGGACGGAAGTAATCCGACCACAACACCAAATCCAGCCCGCTTCTGTCTTAGCCAGTGAGAGATGAAGCGGGCTGTTTTGCGTTTAGCGCGCGCTCGCAATTTTTAGCCGCGTCTCCCAGCTCGAAACTCGCGGCTCGATCTTGTATTCTCCTGTCGTGCCGCCCACACACTCGCGTGATCGCTCGCCCACCGCCGGATTATTCTTCGGGCTGATCATCACGCTGGCGGCCGTGGTCGCCTATTCCGCTTACATCACGAGCCAGCTCTCCGGCCTGCGCGGGTTGCAAAACAATCTCGTCGACCGCAATCGCCGCGATTCCCTCCAACTTCTGCGCATCCAGAACGATCTGAACTCGCTCGCCCTCGCCATGCGCGACATGCTCGACAACGACGAACCCTACCCGCTCACCGCCTGGTCAGCGCAATTCCAGCGGGTGCGCGCCGATCTGGGCGATGCGCTGCGCCGCGAGCGCCAGGTCGCGCCCGTCAATCGCAGCGCCGATCAACAGCAATACCTCGAAAGCTCCGTTCAGCAGTTCTGGGATGCTGCCGACCGCACCTTCGCGCTCGCGAAAAGCGCAAGCCAGGAAGAAGCTCGCACCCAGATTCGCATCTCGCTCCGCGCCCGTCAGGAAGCCCTCAGCACTGCCGTCTCGCGCCTCCTCGTGCAAAACAATGAGAGCGAAGAGCAAGCCACGCAACAAATCAAGCGAATCTACGATCGCGTCGAGCGCCAGGTCTATCTCTTTCTCACGGCCACGCTAATTGCCATTCTCTTCACGAGCCTCTATCTAATCCGGTGGAACCGCCGTCTGTTTGCGCAACTCACAGCGCTCTCCGAGCAGCGCAGCGAACTCGCGCAAAAGCTGATCGCCATGCAGGAATCCACGCTGCGCCACATCTCACGCGAATTGCACGATGAGTTTGGTCAGATCCTTACCGCCATCGGGGCCATGCTGACGCGCACAGGAAAGCAATTGCCGGAAAGCTCGCCCCTGCGCTCTGACCTTCGCGAAGTCGCCGAGATCACGCAGCAGGCTCTCGACAAGGTGCGCAGCCTCTCGCAGGCGCTGCATCCGGTCATGCTCGAGGAAACAGGCCTTCAGAGCACGCTGGCTTGGTACCTGCCTATGGTAGAAAGGCAATCTGGAATTCGCGTATCCTATGAAAAATCCGGAGAGCCATTTCCCGTGAAGGGCAGCGCCGCCGTCCATGTGTATCGTGTGGTGCAGGAATCTCTAAACAACGTGACGCGTCATTCGGGCGCCAAAGAAAGCTGGGTGCGATTACGATTTCTTCCGCAAGCGTTGGAGGTCGAGGTTGAAGATCATGGAAAGGGTTTCGCGCCCGAATCGATTAAACACGGAATTGGACTCGTAGCGATTCGCGAACGCGCGGAGCTGCTGGGCGGAAAAATCGAGATCGCCCGCCCGATGCCAGGAGGAACTCTGATCCGATTGCAAGTGCCGAGAGAAGAACTGGAGGCTCATGGCGAATAAGATTTCAGTCTTGCTCGTCGACGACCACAACCTCGTCCGCCTGGGCTTTCGCCGCATCTTGGAAGACGAGCCGGACATCGCCGTCGTGGGCGAAGCCGCGGACGGCGCCGAGGCAGTCAAACTCACAGATGAATTGCATCCCAAAGTAATCGTCATGGATTGCGCAATGCCGCGCATGACAGGTCTCGAAGCAACCCGTCAGATTCTGAGTAAGCATCCGGAAGCAATTGTCCTGATGCTCAGCATGCACCCCGAAGAAACTCTGGTGCAACAAGCGCTCGATGCCGGAGCGCGCGGCTATGTACTGAAAAACGCCGTGGACCTGGAGTTGGGCGCGGCCATCCGTCGGGTGGCCAAAGGCGAAAACGTCCTCGACTCGCAGCTGAAGAAGCCCGACCGCGCTCCGAGAGGCGACCGCAGCGCCACGCTGACGCCCCGCGAGATCGAAGTTCTGCAGCTGATCGTCGAAGGCAAATCCAATAAGGAAATCGCCACCGTTCTCAATCTCAGCGCCAACACGGTTGCGGTGCATCGCGCCAACATGATGGACGCTCTCGGCCTGCACAAGACCGCCGAGTTGGTTGTCTACGCCATCCGCAACGGCCTGGTAACTCTTCCGTGAATCGCCGCTCTTTCCTCAGCGGAATTGCGGGTCTCGCCTCAACCTCAGGCTTGTTGCTCGAGGCCTTCGCGGCTCCCACTCGCGCAATCAATCCGGGATTCCAATTTACAGATGTAACCGCCCAGGCCGGAATCAATTTCCGCCACAACAACGGCGCCTATGGAGGCAAGCTTTTGCCAGAAACCCTTGGCTCCGGCTGCGCCTTTCTCGACTACGACGCCGATGGCTGGCAAGACGTCTTGTTAGTCAACGGCAGTAACTGGCCCGGTCATTCGCGAGAATATAAATCCGAGCCCACCACCCTCAAGCTCTATCGCAACAATCGCAACGGTACGTTTTCCGACGTGACCCGAAACGCTGGCCTTGATATCGAGATGTACGGCATGGGCGTCGCCATTGGCGACTACAACAACGACGGCTACCCCGACATCCTGATCACCTGCGTCGGACAAAATCGCCTGTTTCGCAACACCGGAAAGGGGACCTTTGTCGATGTAACTAAATCCAGCGGACTCGGCAACCGGCAAGCCTTCAGCACGTCCGCCCTCTGGTTTGATTTCGACCGCGACGGCCTGCTCGATCTCTTCGTCTGCAACTACGTGAAGTGGTCAGAAGAGCACGACGTATTTTGCAGCCGCGACGGCAAACACAAATCCTATTGCACCCCCGAAGCCTACCGCGGAGAAACCTGCTGGCTCTTTCACAACCGCGGCAACGGTACTTTCGAAGATGTAACCGCGACCAGCGGAATCTTCGACAGCAGCTCAAAATCGCTAGGCATAGCCATGCTCGACTACGATCACGACGGCTGGCCCGATCTCCTGATCGCCAATGACACGCAACCGAACAAGCTCTATCGCAATCAGCGCAACGGAACATTTCAGGATGTCGCAGTCGATGCAGGCATTGCGTTTTCCGCCGAAGGCAAGGCCCGCGCGGGAATGGGCGTAGACGTTGCCGATTTCGACAACTCTGGAAGCCAGGGAGTTGCGATTACAAATTTCGATAACGAGATGGTCGGCCTTTACCGCGCGTCCGGCGCGAACTTCACCGACGTCGCCCTGCAAAGCGGAGTGGGCCCAGCGTCAAAAGACAAATTAGGGTTCGGCTGCATCTTTCTAGACGCCGATCTCGACGGCGCGCTCGATTTGGCAGTGGTGAATGGCCACATTGACGACTCCGTGCGCAACGTGAACGGTGTAGGTTACGCTCAACCGCCGCAGCTTTTCCTGAACGATGGAAAAGGAAAATTCATTGACATCACCGCTGAATTAGGAAGCAGCTTCAGCCAGCCCAAAGTCGGACGAGGGTTGGCCTATGGCGATTTCGATCGCGACGGCGACCTCGACCTCTTAATCACCACCAACTACGGGCCCGCCTATCTCTATCGCAACGACCAACAAACAAAGAATCGAACCATCCGCTTTCGCCTCGTAGGCACAAAGTCCAATCGCGAAGCAATCGGCGCCGCGGTGAAGATCTTCCACGGAGGAGTGACTCAATCGCGCCCCGTAAAAAGCGGGTCAAGTTACCTCTCGCAATCAGAGTTACCGGTGACATTTGGCCTGGGACAGCGCGACGCAATCGATCGCGTATTAATCGCGTGGCCAAGCGGTCGAACCGAAGAATACAAAAACCTTTCCTCCGGCCGCGCCTACGAGTGCACAGAAGAAAAGGGAATCACGGCATTGCCTGGGTTCTAGCAAGCGCGAATGCCGCGATTAAAATACTCCCGAGCTACTCCGTGTTCCTCCGTGTACCCTGTGGTGATCGGTTTTCGATTGTTGACACTACCAATCAAGCCCCTTACGATTTGCCTCACATGCGAATTAATAAAAAAGTTTTGAACTCGCTGATCCTCGTTTGTTGTTCAATCATCCTGGCGGTTTCCCAAGCGATCGCTGGCGTTGGAAACATCCCCGCAGCCGATCCCCACCGTTACCTGGAAGACATCAAGTCGCTGACCACGCCTCAAATGGAAGGTCGCGGAGCAGGCACCAAAGGTTTAGCGAGAGCGCAGCACTTGCTCGAAAAACGCTATCAAAGCCTGGGCCTCGAACCCGCCGGCACAAATGGCTATCTTCAGCCGTTCAATCTAATCACCGGAGCGCAACTGAAAGGCAAAAACGAATTCGCCGTTCTAACCGAGAGCCAAAAACACGAATTGAAATCCAAGCAAGACTTCGTCCCGTTCAGCTTTTCTTCTTCCGGCTCAGTTCACGCGCCTATAGTCTTTGCCGGCTACGGCATAACCGCCGACGAATTCCACTACGATGACTACGCCGGCATCGACGTCAAAGACAAGATTGTGCTCGTCCTTCGTTACGAGCCGCCATCCTTCGCCGAAAAATCCGGTAGGCAGGGAATGACGCGCCACGCGCAACTGATTACCAAGGCCATTAACGCCCGCAACCATGGCGCGAAAGCCCTGGTTTTCGTGAATGGAAAAATAGGAGACGGCGAAGAAGACCTGCTAACCCGTTTCGGCAGCGTGAGTGGCCCCGAAGATGTAGGAATCGTTTTTGTCCAGGTCAACAACGCTGTTGCCGACGACTGGCTGAGGTCAGCGGGGAAGTCGCTGGTCGCGGAGCAGGAACAAATCAACACATCGTCAAAGCCGGATTCCTTCGAACTGCCCGCCAATCAAAGTGCCTCCGTCACCGTCAGCATCAAAACCACCCATGCCGAAGTCAACAACGTCCTCGCCTACCTCCCCGGCAAGACCGACGAATACATAATCATTGGCGCGCACTACGATCACCTCGGCCGGGGCAACTTCGATTCGCTGGCCCCCGCACAGATCGGACAAATTCACCCGGGCGCCGACGACAATGCCTCAGGCACCGCCGGAGTGCTCGAACTGGCGCGTCTTCTAGCGCCGCAAAAGGGCCAGTTGCGCCGCGGCATTCTTTTCATGTCCTTCGCCGGCGAAGAGCTAGGGCTGCTCGGCTCAGCCGAGTGGGTCAAAGATCCAACCCGGCCGCTCAACAAAGCCGTAGCCATGCTTAACATGGACATGATCGGCCGCATCAAAGATCAAAAAGTCTACATCGGAGGCGTAGGCACAGGCTCCACGCTGAAGGCCACCGTCGAACAAGCCGCGGCGAGTTCTGGATTCAAAATCGAATATTCCCCCGGCGGATATTCCTCCAGCGACCACACTTCTTTCGTCAGCAAAAAGATTCCAGTCCTGTTTTTCTTTTCCGGACTGCACGCCGACTATCACAAGCCTTCCGACACCTGGGAAAAAATCAATCCCGACTCCGCCGCCCGCCTGCTCGACGTCGTAGCCGCCACCGGCGAGCAGTTAGCCAACGCTGAAGATCGTCCAACATTCATCACCGTTGCCGAAGACAAGCCCGCCGGCGGATCAGGCGGGGGCGGTTACGGCCCGTACTTCGGCTCGATTCCCGATTTTGGCCAGGTAGAAAACGGCGTCCGCTTTTCCGACGTAAAACCCGCGTCCCCAGCGGCGAAAGCCGGCCTGAAGGCAGGAGACTTCTGGTCCAATTCGGCGGCAAGCCCATAAAGAATCTCTATGACTTCACCGATGCTCTCCGCAACAGCAAAGTCGGCGACGTAGTAGAAGTAAAAGTAATGCGCGACGGCCAGCCCGTGACCGCCTCGGTAAAACTAGAGCAGCGAAAATAGACCGCGAAGATGAATCATTGGTTGAGACGGGGTCTGCCCCGTCTCCTGCCCGCACCTCTCCTGACGCTCCCACCGCCGCTCTTTGCCCTCTCCACGCCTCACGCGGTAAACTGCCCGATATGAACACCACGAACCAACCCAATGTGAAGTTCGTCCAAACCCCCGACTACCGCGACGCCTACTCCAACAGTGTGCAGATCCGGGTAAACGTGTGGGATTTCTTTCTCGTCTTCGGCACCATGCAGCAAACTTCTGAAAGCCAGGTTGAGCTCCACAATTTTCAGGGAATTTATCTGAGTCCGCAGCAAGCAAAAGCTCTCATGGCGCTCCTTCAGCAGAATGTCTCAAATTACGAAGCAGCTTTCGGTGAGATCAAACTCGATCCGCGCGCTCCCGGCGGGCCCGTTCATTAATGAATCCGCGGCTGGTAGCTGCAAAGTTGACGATGCCAGTCGCGTCGTCTTCCGATTTCGAAAAGAGATCCAAGCCCGGGACCCTAACCGCGCCGCAGCAGTTCCTTCTCTTCGCTCTGTTCTTCGCGGGCCTCATGCTCCTTCATGCGCCGCTTCTGCGTCTTCCATATTTCTGGGACGAAGCTGGCTACTACGTTCCCGCCGCCCGCGATCTGTACTTGACCGGCGCGCTCGTTCCGCAATCCGCGCCGTCAAGCCTGCATCCGCCGCTCGGGATGGCATGGCTCGCGTTAGCCTGGCGCATTGCCGGATATTCAACATTGGTCACGCATACCGCCATGTTGGCACTGGCGGCATTCTCGTTGCTCGGCTTGTTTCGATTGTCGCGAGCCGCCACCAATCCGAGCGTAGCTTGGGCCACCACCGCGCTGGTTGCGATTTATCCCGTGTTCTTCATGCAAAGTTCATTGGCGCAAGTCGACCTAGCGGCGGCCGGCTTTACCTTTTGGGGATTACTCGCCTATATCGAAGACGATCCATGGAAGCAAGCGTTCTGGTTCTCGGCGGCAGCTTTAACCAAGGAAACTGCTATCGTCGCCCCGGCGGCACTTTTGGCGTGGCAAATCGCGTTAGCAATCGTGCCTCAGATTAGGAGAAAATTCCCCGAACTTGCCATTCCGCAAAGTCGTCGCACACGTATCATCCACTTGTTGTTGCCCATCATTCCGCTTGCCACTTGGTTTGGTGTTCACTATGCGAAGACAGGTCACGTATTCGGCAGTCCGGAATTCTTCCAATATAACGTTGCCGCCACGCTCAATCCCCTCC
>JBAWBE010000731.1:0-2073 GCA_049589635.1 Terriglobales bacterium
GACTGAAACGTCACATTCGGGTCGATCTTCACAGATCAGTGTCCTTGGCGGCTCGCCTTGCGGAGCCTGTCAGAAAATGTTGCCGCAAAGTCCTCAATTTCGACCCCGAGGGCGCGGCACACCAAGACCGTCTCGACGAAATCCAAACGGCGTTCGCCCGTCTCATACTTGCTGACGTAGCTTTGGGGCTGCCCCAATCGAGATGACAAATCGATTTGAGTGAGCCCTTTAATCCTACAACGCTACCCGCTCGGCTCCGGGATGCAACATCGTGCCGTCTTCAGTCGGATGCCAAGCTTCAGCAGTCGTTTGCGCATGGCCTTGGCGTGTGATTTCTTTGCTGCGGCATTTTTCTGTTGAGTGTCGCGAATAATTCGTGCGGCTTTCGCTAGGCGCCGCTTCTGGTCTTCCTTGCTCAACGACAGAGCGTCGATCAGGGCATTGGTCGCATCCCGCACCTGGCAGATCGTTACCTCTGGATTTTTTTTCCGCCAGGCGCTGGGTCTGGCGTGCGAGGAACAGATGACTTACCTGCGTGATCCGCAGGTGCCTGAGCACTCCATCGTACTTCCTCACTTCAAAGTGACTCATCCCCAATTCGCTCTTCTCGTCTTCAAGGCACCGCTCCACCGGCCACCGGCTGAACGCCACGTGCAACAGGACTTCCAGGGGAACGCCCGCCGAGGCGTTGGACAGAAAGTACTTGGTCTTGTCCGGATGGAGCCGGTCGTGTGCCGCGATGAGCCAGTACGGGCCGGCCACGTCATCGCCGCGCTTCAGCCAGAATGGCGCGGATCGTAGCTCCCACACCATCGGGCCCTTCCCGGTGTCCTTGATGTGGAAGTTGACCCACTCCTGTTGGACCATGGGACGTGACCAGCGGACCAGGTCCCGGACCTCGCCGCGTTTCGTATCCGCGTCCGCCGGACGCCTGACCCAGCCCATCAGATTCTTCGGGATTTCCAGTACGAAACGCAGCGACAGGTCTTCCAGGCCCTCGACAAACGCCGGCTTTTCCCCGTACCAAATGTCGGCGGTGATCCATCCGAAGTGCAAGCCGTTGTCCAACGCCCGGCGTAACTGCCCCAAGGCGATCAGGTGCTTGGGCCGGTAGACCAGCGACTCGGGGATCCCGGCCTCCTTGCGCCTCTTCTCATCGTCCCATCCCTTCTCGGGCAGGAACAGTTCACTGTCCAGCATGGCGCGGAACTTGCCGTCGAAACTGGCCTGGCACAGATGCACTCCCATCACGCAATTGTCCAACTTGCCGCTCGCCCCGCAGTACTGGTGATGCACGCAGGCAGTCTTCTTCCCCTGCTTCGGGTGCCCCGACTCATCAATGATGCCGATGGCTTGCGGCTCTGAATGATCGCGGGCGACGATCCGCTGTACCGTGTCGCGCAGGCGGTCATGATCCCACTGCGAGAATGACAAAAATTCCTGGAGCGTTCGCGGCGGCACGTCCGCCAGGTGAGCGATCGGCTCGACGCTCTTGCGTGGCAGGTTGCTGATCTGCCCTTGCACATACTCGGTGAGATGCTGACGCGTCTCGGGCGTCTGGAAGCAGTCGGCGAACTCAGCGAGGTACTTTGAAAGACGCGACGCCAACGCGCGGATTTGCTGGACGATCATCCGTGACCTCCTGACCGGGTTCCATCCCGCTCATGCCACGACAGCATTATACCGCAAATCGTGAAAATTCAAGGAAATACGGCTTCGATAGCGTTGTACGGCTAATAGCGTCAGAAATTAAATATGACCCCGGTTTCAATAATGTGGCCGCTCGGTTCGATTGGCTGCGATTGCGCATTGAAGTAGAACTGGATGGCCGGAAGCAGATTGGGCTGCCCGGGCGCATCTTGCTGATCAAATAACGGGATTCCGTAGGTAACCGATCCTCCGGCACTGGGGGGCGCGTTGAACGTAAAGCCCGAACCCGGATCATAGGCTCCGGCTGGCGACCTTAGATCCAGCGGGGGCACCAGCGGTCCAGACGGCCCCGCCGGTGTCGGCGTCTCAGGCGGGGGTGAGGACGGAGGATAGGAAAGGGGCGGCGTGTTATGAAGACTGAAC
>JBAWBE010000732.1:0-20779 GCA_049589635.1 Terriglobales bacterium
CCAAACGCTCGTTCAGCTCGGCTTGCACCAGGTTTAGTTCCGCTGAGAAGTAATTTGTTTCGCTGGTCAACACCTGGAGGTAACTCGCGCCACCGTTCTTGTAAAGCACCTCGGACAGTTGGTCGGTTCTCTGCGCAGCGTGCGTGAGCAGGTCCTGCTGCTCGCGAAACTCACGGTCTTTTTGCGAAGCGACAAGTGAATTGGAAACCTGTTCAAGAGCGTTCTGAACGGTTTGCTTGTAAGAAAGCGTGGCTTCCTGCCAGTTTGCGCGGGCGAGCCTGAGTTGCGAGCGGAGCGCCCCGCCCTGGAAGACGGGCTGACTCACGTTGAAGGCCCCATACCAGGTTTCCGAGGGCACTGTGATGAACTGGTGCAGGGCGTTGCTCTCCAGCCCTCCAAGTCCTGTGAGTGACAGGCTAGGGAAGAATGAGGCTTTCGCAACGCCAATTTGTGCGTTGGCGGCGACCATGTTCTCCTCTACCTGTCGGACGTCCGGCCGGCGCTCCAGTAATTCCGATGGAAGGCCGGCCGGAACGTTCTGGGGGACGGGCTGTTCGGTAAGCGCGCGTCCGCGGGGAATGGAGTGTGGATTTTCACCGAGCAGAACGCTGAGCACGTTTTCCTGTTGTTGAATCTGCCGCTCGAGATCGGGAATCGTTTCCGAGGCGGTGTAGACGAGTTGCTCCGCTTGGCTTACGTCTAGTCCCGAACCTCCGCCATGGCTCTCAAGCGTCTGAGTTAACTGCAGGGATTGCTGCCGCGACCCCAGCGTGCGCTGCGATATCTCGAGTTCACTGTCGAGGGCGCGAAGCTGGAAATAAGCTGTCGCCACATTGGCCACCAGCGAAGAAAGTACCGCTCGCTGTCCCCACTCAGTCGCCAGCAACTGTGCTCGAGCCGCCTCGGTTTGTCGGCGATATTTTCCCCAGAAGTCCAGATTCCAGATCACCGACAAATTCAGTTGGCCGGCATTTTCCTGATAAGCGGGAAAGAGGCTCGTAACTTTGCCATTTTGCTGACTGAAAATATCGGCCCCGACGTTTGCGGAGGGCAGCTGATTCGCGCGGGTGATGCCGACTTGCGCCTGGGCTTCGAGCACACGCGCGGCGGCGATGCGCACGTCATAATTTTGCGCAATGGCGGTGTGGATCAGCTGCGTGAGGACTGGATCCTGATAGACCTGCCACCATTGCTCGTTCCCCAGCTGTTGATTGCCCTGCTGTTTATCGCCCTGTTGTTTGTCGTCCAGCGACGAGGTTTGGGCGGCCTGTTGCGGAGCGGGTGCGCGGTATTCCTGCGGGACATCCACAGTCGGCCGCTTGTATTTCGGTCCCATCATGCAGCCCGCCTCCAGAATCAGCGTGGCAAGAATCCATAAGAGTGCAGTCTTCTTCATAATTAATCCCCTTGACTGGGCGCTTCGGCGGACGTGAGTGGCAGTCCTTTTCGCCGGTCAGCACCGGAGAGTTTTTCAACTACGTAGAAGATCGCGGGAACAAAGAATCTGCCTATGAATGTTTCCGCCACCATACCGCCAATTACTGCCGTGCCCATGATTTGGCGTGCCACGGAGCCTGCTCCGGACGCTGTCCAGAGCGGCACGCAGCCGAGAATAAAGGCGAGCGCGGTCATCATGAGGGGCCGGAAGCGAAGCCTCGCCGCGGAAAGTGCGGCATCGGCGATAGACATACCTCGTTCGAAGTCTTCCTTGGCAAAGGCGACGATCAGAATCGAGTTTTTCGCAGCCAAGCCGATGAGCATTACCAGTCCGATCTGGGCGTAGACATCGTTCTCGATTTGAACCATGTACTGCGGCAGGTAAAGACCGATTACGACGCGGCGCAGCCAGAGAGCAGCGAGAGCGCCGAAGACTGCGACAGGCGTGCTGAGCAACACGCTAAAAGGCACTGTCCAGCTTTCGTAAAGCGCTGCCAAAATCAGGAAAACAAACAGCAGAGAAAATCCGAAGATGACGGACGGCGGTACTCCCTGCCGCGCTTTCTGTTCCTGGTAAGACATGCCCATGTAGTCGAAGCCCATTTCGCGAGGCATGGTCTGCTTGAAAACATCTTCCAGGGCCGCCGATGCCTGATCCGAGCTGTAACCGGGCGCGGCAGCAGCGTTAATTTGTGCGGACCGGTACTCGTTGTAGCGCATGGTGAACTCAGGGCCGGAACGGTTCTCGAATTTCGCGAGCGCGGAAAGCGGCACCGTCTGCCCTTGTCCGTTGCGGACGTAGAATTGACCGAGATCGTTGGTTGTCGACCGGTAAGGCGCCTCGGCCTCGACATACACCTGCCACGTACGGCCAAAGTCGTTGTAGTAATTGACAAACAACCCACCCATGTACGCTTGAATGGTGTTGTAGACATCCGTCAAATTCACGCCTTGCTTCAACACCTTATCCCGGTCCACATTGATGAACTCCTGCGGAACACTCGGCAGAAACGTGGTGCTGACGTTGGCAAGTTCAGGGCGCTTGCGGGCGGCGGCCATGAACTTGTTCAGGTTATCCGCAAGAAACTTGACGTCTTTGCCGGCGCGGTCCTCGAGGACAAACGTCACACCACCAGCAGTACCGACGCCGGGGATGGCGGGTGGCGAGAAACTGAAGACCGTCCCTTCCGGCAGTTGCTTAAGTTCCTGGTTCAAGCCTGCCTTGATGGCTTGATATTGTTCGCTCCGGCTTTGGCGTTCATCCCAGGGCTTCAGAGATACCCAGAAGAACGCGTTGTATGAAGTTCGGACATAGCTGAGCAAACTGAACCCGATGACACTGGTCGTGTACTGAACTCCTGGAGTGTTTGCCAGAACTTGTTCCACCTGTTTTGCGGCTGCACTTGTCCGCTCCATGGAGGCGGAATTCGGGAGCTGCATGTTGATATAGAGGTAGCCTTGGTCTTCGTCGGGCAGGAAACTGGTGGGCAGATGTTTGCTAAAGAACCAAGCTGCACCGCCGGCGACCACGAGCAGTAGCATCACCACACTAGCCTTGCGAATCAGGTCACCGGACCAGCGGACAAAGCTGTCGGTAGAGCGCTCCCAATATGTGTTGAACCAACCGAAGAATTTTCCCAGCGGTCCGCGAGTCTGCTTCTTGGGTTTGAGCAGCAATGCTGAGAGTGCAGGGCTCAGTGTAAGAGCGTTAAACGCTGACAGCATCACGGAGATAGCGATCGTTATGGCAAACTGCTGATATAACCTGCCAGTGATGCCAGGTATGAAAGCCGTCGGCACAAACACCGAGGCTAAGACCAGAGCAATGCCCACCACCGGACCGGAAAGTTCTTGCATCGCCTTGATGGAGGCATCCTTCGGACTCAGTCCTTCTTCGATGTGGTGCTGCACCCCCTCGACAACCACGATGGCGTCATCGACCACCAGTCCAATTGCAAGCACCAACCCGAATAACGACAGCGTATTGATTGAGAAGCCGAACAACGGGAAGATAACGAACGTTCCCACCAAGGAGACAGGCACGGCCAGCATCGGAATGAGGGTGGCACGCCAGTCCTGCAAAAACAGGTAGACCACAAAAATGACCAGCACAATCGCGATTACGAGAGTCCAAAGGATCTCTTTCATGCCTTCTGTGACCGGGAGTGTCTGGTCGAGCGAAACGGTGTAGTCGATGTCCTGTGGGAAGCGTTGCTTCATCTGAGCCATGAGCTTCCGGACACCTTCGACGGTTTGAACAGCATTGCTTCCGGGCAACTGGTAAACGGCAATGGCAGCGCTGGGCTTACCGTTGAGTCGACTCATCAGGCTGTAGTCCTGCGTGCCCAGCTCGACCCGAGCGACATCCCTGACGCGAACGATCCCACCATTCGGTGCTTCGCGCACGACCACGTTGCCAAACTGTTCCGGCGAAGTAAGGCGGCCTTGAGCCAGCACGGCGTAGGTGAACTGCTGGTTGCTCTGAGCCGGCTCGCCACCGACCTGGCCAGCCGGATTCACAGTGTTCTGGGCTTGAAGTGCGTTAGCAATGTCCGTGACGGTGATGCCAAGCTTGGCCATTTGATCGGGCTTCACCCACAGCCGCATTGCGTACTGTCCCGAGCCGAACACCTGGGTCTGGCCAACGCCGTATAACCGTGCGATGGGATCGTTGAGGTTGATGTAAGCGTAATTAGCCAGATAGTTCGAATCATGGGTACCGTTCGGCGAATACAGCGCAATCAGCATGAGCGGTGCAGTGGTCGATTTCTTCAGCGTGATTCCGTAGTTGTTTACCTCGGGCGGCAACTGACCGTTGGCCAACTGCTGGCGCGACTGCGTGAGGAGCAGATCTGTGTTGGGATCAGTTTTGACATCGAAGTCGACGAGCAATGTTGTTTGCTGGTTCGCGGTAGCGTTCAGCGAATACATGTAGGTCATGTTGTCCACGCCGCTGACCTGCTGCTCGATGGGGGTGTCAACCGCTTGCTCGAGAGTCTGCGCGTCTGCGCCGGGATAGTTGGCTTGCAACCTGATCTCAGGCGGAGCGATCTGCGGGAACTGCGCCACCGGCAAGGTGAAGATTGTGACCACTCCGACTATGACCGTGAGGAGCGCAATCACGATCGCGACAATGGGCCGTCGAATGAAGAAATTTGCCATGGCTTAGCGCTCCTCCGTGTCTCTGTAGGGCGTGGGATTCACCAGTGCGCCTTCTTTTGCCTTATCTGCACCGACCGCGACAACGCTCTGTCCAGGTTTCAGCCCGGATGTGATCACCCAAAGCGTGCCCACTCTCGGACCGACTTCCACCGTGCGGAGCTGCGCTCGGTTACCGGCGCCGATGACAGCGACCTGATACGTCCCTTGCTGCTGATTCACTGCCGCCTGTGGAATGAGAAGCGCTCCCGCGATGCGTCCAGTTGGGGCCTGAACGCGCGCGTACTGGCCGGGTCGCAGCAGATTTCGCGAATTGGGGAACTCGCCCACGATCTGAATGGTCCCGGTCTGCGTGTTTACCTGGCGATCCGCGAAGATGATTCGGCCGGGATGCGGGTAGGTACTTCCATCGGCCAGGGTCAACTGCAACGGGATTCGCGAAGCATGGGTGGTGAAGTCCACGTTCCTCGGACTGCCGCTGTCGGCCATGCGCAGATATTCCTGTTCGCTGATGGGGAAATAAACTTTGATGGGACTTACCTGCGAAACCGCAGTGAGCACGGTAGACGGTCCGACCAGGTTGCCCACCTGCACGGTGTTGATACCGGCGATTCCGTCGACGAGAGAAGTGACCTTTGTGTAGCCAAGGTTTATCGCGGCTTGCTCCACTGCCGCTTGGTCGGCCTCGACGGAGGCCTTCGCCGCTCGGAGTGCCTGAGTGTCGGTATCCAGCTGGCTCTGGGGAATGGCGTGAGCTTCCGCTTCGGGAATATCACGCTTTACGTTCAGCTCGGCGTTCGCCATCTGCGCCTCGGCTTGCGCCAGTTGTCCTTTGGCTTGATCGAGCACGGCTTGAAATGGACGGGGATCAATCTCGAACAGGAGCTGTCCTTTTCTGACGAAGCCCCCTTCGTGATAATCCTGGCGAATCAGGTAACCGCTCACCTGGGGCTGAATCTGCGCGTTGACGTACCCTTCGAGAGTTCCTACCCACTCGCCCTGAAGGGGCACATCTTTCTGAATGACCGGCGCGACTTCGACCACCGGTGGTGGAGGAGGAGCGGCAGCCCGCACCTTGTCGTTGCTGCAGCCAAGCCCATTCAGCAGGAGCACCGCACTAACTAAACCTATAGATATTTGGTTCGTCATTTCTCCCCCAATCGAGTTACTGAATTTCTGTTTCAATCGCGTCACGGACGCGCCTGAATCGGGACGCCGCTCGGTTGGGGAGAGATGTGCCCAGAGAGTCGTCCTGTCGATTTCAGGCGCGTCAGTCACGCGATTCCACTCTTCTGCAAATGCAAATCGCATACCAGATCCGATCCGACCCTAAGTAGTGCCAATTGAAGGAAGTTTTCCAGGCAGGGCAGCACGGGAGCTGTCGAAGAGGTCGAAAGTGTCGAGAAAGCCGACACTCGACAGCCTAAAGTCGCCAACAACAAATGGCAGCAAAAAGCTAATTGCTTGAGAAAAGCGCAGTGGGGAACGAATCGCCGCTTACTGCATTCTTTGGCAAATGTATTGCGTCAGTTCGATCGCAGGTCGGCTCCGCTGCGCCGCCCGGCCATCTGGCCAAAGGAATGTCCTATGGACTTTAAAGACTACGACTTTACTCGGAATCCCGTGGAGCAGAATGAGGTTTTCTTCCTGCAATCGAAGTGCACCGCCTGTGGTTTTTCGATCCTGGTGCGCTCGGTGGAAGAATTGGTCGAACACGAAAAGTTGCACCGAACGCAATGCAGCGCGTTAGACGTCGCTGCATAACTTGCCAAGCATGAGAGGCACTTGTTCAATGGCAGAATTCCGTGCGTGAAGAGATTGGTTCTTGGGAAAGAGCCGTATTGCTTGAGCCCATTATCTCCTTAAGAGCGCGGATCCGAGCTTCGCGAATTTTAGGAACCGAGCACCCAAGAAGCAGCGCACAGTCGTGTTCCGAGTAGCGCTCCAGGGTGGACATTACGAACACAAACCGCTCGAAGTCTTCAAGGCGCAACACGGCATGCATGTCGAAGTATCCATCTGCGCCACTCGAGGGTTCGTCAATGTCTTGAACGACAGTTTCGGGCAGTGGTGAATTCGATTGGCTGGCGCGCGGCTTCAATTCACGAATCGCATTCTGAACGATGGCGCGCTTCGCCCACGAACGCGCCCATTCACGAAAGACGGGGTTTCCCATTGCACAGTCTTCAAGACCGCTTACGAGGCATCGCCTCGCCCTTGCAGGATCGCGCGTGAGTAGAAACGAAAGCTTATGGAGCTCTTTCAGATCCTCATTAAAGATTGTGTGAAAGTCCTCGCGACTCGCGTAGACATTTGCTTCTTTTTCGCGACCTTCAATGTGGTCCCCTTCAGTCATTTCTTCGTCTCCAAATAGTGGCGCTCATTGGTGCAACCACTCCGGAAACCCCCTGCTCCTGTTCACCGGGTTGCGGGGTCTAAAGCAAGTTCACCGAGCAACTGAGTTTTCCGGCGCGCTAGTCTTAGCTTTTCGAATTAGCCAACCCCAACAATCGATTTGCCAGCCTCCGAGATTGTGGCCTGAGCGTACGCCGCATCATTTTTTTGAGCCTTTTGCGAGCTCGTGCTGACTGGGCCTTCACGGTGCCAATCGGCACTCCCAAAATCCGCGCAGTTTCGCGGATCGATAAGCCATCGACGTCGCGCAGCTGAAATGTCCTACGCAGAGTGGGAGAGAGCTGTTCATGCAACTGAGTCAATCGAGCACTTAGCTCAGACTTTCCGCATTCGTCTTCGGGATTGGGCCGGTGATCCGCCAGCCCTTCAGACATTGAAACTGGTTTCAGTTCCTCGGTGGATTCATCAAGAGAAACATGGGGGTGTTTTGACCGTCGGCGTAGCTGCAATCGAGCGCAGTTAAGCACGATGGTAGTCAGCCAAGTAGAGATCTGTGACTGCCCTCTGAACTGGTTCAGGTGGGTATAGGCAGCAAGGAGTCCATCCTGGACCGCGTCCTCCGCATCCGCTGCATTGCCCAGGAGGCGGTGTGCTTGCCAGTAGAATGACGGCAGGCGAGTCAGTAAGATCTGCTCCAACGCTTGAGTTCTTTCCTCCCCACGCGGAAATTCAGGTTTTTCATCAGCTCCGACATACGAATTTGGCATATGCATACGGTTGTCCTTTTCGCGAGCCTGAATGTGCCTCCCTTGAGTCATCTCCTCATCGCGCCAAAATTGCTGCCGGCGCGGCGAGTTAGTTCCTTTACTACATGCTTCGTAAACACGCCGTCGCACCGGAATTTAATTCCTCCAGTTATCAATTCAAGGATTACGTTTTCGCCCTCCTGGCTGATCGTCGTGATATGTTTCATCTCGATGACGAGTTCGCGTCCACGAAGATCGGCTGTTGCCTCTTGACACGCATTCCTTAGCTCCGCTGCCCAGGGCGCAACGAGTTTTCCTTCCACAACCAGCCGCCGCTGCCTAGCGCTTTCAATGAGCGAGATCTTCAGCATTTGTTCTTCCCACTCGCGATAAGGCAAGGCGCACACCAAACGTGCGAAGCCGTAAGTCGCTGAATTGTCAGGAGAGAAACGCCAGAACTTGAAATATGGAGGTCGAAGATGTCGAAAGCGTCGAAATTGTCGAATCTACAGGGAGGCTAGGATAGCGAGCCGGGGTGGAGATCAAGCATACTGTTTGGCATAGATCCCAAATTTCTTCATTCGAGAAAGGAAAGTCGTACGGTTCATTCCCAGGCTTGCAGCAGCACCATCGGCACCGCCGACGCGCCCCTTGCATGAAGTTAGTGCCCGTATGATCTCATCACGCTGCCTTCTTTCATATTCGTCAGCGACGCTGGTTTGGTTGCTTTGCGAATCTTTTCTTTCTCCAGCGACTCGCTCGACGTTATGCTGCTCAGCATGCGGGAACGGTATCATATTTGTTTTCCGAAGTTCTCCGAGCGGTGCCTCAAGCGACCTGCCGCGCGTTACAATGACCGCTCGCTCGATAAAGTTCTCTAGCTCACGGATATTGCCGGGCCACTCCCATGCGATCAGGCCCTTCATGACGGCCGGAGAAATAGTTTCAATCTTCTTCTGCATCTGCTTAGCAAACTTCTGGACGAAGTAACTCACCAATTGTGGAATGTCTTCGTTGCGTTCCCGCAGAGGCGGAATCCGGATCGGAAATACATGCAAGCGGTAGTACAAATCGCTGCGGAATTCGCGGTCCACAATCATCTTCTCGAGATCGCGATTGGTAGCCGCGATGAGGCGAACGTTCACTCTTCTCGTGTGAGTGCTTCCAAGCCGCTCAAATTCGCGCTCTTGTAAAGCGCGCAACAGCTTCGGCTGAATCTCAATCGGAATATCGCCCACTTCGTCCAGGAACAAAGTGCCCTGATCGGCTAGTTCCATTCGGCCGACTTTTTGCATAATTGCACCGGTGAAAGCTCCTTTTTCATGTCCAAACAATTCGCTCTCCAGCAGACCGGTAGGAATGGCGGCACAGTTCAGCTTCACAAGGGTGCGGTCTTTACGCCGGCTGCGGTCGTGAATGGCGCGGGCGATCAACTCCTTTCCCGTCCCGGTCTCGCCCAGCAACATGACGGTGGAATCGCTGGGAGCCACGGTTTCCACGAGTTCGAGCACATGCTTTAACGCCGGGCTGTTGCCAATGATGTTCTCGAAGTTCATCTCGCTACGGATTTCCTCTTCGAGGTAGAGCTTCTCCTGGGCGAGCTTGTCTTTCAGTTCCGAAATTTCGTGATAAGCTATCGCGTTTTCGATTGCGATAGCGACCTGCCCCGCAGCCTCAGCGAGGAATTCTACGTCCTCCGGCGCGAAGCTAGCCTCGGTGGTGCGCCCAAGCGACAGGTATCCCAATGCTCGACCTCTACTCACCAGAGGGATAACACAGGTGCTCTTTAGACCTTCCCCGATTACTCTCTCGTAGATCTCCGGAGGAAGGTCGTCAGGTCCGATCCTCTCGACAATCACCGGTTTTAATGTCTCAAGAGCGCGTTTGCCGGGTCCGGATACGACAACGGAATCGTCTTCTCGAATGAACCCTTTGCCCTGCGGAAAATCCAGGGCGACCAGCCTGGACTTCCCCGATGCGGAATCCAACAGTAAAACGGCAGCCGAATCGCCATGCATCACCTCGCGAATATTTGCTGCAATGGCGCGCAACAGATCGCGAATTTTCAGGTTCGATGTGATACGGCTGGTCAAATTCAGAAGCAACTTCAGCCGCTCGTTCTGTTGTTGGGCAGATCTGAGATTCAAACCGTCATCCAGCGCGAAGGCGACGACACGCCCGATCAGCCGCAGGAAACATACTTCCTCATCGCTAAATGGATTCACTATGTCGCGAATGAGGCCGAAAACACCCAATCGGCGATGCGGGGTTGTCAGTGGTATGCGCACCGCCGAGCCAAGGCCCATTTTCTTCGCCCACGGCTTGAAACGCGGATACCGGTCTTCCGTGTCCCAATTGGCAGTATGCTGGGGATCACTACTACGCACAGCATCCCACAAGGGCTGCAACTCTTCTATCGGCAGTTCCGGAAAAGGTAGAGGGCCCTTACCCCAAACCAGATATTCGATCTCCTGAGAGTTCTCCTTCACCACAACGAAGAAAAGGTGATCAAAGTTCAGAAACTTGCCGATTTCATCCGCCAAAGTCACCGCCAGCTCCTCAGGTTCGGGGCACGCAGCGATCGCCTCGCTGATACGCAACACGGCCTCATAGCGCTGGCTATCGGTTTGAGACGAAATGATGAGGTCTGTACTCATAGCCTTACAATCCACATACTCGCCACTGAACGCCGGACTTTAACTCATCCCAAATATCCATATACATTGATGACTCATTTGTTCTACAGGTCGCAAGAGAGTGCGCCAACTGAATTTTCAAAAGGCTATCGGGTTCTGGAAACGGTCGGGGCCACAGGTCTGCCACCACAGAAGGCCGATAGCGATGAATGACAACCGCAGTCGCTCCCCAGATGAGTCGCGGCCGGCGCTTTTAACGGCGACGGCAAATTCAAGATCGTGATCGCCGACAACGCCTCGGCATTGACATCAGCGGGTGTCACTCCTTGGGGTCTGAGTTGCGATCGACGTCATCCCCATCCTGAATCCGCAACGCCGTCCTTCGATGCTGGGCTTCGTCGTGCTCCAGACGAGTTGCGATCTCCATTTGACGGTCGGCTTCTTCCTTGCGTCCTACGCGAACGAATGTGAGGCCGAGATAGTAGTGAGCTTCGCGCGACGAATCGTCAATGGCTAGCGCGCGTTGGAGCAGATCGATCGCGTCAGAGTAACGCTTCTGTTCGAAAGCTACTCTCCCTAGGCCCGACAGACTTCCGGCATGTTTCGGGTCATGGGTTAGTACCTGGCGGAAATTGTTAGCCGCTTCGTCGAGGTCTTTCATATTGAGTTCGATAAGCCCGAGACGGAAGTAGGATTCCGTCTGCTCCGGAGCGAGCGCGATCGATCGCTCAAATTGTTCTTGTGCCTCCTGCGTACGCTCAAGAGCTGCGAGAGTCATCCCCAGAGCACAATGACCGGATGCATCGTTGGGGCGGGCTTCCACGTAACGGGCGAACTGCTGGCGCGCATCCTCGAATTTCCATTCCCCAAGAAACGCGCGTCCCAGGCTATAGAGAGCTACTGGATCGCTTTGCCGCAGCTTCAATGTTTGTTGGAAAGCTGCGATCGCGTCTTGCCACAGCGACAGTCGGAGCGCTATCGTCCCGAATTCGAATTGAACATCGGGATTGTCGGGCGCATAGTTGCGGGCCTCTCGCAGCAACGCCAGGGATCTTCCCGAATCACCGGCGGCCGCGGCAGTCTTGCTTTCGTCCCGTAAAATTTGGACCAGCGCGTCCAGGGCATCGATGCGAGCAGAATCTAGGCGCAATGCTTCGCGCAGTTGAGGGACGGCGTCGTCCGCGCGACCTTTCTGGAAATAGAGTAGTCCCAGGTGAGCATGAGCAGGGGCGAAGTCCGCGTTTTTTTGAACAGCACGGCGGAAGAGCGGTTCAGCCTCCACGTCGCGACGTTGGAGGACTCGAACGACTCCTAACAAATCCAGGGCACGATAGTCGTCAGGGGAGGTCCGCAGAACTGTCTGGAGATCGGTCTCAGCCCGAGTGAGTTTCCCTGCGGTCATGGCCTGAGCGGCGTCCTGGAGCAAGGACATTGCCGAACTCGGCGTGGAAACCTGAGCTCCCGGCATCAGGCTCGAAACGAGTAGCACAGCGCCGCAGAGGAGTTTGTTTCGCACGCTATTTCGTAGGCTCATTCACCCGCTGATTAGCACGCGAAAAATGCAGCCTTTGATCTATTTTAACGGCTCGGTGATCGTGAACATGCGATCCGCTTTCTGATCCCGCAAAATCTGGCGAATGCCGCTGGGCCAACGGACTTCGATCTCTCGGATGGCATCGGCAGTACCCAACCCGAAGTGCAATCGTTTGTCGCTGGAGGATTGGTAGCTGCTGCTGGTAGTTACGGTGGCGAACTGATCGCCGGCAGTAGTGCTGACTTTTACCTGCGCTCCAATCGCATCGCGGTTGCTCTTCACACCCACCAGATTGAGGGTGATCCAGTGGTTCGGCGTGTCTGTTTGATTCAGTAGCACCCACGCGGGTCCATCGTTTGAGGTGACGACCGCATCCAGTTTCCCATCATTATTAATGTCCCCGACCGCCAGCCCACGCGCCGCCCAATCCTGATGGAACACATCGCCGGAGGCTGCTGAAACGTCCACGAACTTCTTGCCCTGTTCATTGCGCAACAAAAGGGGCGGTTCGCGGTAACGCACATTCGGATCGTACATCTCGATGGTGTCGATCACGTGCGATTGGACGATCAGCAGATCCTTCCAGCCGTCGTTGTCATAATCGAAGAAACGCACGCCCCAGCCGGAGTGCAGAAGGGAAATCGCGCTCAGGCCCGCGACCGTGGTTGAATAATCAAAAGTGCCGTCTTTCAGGTTGGTGTAGAGCGCGTAACGCTGATTGGCAAGATCGGTGATGACGACGTCGGGCCACCCGTCGTTGTTGTAGTCCTCAAAATCAACGCCCATGCCGGCGAAAGTGTTGCCGTTGCTGTCGAGTCCAGCTCCGGAAGGCAATCCAACCTCCTCGAACGTTCCGTTACCGCGGTTGTGAAAGAGGTATTCCGGCATCGAATCATTGGCGACGAGGATATCCATGTAGCCATCGTGATCGTAATCTGCGATCGCGAGACCCAAACCTTTTCCTGGCTTGTCGATTCCTGCCTGGTGCGAGACCTCGGTGAACTTTCCACCGCCGTCATTGTGAAAGAGCAGAACCGATTCCGGCTTGAACAGATCGGGATGGCAGTAAGACCGATAGCCATCTTTGCCCGGCTGCCCGCAGAAGATATCGTCAAAGTCCCATTGCATGTAGCGCGCAACGACGAGGTCAAGCCGCCCGTCGTTGTCGTAATCAACCCATGCGGCGCTCGTCATCCATCCTGAACCAGCAACGCCCGCAGCGGCGGTTACGTCCGTGAATGTGCCGTCACCATTGTTGTGGTAGAGCGTGCCGCGGCCGTATCCGGCTACATAGAGGTCTTCGAACCCGTCGTTGTCGTAGTCGCCAACCGCAACGCCGGTAGAGTAGCCAATGCCGTTGAGACCTGCGTGCTCGGTGACATCTTCGAAGGATCCATCCGATTTCTGGTGATAGAGCCGATTCCAGTATTTCGGGCCGTCCTTCTTAGGAATCGAGCCTTTTGGTGTCGGATCGTCGAGCCGCGCTCCGTTGGTGAAAAAGATGTCGAGGCGGCCATCGTTGTCGTAATCGAAGAGAGCTACGCCGGAGCCCATCGTCTCCAGAAGGTATTTCTTGTTGGTGGGAGAGGCCTGCTGGCGGAAGTGAATTCCGAGTTTTTCGGTAGCGTCGACGAAACGACCCGGCGTCGGTGAGTTTGGGGAGGCCGCGAACAAAGAGCACGTTTCGAAAAGCATGCTCCCGACAATCGAGGCAATTCCTAAGAGCACTGCGCGAGCGGATAACTTGGAAATGCTTTTCATGAGGAGCGATCAAGGGCCGCAACGCAACAGTTTAGCCCTAGAGGCAGCATCCCCCCGGGACACCCTCAAAAAGGTCCGACTGGAGGATTGCCGCTAATAATAAGGAGCGGATTGCGCCCGGAAGCCAATAAAGGCTTAACAACCACAAAAGAACAAATTCTAGATCGTTTTGGACGCAAAAGAAACAAAATCATTGACTGTTACGCCTGAACCGCATTACGATTCCGAGGGCTTAAATTTGCACCACCCGTTTACTCCGAGTGAACTTAGCGGACGCCGAGGGGGAAATTCCATGATCCATAATGCGCAGTTGTCAGGAATGACGCGGGCCAGAAGGGCCTTTCATGCGATCGCAGTGTTGACGATCGTCCTTTTCGGCGCGCTGCCGATGTTTGCTCAATTCGATACCGGCACAATTACCGGCACGGCGACAGATGCCTCGGGAGCCGTTGTCGCACATGCGGCAATCACGGTGACCAACGTGGGCACGGGCATTCAGAAGAGCTACGTCACCGATCAGAATGGCAATTTTGTGGCTTCGTCATTGCCCTACGGAACTTATGTGGTCACGACCCATGCCAGCGGATTCGCGGAAAGTAAAAGTCAACCCGTAGTGCTCAATGTTGGCGCGACGGTGCAAGTGAATTTGACGGTGGCGGTCGCGGCGTCTCAGGAGACCGTCCAGGTCAACGGCACGGCTACGACGGTTGATACATCATCGAGCATGTCCGGCACAACTTTGGATACGGATCAGGTCGCCAACCTTCCGATCAACGGACGCGATGTAAGTGAATTTCTGGAGGTCGCCCCCGGGTCGGTCGGCTCCACGGGATTCTTTCAGGGCAGCGTCAACGGAATGGAGAATATTTTTACCGGCTTGAATATCACGCTCGACGGCCAGAGCGCGATGCGTGGCGACATCAATGGTTTCCTGGATACAGAAGGCCAGGAGACTGCTCGTATCACGCGAGCCAGCGTGGATAGCATCCAGGAAATTGATTATTCAAATAGCGGTTACACGGCAGAAACCGGCCACTCGCTCGGCCCGCAGATGAACATCATCACAAAATCCGGCACGAACGACTACCACGGCAGCGTGTTTGAATATTTCCGCAACGACGCTCTCGACGCAAAGGATTACTTTGCCACGGCGAGCGAGCCTTTGAGACTCAACCAGTTTGGCGGGAATCTAGGTGGACCCATCATCAGGAACAAGCTGTTCTTTTTCGTGAACTATGAGGGTGATCGCACACATGTCACCCTTATTAACGCGCTGAACCATACTCTAAGCGCGTTCGCTCGAACACAGTTCGTGGCGGCCATGCAGCCAGTGGTGGCTCAGTTGGCGCCCATTCCGGCTGGTTGTAACGCCATTCCGGCGCCCAGTGAGTGCGTGTATCCGGGTTTTTCGGATGGACACGACCCCACGACCCAGGGTTCTGACATGATTTACGATCCTGCGGTGCTTCCCAATATTCTTCGCGAGGATACGGGCTCGGCGAGGCTTGATTACAACGTCTCAGAGAAGGACAGGGTTTTCTTCCGCTATAACATCAACGATTCGCTGACCAACGATACCTATGGCATGAATCTGGGCCAGGTAGCACCTCAGAAATTGAGAACGCAGTTGGCCAAGATCGATGAGACGCACACCTTCACTTCGACCTTGCTAAATGAATTCAGCATCGCCATCAACCGCTTTTATTCCGACACCAATTCGAATACTCCGACGCCGCTGGCCGGCTTCGCCGGTTTCTTCACCGACATGGGTTCGCTGCCGGGACCGAACAGTTTCAATCAGGTAACTCCGTTTGCCGATCTTGAGATTTTTGACAATGTAAGCAAGACCATCGGGCGGCACACGCTTAAATTTGGACCGCAGATTCGCATTAACCGGAACAACGAGTGGCTGCGCCCACAACAAACGTACGACTACGCCGCCGAGAGCCCGAATATTATTTCCGATCTGCAAAACGATAACGTATTTGTCCTGCAAAAAATCGGATTCCCAGGATTTGTGGGCAATCGCAATTCCAACTGGGACTTCTATTTCCAGGACGATTGGAAAGTGAATAATAGGCTCACTTTGAACCTTGGACTCCGGTACGACTACAACACTGTGTGGACCACCGGAGCTAATCAGGGGCAAAATTTCGATGTGGCCACGCAGGCGCTGCTTCCCCTCAACCAAAAGGCATACAGCGCACCGAAAGGCGACTGGGCGCCGCGGGTGGGTTTCGCATGGGATCCGAACGGCAGGGGAAAAACCGTCGTCCACGGGTACGGCGGCCTTTTCTACAATCCGATGCACTTCAACTTTGCCACCACAACCAACGTGCCCGCACTCGCGAGTTACAATGTAAACGTCTTTCAGGCTATCTTCGCAAACCCTCCATTTTCGATCGATTATCCTGCTCCCAACCCTCCGCTCATTGCAGGAATTCAGAACGTAAATGCGTTTCCGACGAATCCCAAAGACCCGGTTGCTACGAACTGGCTGTTCGACGTTCAGCAGGAAGTGGCGCGCGGCACTATTCTTACCGTGAGCTACGTCGGCAACAATGTGCACCACATGCAGGCCGGTGTAGACTTCGCCGCCTTGAACGCCAATCCCGCAAACGTCTTCACCCAGGCTCGACAGTATTCAAATTTTGCAAACGAAAACATCCTCTCCGACGGACTCGGTTCTCACTACAATTCCCTACAAGTGAAGGTGATCCGCAAGGTGGGAAAGCTGGACCTGCAGGCAAATTACACGTGGTCGCACGAAATCGACGATATGCTCAATGTTTTCAGCCCTGGCTTTGAGAGCCCGTACACTCCCGCCTACGATCGTGGCAGCGGAGATTGGGACGTGCGGCACAATTTCACCGGCAGCGCACTCTACAGCCTGCCCGATCTGAAGGGTTCGAGCGCCTTCGTTAGAACAGCTCTGGGCGGGTGGCAGACCTCCGGTATTATCCAGACACGATCGGGACTTCCGACGGATATTTCGTTGGTCGGCGGATTCTTTGGCAATCCTGTGCGGCCGGACTACGTGTCTGGTCAGCCCTTGTGGGTTCCGGGTCACAGTTGGCCGGGTTCGAGCTATAACATCAACGCCTTTGCCGTCGAACCGACCTACGACGGGACACCGGGTGAGACAATCGGAACTGTTGGACGCAACTCTCTGCGGGGCCCCGCGTACTTCCAACTCGATCTCTCTGAAGCGAAGAACTTCCCGATTACAGAGAGGGTGACCATGCAGTTCCGGGCGGACATTTTCAACATCTTTAACCATCCGAATTTCGAAAATCCGAACGGCGGCATATGCAACTCCGTGCAGTCCGCCACAATGACTGCTCCGGCAAGTTGCACGATAGTTGACGGGGTTCCGAACATCAACCCCGCTTTTGGTGTCGTCGGCCAAACCATCGCAGACGCGGATGGAACGCAAATCGGAGGCGGAACTGCGCGGCAAATCCAATTCTCACTCAGGTTCACTTTCTAATCACTCAGCCCCTGCTTACCACGGCAGCAACAATCGACCGTTGCTGCCGTATCTTCAAGATCAGCCCGTGCCCGAGGATTAATGTGGAAGCCATACATCTCGAATTACGATAAGTATCCCGTGGTCCGCGTGTCGGACTCTCGGGATGGCTGCGAGATGGGGTGGGACGCGATTGGCCGACGTCTAGGAGACAGTGTGCGGCCCGGGCGTTTCGTGATCTGTGTGGAATGTTATCCCGGCTGCTTTGAAAAGGAAATTGAAAAACAACTCGTAAGCGCGCTGAAACCACAGATCGTGCTGCGCGCTGAAGAATGTTACCTGCCTGAAAGCGCCATTCAATCCCTCTGCGCGCGCGACCTAGGCGATGATCCGGTGTTCGCCTTCATGGGCAAGTACGAACTCACGGAATTCCTAGATGAGCGCGAACTGGCGAAACAAAGAGGCCACTTGCGGCAGGCTTCGGGGCTAGTGGTCATCATTGGCACCGGCGCGGCTCTTCTCGCGGAGCAGTGGGACCTCCTCATCTATTGCGACATGGCGAGGTGGGAGATCCAGCAGCGCCAGCGAGCCGGCGAAGTTACGAATCTTGGTTTGCAGAATGCGGCGGAACGTCCGCAAGCAAAATATAAACGCGCATACTTTGTCGACTGGCGCGTCGCCGACCGTGTGAAAAAGGATCTGATTCTGCGAATTGATTTTCTGCTGGACACAAATCAGCGCGATGAGCCAAAGATGATCACCGGCGTGCAGCATCAGCAGGGATTAAAGAATGCAGCGCACAGGCCGTTTCGCGTAGTGCCTTTCTTCGATCCCGGACCGTGGGGCGGACAGTGGATGAAAGAAATCTGCGATCTGCCGCGAGAGGCCGAGAACTACGCCTGGTGCTTTGATTGCGTACCGGAAGAGAACAGTCTTCTTCTCAGCTTCGGCGACGTGAAGGTAGAGATCCCATCCATTAACCTCGTATTTCAGCATCCTCATGAGTTACTCGGCGAGGCGGTGCATGCGCGTTTTGGGACCGAATTTCCGATCCGTTTCGATTTTCTTGACACGATGGACGGCGGCAATCTTTCGTTCCAGGTACACCCGCTGACCGAGTACATTCAACAGCAGTTTGGAATCCACTATACGCAGGATGAGAGCTACTACATGCTGGATGCGGGAGACGGCGGGTGTGTATACCTCGGCTTGAAAGAGAACATTGACAGCAAGCAGATGACCGCTGACTTGCTGCAGGCGCAGGAGGGCACAATTCAATTTGACGCCGACAAGTACGTCAATCGTTTTCCCGCCAAGAAGCACGATCACTTTCTGATACCTGCCGGAACTCCGCACTGCTCGGGCAAGAACAGCATGGTGCTTGAAATCAGCGCGACGCCGTATATCTTTACTTTCAAGATGTGGGACTGGGGACGGCTCGGCCTGGACGGCACGCCGCGCCCAATCCATCTCCAGCATGGGTTTCGAAACATTCAGTGGGACCGGACGACACCTTGGGTCGAGAAAAATCTGGTCAATGCTATTGATCCTGTCACCGAAGGCTCGGGCTGGCGGGAAGAGCGCACCGGGCTACACGAACGTGAATTCATCGAGACGCGGCGGCACTGGTTCACTGGCCCGGTCCACCACTCTACGAACGGCGGAGTGAATGTGCTGAACCTTTGCGAAGGACGCGAAGCCGTGGTGGAGAGCCCACACGGAAAGTTTCTGCCGTTCGTTGTCCATTACGCGGAGACTTTTATTATTCCTGCTGCTGTGGGGGACTATGTGATTCGCCCGCACGGTCCTTCCGAGGGGCAGGAATGCGCCACGATTAAAGCTTATGTGCGCTCGAACGCGTAACAGGATTTTTTAATTCTTATCTGGCGGAACGCATCATGAAATCAGCGCTTTCTCTCTGCCTCATCGTTCTGCTGTGTGCGTTGTGTGCCTTCCCGGCTTTCTCTCAAGAGAAATCAATAGCACTTTCCGACACTGCTCGCTGGGCCTCCATAGTTAATGAGCAATACTGGATTCAACCTGACATCACTTATGGAGTGGCAAACAATTACACGCTGAAGCTCGACGTGTGGCAGCGTACGAATCAAAAAACGGCCGCACCGACTTTGATCTATTACCACGGCGGAGGATGGATCTTCGGCGATCGCACCGGCGCCACGCTTCTCTTTATGCCGTTTCTGGAGATGGGCTGGAATGTCATCAATGTTGAATACCGCATGGCTAGCGTCTCGCTCGCGCCCGCGGCCGTAGAGGACTGCCGTTGCGCTCTGCGTTGGGCGATTAGGAATGCCAAGCAGTACAACATCGATGTCAATCGCATTGTCTTGACTGGCCACTCCGCGGGCGGGCATCTATCCTTAATCACGGGAATGCTGCCCGACGGCACAGGACTCGATAACAATTGTGATGGGACTGAAAAGCTTAAAGTTGCCGCAATCATTAACTGGTATGGCATCAGCGACGTCACCGACTTAGTCCAAGGGCCAAATCAGAAAAACTACGCGGTGATGTGGATTGGAAGTCAACCCGATCCGCTTACGATTGCAAAGCGAGTCTCGCCACTTACCTATGTTCGAGCCGGACTGCCGCCGATCCTAAGTATTCATGGAGACGCGGATCCCGTCGTACCCTATGAGCACTCGGTGCGACTGCATCAGGCCCTTACTGCTGCGGGTGTGCCGAACGAACTGGTGACGATCAAAGGCGGCGGCCACGGGCAGTTTAAAGATGCAGAACTGGAAGATGCCTATCGGAATATCCACGCTTTCCTGCACTCCCATGGTCTGCTGCCGTAAGCCTAACGGGGCCGCTTCCCGCGTGGGAGCTTGATTTCCTCATCGCTATCCCCTTGATCTTTGTTGCCTCGAATGACGAGGGTGTGCTCCGTTTGGCGGACATCTTTGATCTGGGACCATCGGTCCGGCGCCGGATGAATAAATAACTCGTACTGCGTCTGAAGGGATGCATTTGCCGGGATGGAGCAAAGCACAGGCGTGTCGAACAAGCGGCGCATTTCACGAGCCTGGGCAAGCCCGAGCGGCATTGGACTGGTGCCAAACTCAACGCCGCGAACTCTTGTTCTTTTGTTCCACGGGGAATTCGCACGGGCGCGGTTTTCCTCCCACAGCGCAATCCAGGGAAAAATCGAGGGATCAAAAGAATATCCTGCGACCAGTTGGAGTCGCCGGTTGTGGACGGCGATGAAAGCGTTCCCACGATCCGAGTTGAGTAGCAAGGCGGCGACAAAGCCAGTCCCATCCCGCACGAACGGTTGCGAGAGATCGATCGGGTCACCATCGATGGATCGCGCGTACGGCCACTGGAATTCGACGTCCGACGCAAGAACTTCGTGCCCCTCATATCCTGCGGGCCAAGTCACTCCACGCCTTCCAGATACAAAAAGGGTAGCTTCGCCGTTTGCGAAGAACGGCTCACCAAAAGCTGCGTGCTGCACCCATTGAAATTCGACTTCGCGGTCGTTGAGGTTGGTGACAGTTTCTTTGATGCTGGCCGTGAAGGTGTCACGCGGTAGAGAAACTTGACGCCGGAAGCGCAGGCGGTAAATTGGAAGTGTAACTTCCATTGCCAGCGTCGCTGAGTCATCATCTGCGACTGCGGATGCAACTTTCCACTCCGAGTTCGCCGCTTCGCCGTGCAGGCC
>JBAWBE010000733.1:0-15554 GCA_049589635.1 Terriglobales bacterium
GTCTATTCTTTTTCTCTTCTGTTAAGTGATTGTTCCGAGGATAGTTACGAGATAGCCAGGTGGTCATCTATCCCAACGTGAGTGTGATAGACTCCGTGGGCAATGGAGCGAACCGACCTTTGCCCGAAGCCCTGCCATCGAAACGACCCGTCAGTTTCGGCGCGTTCGAGCTAGACGCCGCCCGAGGAGAGCTCCGCAAGAGGGGCGTTAGGGTAAAGCTTCAGGACCAACCCTTCCAAATTCTTCAGATCCTGCTGGAGAGTCCGGGCGAGATCGTGCCCCGTGAGACGCTGAGGAACCGTGTTTGGCCCGCAGACACATTCGTCGACTTCGACAAGGGCCTCTACAACGCGGTCAAAAAACTGCGCGAAGCTCTGGAAGATATGGCGGGAACGCCCCGTTTTATAGAGACAATCCCAAAACGCGGTTATCGCTTCATCGCGACGATCGGGAACGCTCAGTATTCTCCCGAATTGGTGCCTGGCCTCGCGCCCTCGGCGGATAAACAGGAAAACATTGTCGCGTGGCCGGAGAAAGAACGCCGCCAGGCTTCCAAGTTCTGGATGATTGCCGCTGTTGCGACCGCATTGGTTGCAGCCACGATAGGCGTCGTAATCTTTCTTCGAACGCCGTCAGTACAGATCGGGCGCGGTATCCAGATCACGAATGATGGAAGGGCGAAGAAGGTAAAGGAATATTGGATCCCGAGTTTGGTCACGGACGGTGCACGACTGTATTTCAATGAGCTCATATCAGGCAATATCGTGATTGCTCAGGCTTCTGCCGCCGGCGGCGAAACCGCGGTGATTCCCACTTCCTTGCGCTCGCCGCAACTGCTCGATATCTCGCCGCGCGGCTCCGAATTGCTTTTAACTTCAGGAGACAGCTATCCAGACAATCCTCTTTGGGTGTTGCCTTTGCCGGAAGGCTCGCCACGACGGTTGGGAAGTGCTACAGGATCGGAGGCTTCATGGTCGCCAGACGGCCATCAGATCGCATACATCAAGGATCAGGCTGAGTTGCACCTCGTCAATGCCGACGGGAACGGTGATCGCACAGTGTTTAAGAAAGCCGGTTTGCCGAAATACATTCTGCATCGCGTAACTTTCTCCCCAGATGGGGGCCGCATTCGGTTCGACTTGAAGAACTTGAAAAGCGATCGCACGGCCTTTTGGGAGGTGAATGCAGACGGCCAGGCCGCACACGCCGTTCTGCCCGAGAATTGGAATAACGCCGCGAGCAAGTGCTGCGAAAAGTGGACCGCAGATTCCAAATACATCTTGTTTCAGAGCGACAATGAAAATGAAAGTAATCTCTGGATAGAACCGGATTGCCGGCCTTCTCCCATTCCCTGCAAAGCGCAGCCGGTGCGACTCACCAACGGGCCATTGCGTTACACAAACCCGCTGCCCAGCAAGGATGCAAAACGGGTTTTTACGATTGGAGTACAAAAGCGTGCGGAGTTGGTTCGCTACGACCCGCGCACTGGACAGTACGGTTCCTATCTCTCGGGAATCTCTGCCGGTCACTTGAGCTTCTCGTCCGATGGTCAGTGGGTAGCATGGCTAAACTATCCGGAAAACACCTTATGGTGCAGCAAGGCGGACGGAAGCGAACGTCGTCAGCTAACGTATCCACCTCTCTTGGTTTTGGAGGTGCGCTGGTCGCGAGATGGGTCCCGCATCGCTCTTACCGCGCTCCAACCCGGCCAGCCTTGGAGAATCTATACGATTTCGAAGGACGGCGGGGCGATCGAACCGGTGCTGGTTGAGGAGCGGAGCCAGCTAGGTCCAACTTGGGCGCCAGATGATTCTTCGATTGCTTTTGGGCGCGTCCTGAGTCGCGAGGACAGCATGGGAATTGAGATGGTGGACATGAAATCGCATAAGGTCTCTGATCTGCCGGGCTCGCAGAATCTCTGGGGACCGTCATGGTCTCCTGACGGTCGGTACCTTGCGGCGGTGACTGCGGATATGCACCACCTCGCCATACTAAATTTCGAAACCGGACAGTGGACCAAACTGCCCCGGTTCTTTGCCCACGTCTGGAACCATTGCTTTTCCCACGACAGCAAGTACGTTTACTTCGAAGACGTCAGCGATTCGACCATCTACCGGGCGCGTATTGGTGATGCGACCATTCAACGCGTTGCCAGTTTTCAGGATCTTCGTAGACCAGCGATGTCGTACTGGCCGGTTTGGTTTGGACTTGCTCCGGATGATTCCTTACTCGCGATGCGCGATCTGGGGAGCGAGGAAATCTACGCTTTCGACCTCCAGAAGTAAAGCGCATCAGATCGGAGATCCGTCCACGCGAACGGTCAAGTTAACGATGGGTCAAGATAACGACGTATGCGCTTTGCAGTCCCTAGCGCGATCAAGCAGGAGTTGCCGCTCGCGCGCATTCTGTGTGAGGCACGCGGCGCGCTCGAATTCCGCGCGGGCTTCGTCAAACCGGCCTAGCTTCTTGAGAAGATCGCCGCGCACGCTCGGCAGTAGATGATAGTTTTCAAGCGAGCGCTCAGCGGTCAGCGCATCCACAAGTTCGAGACCGGCAGCCGGTCCCGATGCCATCGCGACTGCGACCGCGCGATTCAATTCCACGACCGGCGATTGTGCAAGCTGAGCCAACGCCCCATACAGCGAGACGATGCGAGGCCAGTCGGTTTCTTGCGGGGTCCGCGCTCGAGCGTGGCAAGCTGCGATCTCAGCCTGCAACACATACCAACCCTGTGCGCCGCGGCGTTGATCCAAGACCAATTTCTCCGAGCGCTCAAGCGCCGCGAGTCCCCGGCGAATGAGGAGTTGGTCCCACTGCGCGCGATTTTGATCGAGCAGCAAAACTGGCTCGCCCGACGGCCCAACACGAGCTTTGGATCGCGATGCCTGGATCTCCATGAGCGCGACCAAGCCATGGACCTCAGGCTCCGTGGGCGCAAGTTCCGCCAAAACGCGGCCTAGGCGCAATGCTTCCTCGGAAAGTGCGGGACGCATCCAATCGTCCCCTGCGGTCGCGGCGTAGCCTTCATTGAAGATCAGATAAATAACCGCCAGCACCGATGAAAGACGCGCGACGAGATCATCTCCACGCGGTACCTCGAAGGGGATTCGTTTTTCGGAGAGCGTGCGCTTCGATCGCACAATGCGCTGCGCGACCGTCGATTCGGGCACGAGAAAGGCGCGTGCGATTTCGCCCGTAGTCAGACCTCCGATCAAGCGCAGCGTGAGAGCTACCTGAGCCTCGGTGGAAAGCACCGGATGACAGGAAATAAAAAGAAGGCGCAGCAGGTCGTCACCTACGTCATCGTCGAGGGCGGAATCGAAATCGGGCACGGCCAACTCTTTCGCGGCAAACTCGCGACCCAGTTCTTCGTGCTTATGCTCGAGCATCGTGGCCCGGCGGAAGTGGTCAATCGCCCGATGCTTGGCCGCTGCCATGAGCCATGCACCTGGATTATCCGGAACCCCGGACTCCGGCCATTGCTGGAGAGCGGCAACCAGCGCGTCCTGCGCGAGGTCCTCGGCGACGCCGACGTCGCGCACAATGCGCGTCAGGCCGGCAATGAGTCTGGGCGACTCGATCCGCCAGACCGCTTCGATAGTTCGGCGGATGTCGCGATGGGCATCCCCATCGACGATGGTGTGATTGATATCGGTAGATGTCACCAATATCGATCACACCATGTTCGACCGCTCCGCGCAAGCTTGACACACGCTCCGCGCGGAAGCTCGGCAAGCATTCTCGCCCAGCATTACTCCTTGCAGGGAAACTCACCGGGCTCAAACATCTGCCGAACCTCGGTTTCACCCTCCCAGCCCGGCCAATATTTTTTATGAAGCTCCATGAAGCGAACCGCCGAGTCCACTGCTTCCTTCTTCGACGACAGTTCGAACTGCGCGAAGCCGCCAATGACTTCTTTAGCCTCCGTAAAGGGACCATCGGTCACGGTAACTTTTCCACCGGCCAGCCGCACGCGTGCGCCTTGAACAGTTGGACCAAGTCCGCCATTTCCAAGCATCTTTCCGGACTTCGTCTCTTCTGCCGCGCTCTTCATAATTTCCTCCATGAGCGCTTGCGGAGGGGGCCCCTGGTTCTCAGAGTGTTTGACGATCATCATGTATCGCATTGGTGTGAATCTCCTTTGTTAGTTTGCTGATGTGCCGGGCTTGCGCGACCTAGTCGCCTGATCCGGCTCTACTAGTACATCGAACGATGTGACGCGAAATCGACAGCGATTAGAAATTTATTTCCACTCCGGCTAGTGCTTCCTGGCAGCAATCTCCGTGGAGACGCGTTTCTCTTGGCTTCGAAGTTCCGGAGTAAGCGCCGGACCAAAGTCCTTAGCCTCAAAAACCTGGCGAATCTCGATCTCGGAATCTCCTTCGTGAGGACAGGGACAACGCTTCACCCACTCAACGGCCTCCTCCATGGATCGGACCTGCCATAGCCAGAAGCCGGCGATCAACTCCTTCGTCTCGGTGAATGGCCCATCGATCACGATCCTCTTTTCGCCCGAAAACCGGACACGTTTGCCCTTCGAACTGGCTTGCAATCCATCAGCCGCGAGGAGCACCCCGGCTTTTACCAATTCTTCATTGAACTTCCCCATGTCGGCAAGAAGTTTCTGACTTGGCATAACGCCCGCCTCCGACTCCTTGTTGGCTTTGACGATCACCATGACCCTCATTGTTATGTCTCCTCTTTCTTGAATGTGTTGGACTTCTAGTTTGACGTCGAAGGGACGCAGGCCAGATCGACGAATGTGCAATTATTTTTTAGGAAATCTGCCCGGAAGTTCGGGAATTCGTGGAAAAAATTCCGAAATTCCTATTGCAAAAATAATGAACCTATGGCATCTTCAATTATCTTCTATGAAAGGACGTCCACAATTGGCGGAATTTACAAACAAATCGCTAAGCGGGCGACTTCGGCCAATAACTTGGCTAAGTTGCTATAGGGCGTCCGTCCCGTCTCGCTAACTGACGTTCGGCGCTCTTACCAAAAAACATAACTATAGCTGGGTGGCGTAGGTCGCGGTTCCTTCGACTGTAAATCGACTATACCGCTGCCGCTATTTCCCCCAGCTTGAGCCGTCTGGCAGGCCTATGTCTGCCGGCAATCCTGCGTCGTGGTGTGCGGCGAAGGATCTTACAAGGCCAGTGGTGATTGGTTACGGATACTTCTCGGTAGACAGCCAGCATGCAGTTGCTTAGTTGGCTGTGAGGTTCGAGCCCTCAAGGGCGCAAGCCCAGCCGTGACCCGCTGTTCCCTGGCCTTCCTACATCTCTTTCCCTCTAACTCATTGGTTAGTTAAATCAGAGACTGTTTCGATAATTCCGGCAGCGCCGGTTAGAAGAAGCGATCATGTTGCAAATTTTGAAAAGTATGCTGACTGGCCGGAATGAGTTTGCGTCCGGTGGGCTGCTGCTCATGCTCATCGGCGGGCTCAGCGTCTACTTGCGCGCCGTACCCGAGGGCATATGGTACTGGACCGTCACCCAGACCACGATGATGATCACCGTGAAAGATGATGACGCCGCGTTCATCTGGGTGAAGGAATGGTTTCTAGATCAGGAGTTTCTGAAACGAATTCGGCAGGTGGACTTGGACACGACGTTGCGCAACGAGCGTATCGCGATGATTCCCGCTCCCGGCAAACATTGGTTCTGGTACGCTGGCCGGCCGTTTGAAGTGTGGTTCTCGCGCACCGAGAGTACACGCGAACGAATGGGCAAACGGGTCGAATCGCTCACGTTCCGAACTATTGGCAGGAAGCGGGCTTTCCTGCAACATTTTGTGGATGACATTGTGAAATGCCATATCAAGAGACAGGGCGTGCAGTCGTACTTGTATGCCTACAACGACGGGTGGGATTACGTGGAAGGCTATTCGCCGCGTGTTCTCGCATCGGTAGTTTTGGAACTGGGAGAGAAGGAGCACTTGCTGCAGGATATGGCCCAATTCCGAAAATCCAGGCAGCGCTACGAACGTCTGGGTGTTCCTTACCACCGCGGATATTTATTTTACGGGCCGCCGGGGACGGGGAAGACTTCTCTGGTATCGGCGCTGGCCGCGCACTTTGGGTTGTCGATCTACATGGTCAATCTGGCGGATTTCAGCGACCGTAATTTGCTGAATGCGGTGAATCAGGTGCCGGCAAATTCAGTGCTGCTGTTCGAAGACATTGATTGCATGAGAGGTGCTGGATCTCGTGCGGCCGCGAGTTCAAGCGACGCGCAGAAGCATCTTGCCGGCTCAAGCACAAAAGAGAACGCGTCGACCCTGAATGGCGTGACGCTTTCGGGCTTACTGAACGTGCTGGACGGATTTTGCGCACCGCACGGAGTTTTGTTTGTGATGACGACGAATCATGTCGAAAAGCTGGACGAGGCTCTCCTGCGTCCGGGAAGAATCGACTACCGGCTCTTCATGGGAGCAGCGAGCGATCATCAAAAAGTGGAACTGTATCGCAGATTCTTCCCGGACTCGTCGGACTTCGAGGCCCGTGCATTCGTGGAAGCTTCGCGATCTGCGGAAACGATGGCGGAATTTCAAGGCTTGCTCCTGGCGCTGGAGCAAGGAGAGAAGCATCTGGAACCGGTGGCAGCAAGTCACGGAATTCTCGTATAGAGGTTTCGCCGGTGGTGAAGACGAGGGTTACTTCTTTAATCCGAAGGTCGCAGGTTCGACTCCTGTCACGGCTTCGGGCCATGTAGATCAGTGGTAGATCGTCGGAACAAAAGCTCCGTCGTCGTAATGTTCCCCGGCGAGAAATACAGATTCCTCAACCGGTTAGCTGAACTGACGGCTGAGAGCTGACAACTGACAACTAAGAAAGGAGGCCACCATGGCCCGACTGAACACCCTCAAGCTCAACTTCGGACCGCGCACGCACGAGGGTGCCCCGGCACGAACCATTTCTCCCGAACTGCAGCTCCGGCGCTCGGTGCTGGCGTGCCTGCTCTGGGAGTCGCAGTTCTACGAGGACGGAGTCGAGATCGCCGGCCGCATCGCTGAACTCGTGCCCAAGGTTGCGGCCGAGAAGGTGGCCTTGCTGGCCGTCGAAGCTCGCGAGCAGATGAAGCTGCGTCATGTGCCGCTGCTGCTCGTCCGCGAGATGGCGCGCCACAAGACGCACCGTGCACCAGTTTCGGAGACTCTCTCTCGTGTCATCCAGCGAGCCGACGAACTCGCCGAGTTCGTCGCCATCTACTGGAAGGATGGACGCGTGCCGCTCTCCGGCCAGGTGAAGAAGGGGCTGGCGGCGGCGTTCCCGAAGTTTGATGAGTATCAGCTCGCTAAGTACGATCGCGGCGGACCGATCAAGCTGCGGGATGTGCTCTTCCTCAGCCATGCCAAGCCACGCGACGAGGCGCAGGCCAGCGTCTGGCGCAAGCTGATCTGGGGACGCCTTACGACGCCTGATACGTGGGAGGTCGCGCTCAGCTCGGGCGCCAACAAGCGCGAAGCCTGGGAGCGTCTCCTTCGCGAGCAGAAACTGGGTGCGCTCGCTCTGCTCCGCAACTTGCGCAATATGCGCGAGGCCGGAGTTGACGAGTCGCTCGTGCTTTCTGCCCTCGGCTCGATGAGCACGGCGCGCGTGCTTCCGTTCCGTTTTCTGGCTGCGGCTCGTTACGCTCCGCAGTGGGAAGAGGCGCTAGAGCAGGCCATGCTGAAGTGCGTCAACCACCCGGAAAAAGCGGGAACCGAAAAGCTGCCGGGAAAGACGATCGTCCTGGTCGACGTTTCGGGCTCGATGACTGCACCGCTCTCCCGCCGTTCGGAGATGCAGCGCACCGACGTAGCTTATGGTTTGGCCGTGTTGCTGCGCGAGGTCGCGGAGAAGGTTGCGGTCTACAGCTTCTCCGACGATCTGGTGGAGGTGCCGGCGCGTCGTGGTTTCGCCCTGCGCGATGCCATCGACGCTTCTCAGCGCCACAACAGCACGCAGCTCGGGAAAGCGGTTGAAGCGCTTAACCGCGAGGCGTGCGACCGATTGATCGTCATCACCGACGAACAGGCGCATGACCGCGTGCCCGCGCGAAATGGCAACGGTTACGTGATCAATGTGGCGAGCTACAAGAACGGCGTCGGCTACGGGAAGTGGATGCACATCGATGGCTGGAGCGAGTCAGTCATCGAGTACATCCGCGCACTTGAGCAGACGAAGCCGTTAAACTGAAATCGTGCCGGGCGGCGGTTGCCTCCCGGCGCGATTTTCAAAAACGCGCTAGGTCAGTTCCAACAACCTTTAAGTGTTAAGCAGCTGTCCATTCCCGGACACCATCGTCCACTTCGGCATAGCGACCGACATTCCAGCAATCTCGGAATCGACGATATCACTCATATTTCCTTCTAGTTAGCGTACTGAAGAAAGTGGTACGCCAGTTGCCATTCCTCAGTTGAATGGACATCGCTCGGCCCGAATTCAAAACACAGAAACGTCGTCGCCAGACGATGATCGTGATCGCGGTGGTGCTCGGCGTCGCCGCAGTCTCATTTGGAGTTTCCCGCCTGAAGCCCGCCGCGCCGACCGTGGAGCGGGGAACGGTTTGGACGGATACAGTGAAGCGTGGCCCGATGCTCCGCCAGGTCCGCGGAACTGGATCACTCGTGCCGTCCCAGGAAGCAGTGCGTCAGATTCCTGCCGAGACCGAGGCTACGGTTGTTCGCATTCTCATGCTGCCCGGTTCGCAGGTTACGAAGGACACGATTCTGCTCGAGATGAGCAATCCGCAAACCGAGCAAGCGGCTGTCGATGCCGACCTGCAATTGAAGGCAGCACAGGCCGAGTATCAGAGTCTGCGCGTGAAGCTCGAAAGCGATCTGATGAGCCAGAAGGCGGGCGCTGCCACAGTCCATGCGGACGATGCGACCGCACAGCGGCAGGCGCAGACCGATAAGTCTCTGTACGACCTGGGTGTCATTTCCGGGCTGGCTTACAAGTCCTCTAAAGAGAAGGCTGACGAACTTACCACTAGAAATGATCTTGAAACGCAGATGCTTACAGCCAACCAACGGGCCATTGAAACGCAGATGGCGCAGGAACAAGCCAAGGTCGACCAGATGCGCACGCTGGCGCAGCTCAAGCAAAAACAGTTGGATGCGCTGAAAGTCAGGGCGGGGATTGATGGAATTCTGGTCGACCTTCCGTTACAAGTCGGCCAGCACGTCCTGCCGGGAACGATGCTCGCAAAAGTTGTAGAACCCGATCATCTGATGGCTACCGTAAAGATCGCCGAGACGCAGGCACGTGACGTCCAAATTGGCGAACCCGCGTCAGTCGATACCCACAACGGCGTAATCGCGGGCGCGGTCATGCGAGTCGATCCCGCCGTACAAAACGGAACGGTAACCGTCGACGTCAAACTAACAGGCGAATTGCCAAAGGGCGCTCGACCCGACCTGAGCGTTGACGGAACGATTGATTTGGAACGCATGGACAACGTTCTGTATGTCGGGAGGCCGGCGTTTGGGCAGGAGAACAGCACGATCAGCCTGTTCAAGCTCAGCACAGATAATGCAACCGCCTTACGCGTTCCAGTGAAAGTTGGACGCGCCTCGGTGAATTCGATTCAGGTAATAGAGGGATTGCACGAGGGAGACACGGTCATCCTGTCGGATATGTCGCGTTGGGACAACACCGATCGGGTGCGGCTTGAGTAAGACGTGCTTCGCAAAACGAATCAGGAACAGACTCGTCAGGCACTTCGCACCACAAACGGGTAAATCACCCGGGTTAACAAAAACAATTTAAAGAGCGAGGAAAAGAGCAATGACTGAAGCAGGGCAGCCACTCATCCAGATTCAGGATCTGACCAAAGTCTTCTATACCGATGAGATCGAAACGCATGCGCTCTCTGGCATTCACCTGTCCATAGATAAAGGAGAGTATGTCGCGATGTCGGGGCCCTCGGGCTGTGGCAAGTCAACGCTGCTGTCCATCATCGGTCTTCTCGATACGCCGACAGGAGGCCGCTATTCGCTGAATGGGAAGACGGTCGAGAATCTTGATTTTGCGGACCGCTCGCGCATTCGCAATCAGGAGATCGGTTTCATCTTTCAAAGTTTCAACCTGATCGGCGATTTGACCGTTTATGAAAACGTCGAACTGCCGCTGACCTACCGGCAAAAGATGCCGACGGCAGATCGCAAGGCACGTGTAATGGAAGCGCTCGAGCGCGTGGGCATGGCGCACCGCGTACGCCATTATCCATCGCAGCTCTCCGGCGGTCAGCAGCAGCGCGTCGCAGTAGCACGCGCTCTAGGCGGGAAGCCGTCAATACTGCTCGCTGACGAGCCTACTGGAAACCTGGACTCGCGCAACGGCGAAGCCGTGATGGAACTGTTGCAGGAATTGCATCGCGAGGGCGCGACCATCTGCATGGTGACGCACGATCCACGCTTCGCAAAACATGCGCAGCGCGAAGTCCACCTATTCGACGGAAAAGTTGTCGCCGAAGAGGAGTTGAAGAAGCTCCTTCAGGAGACAAGTGCATGAGCGGCTTACTGCAAGACATGCGTTATGCCTTGCGTCAACTAGCCAAGAACCCAGGGTTCACCGCGGTCGCCATCATTGCCCTGGCGCTCGGCATCGGCAGCACCACGTCGATCTTCAGTGTCGTCGATCAGGTGCTGTTGCATCCGCTTCCATATCCGGAATCGGATCGCATTGTGAAGGTTTCGCAGACCTACGAAGGCGCGCAAACTGGGGACGCTTCTCCTGCTAACTACCTGGATTGGGCCGCGCAGAATCATGTCTTCTCCGACATAGCGGCGTCTCGCGGCTGGCAGGGAAGCATGACGGCCGGCGATCGTCCAGAGCGGGTCAAAGGCACGATGGTGACACCCAGCTTCTTCGCTGTGTTTGGAGTGAATCCAATTCTCGGACGTTCGCTTGTTGCGAGCGACGCCGCGCCGGGCAATGATCACGTCGTGGTACTGGGCTATGGTCTGTGGCAGCGCGACTTTGCTGCGGACCGCACGATCATCGGGCGCAACATCCAGCTCAACGGCGAGCAATACTCGGTTGTGGGAGTCATGCCGCCCAATTTTTCGCCGGATGAGTACGGCGAGCTATGGCTGCCGTCCCCATGGGTCGTGCCGAATCATCCGCTGGTCCCTGACAAAGATCCGCGCCAATTTCGCGATCGAAACTATCTCGACGTTTGGGCGCGCGTGAAAACAGGAGTGACTTTTCAGCAGGCGCGGGCGGAACTCGATACCATCGGAAGCCGGCTGGAGAAACAGTACCCTGAATCAAACGACAAGACTGGCATCGGCTTTCTTCCATTGCATGAGTATGTCGTCGGTGACATTCGGCCGGTGCTGCTTGTCCTGCTTGCCGCTGTAGTGGTTGTGCTGCTGATCGCCTGCGCCAACCTCGCTAATCTTCTTCTGGCGCGGGCCACCGTGCGCGCCCGTGAGATATCGATTCGCACGACAATGGGTGCGAGCCGACGGCGCCTGCTCCGCCAGTTGCTTACGGAAAGCATTCTGCTCGCATTGCTCGGAGGGATTCTTGGGATTATTTTGGCAGTCGTAGCGGTTCCGTCGCTGCTTGCGTTGAGCCCGCCCGATATCCGCGAGTTCAAAGAGATCGGGATCAACAGGGAAGTCCTGGTGTTCAGTTTTCTGGTTTCGGTTATTTGTGGAATTATTTTTGGTCTGATTCCCGCCCTGCAGGCCTCGCGTTCAAATCCCAATCAGTTCCTTAAGGAAGGCGAGCGCGGCAGCACGGCGGGTCGAAGCCGAACCCGCTCGGTGCTGGTGATCGCCGAAGTTGGATTGTCTTTAGTGCTTCTGGTCGGCGCGGGGTTGCTCGTTAAGAGTTTCTCGCGCTTGATGAACGTGAACCCGGGCTTCGATCCCGATCACTTGTTGACCTTTAATCTCGGACTTCCACCTTCGAGCGACGCCGCTCATCAATCCGCGTTTTATCGACAGGTGGAGCAAGGGCTGCAGGCGTTGCCAGGAGTGCAGGCCGTCGGCGCCGTCAGCCGGTTACCGCTGTCCGGGGGCAATAGCTCCCGCAGCTTTAATACGCCGGGTGACGCGAAGGATTACTCCGCAGACATTCGCATAAGCACGCCCGATTATTTCCACGCTATGGGCATCCCGCTGCTGCGAGGCCGGACCTTTACCGATAGCGACCGGGACAGTTCTCTGAATCTCGGCATCGTCAACGATGCTCTGGCGCGGGCAACTTTTCCGGGACAAGACCCGGTTGGCAAGCAGCTCACCAATTTCGGTCCGAATGCTATCACGCTGCAAATCATCGGTGTTGTTGGAAACGTCCGGCATGTTGGGCTCGACGAGGCTCCGCACGCCGAGATCTATCAGTTGATCGGCCAGGCTTCATGGCCGTCAATGTTCTTCGCTATCCGCAGCACGACCTCCGATCCGACCACTCTTACCTCAGCGGCGCAAAACGTCGTTTGGGACATTAATAAGGATGTTCCGCTTGCCAATGTCCGCACCATGCAGGATCTGATTGCGAACTCCGTACAGCGGCGAAAGTTCAGCATGTTGCTCCTCACAATTTTTGCCGCGACCGCCATGCTGCTGGCGGCCATCGGTCTCTACGGAGTCATGTCTTACTCGGTCGCACAACGCACAAGAGAGATCGGCGTTCGCATGGCGCTTGGAGCGCGGCGTCCTGACGTGCTCGCGCTAGTTGTAAAGCGAGGCATGGCACTCGTCGGCATCGGAATTGCGGCGGGCATCGTCCTTTCGCTCGCAATGGCGCGTCTGATCGCGGGTTTGCTGTTCGGAATCACAGCAACGGATCCACTTACGTTCATAGGCGTCGCCACGCTGCTGGGACTTGTGGCATTCATTGCGAACTACCTGCCGGCGCGCCGCGCAGCGTCCGTCGATCCCATGGTGGCGCTGCGGTACGAATAGAGACGTTAGGAGGAGCGCGATGACCGGCCTATTGCACGATTTTCGTTACGCGCTGCGCCAGCTCCGCAAGAGCCCTGGCTTTACGTTCGTTGCTGTAATCACCCTGGCCCTGGGCATCGGCGCGAACACCGCTGTCTTCAGCGTGATGGATGCGGTTTTAATGCGTATGCTGCCGGTTCGGGATCCGCAGCGGCTCTATCATTTGCAGATCGCCACTGGCAACCAGCCGCCCGGTGGCTTGAATACGGGCAATTCGGACAATTCGTTTTCGGAACCCGTGTTCGAAGCACTCCGCCAGCGCAATGACGTTTTGGATGACGTCGTCGCTTACGCTCCGCTGAGCCTCGGAAGGATTGCCGTGCGCTATGGAGACACGCCGGAAGAGGCGCAAGGCGACGAGGTCAGCGGGAACTTCTTCTCTGGTTTGACCGTCGGAATTTTTAGTGGCCGCGGATTTTCCTTGCAGGATGAGAAGGATCACTCGCCGGTAGCCGTGATCAGCTACGACTATTGGACCCGCCGCTTTTCCCGGAATCCCTCGGTGCTCGGCACGACTCTCTACGTCAAGAATGTGCCTCTCACCATCGTGGGGATTGCCGCGCGCGATTTTCGCGGCGTCGAACCGGCAACCTCCACCGATTTTTGGATCCCGCTGCAGAACCGGACAGAACTGAACGCGTGGGGCGATCCGGTGCCCGAGGAGAGTCTTTATGGCACACCGAAATGGTGGTGCCTGCCGCTGATTGCCCGTCTTAAGCGAAACGTCACTCCTGAACAGGCGCAAAGCGCGCTGCAATCCACCTTCGGGGAAGCAGCGAAAATCGGTTTGGGCACGATTGATGAAAAGAAGTGGAAACCGCTGCTGAACTTCAATCCCGCCAAAGGAATCGACGGCTACAACCAGCAATACCGCGACCCGGTACGAATCTTGATGGGTCTCGTGCTGCTCGTTCTGCTGATTGCCTGCTCCAACGTTGCGTTGCTAATCATGGCTCGCAATGAGGCGAGACAGCGGGAATTCAGTTTGCGAATGGCCGTTGGCGCGGACAAGGGCCATCTTTTTCGGCAGCTCTTAACCGAGAGTTCACTGTTGGTGGTCGCTGGAACGGGCCTCGGTTGGGTGTTCGCTCTTATCGCCACTAACGCGCTGGCTGTCTGGTCGGGAATCGAGACCGGTCTTGAGCCGAACCGCAGCGTGTTGGTCTTTACGCTGGGGATTTCCGCGATCAGTGCATTGACTTTTGGCATCGCGCCATTATGGATTGCGCTGCGCGCGCCAGTTTCCGGGGTACTGCGAGCGACCGCAACCAACATTACTCAGGACCGTAGCCGGGCTCTCGGCGGCCGCGTGCTCATGTCGTCGCAAGTGGCAGTCTGCCTGTTGTTGCTTGTCGCCGCCGCTCTCTTGCTGCACACCCTCCGAAATTACGAGACTCAAAACCTGGGAATGCGCGTTGACGGCCTGCTTGTTTTTGGAATCACTCCGCAGCGTGCTCGTACCCTCCAGGAGACTCAGGACTTTTATTGCACTCTCCTCGACCGAATTCGCTCCGCTCCCGGAGTGGGATCCGTGACACTGATGGAGAACCGCATCGGTTCGGGCTGGAGCAGCAACAATGACGACGATCTGGACGGCGCCAAGCTCTCTGACAAATTTGGTCCGAAAGCCTTTGTGCGCAGCAACGATGTTGGTCCCGACTATTTTCAGGTGCTTGGAGTTCCGATCATCGAAGGCCGTGACGTTTCCGAAGCTGACACTGCGTCGTCTCTGCCGGTAGTCGTCGTCAATCAAACGTTTGCGAAGACATTCCTGCCGAATACCAATCCGCTCGGACATAAGGTTCGGGATAACCGGACGATTGTGGGCGTCGCGCAGGATAGCCGGTACCGAAGCGTAGATGAGAAGCCCATGCCCATGGCTTATTTCCCCGCCTTCCAAAACCTGAACGCCGGAGAAACCATGCACGTCGAGGTGAGGGTGAATGGCGATCCGCTCAACCTGCTGCCGACGCTTCGTCAGGTAGTTCGTGACATCGATCCGAATATTCCGCTGGAGAAGCCGTTGACGCAGCGGGCGCAGTTTGAAGAGTCGTACCTGCAACCGAAAATGTTTGCCCGGCTGGGAGGTTTTTTCGGCGCGCTGGCCGCCCTTCTCGTAGCAACCGGGCTTTACGGCACGTTGTCCTACCGGACGAGTCGCCGCTCGGCGGAGATCGGAACCCGCATGGCACTTGGAGCGCAGCGCGGCCAAGTGCTTTGGATGATCATGCGCGAAAGCCTGCTCATCAGTTGCATCGGAATAGCCGTGGGGCTTCCCCTTGCGCTTGCATGCGTGCGCTTTCTGGGTTCGATGCTGTACCAGCTTTCGCCTTTCGATCCGTTGAGTTTCATGCTGGCCATGTTTTGCATCGCGCTGGTCGCGAGTGGGGCGGCATTTCTACCCGCTTGGCATGCCGCGAAGGTCGATCCCGTGGTGGCATTGCGCTATGAGTGAGGGAAGAGGAGAGAAAAAGAGATGACTGGGATGGTTCAGGATCTCCGCTTTGCATTTCGGCAACTGCGCAAGAACCCCGGCTTCACGGCGGTCGCCGTCATCACGCTCGCCCTCGGCATCGGAATGAATACCGCGGTATTCAGCATCGTAGATG
>JBAWBE010000734.1:0-2978 GCA_049589635.1 Terriglobales bacterium
ACCTTTGTGCGCGAGTTGGTCACCCCAATATAAAGGCATCGAGGCCGACCCGTTGGTGTAACCGCCGCCGTAAATCCAGACGAAGACCGGCAGGCGCGCCTGCGCGGTGTTGCCCTTAGCATTCGTCACGGCCTTAGCTGCTGCTTCCGTCGGACTCCAGATATTCAGGTAGAGGCAATCCTCACTTATCGTCGGCGGAGTCTCGCCTGGCATGGAAACACCGGACTGCATACATGCCGGCGCAAACGTGTCCGCCTTGCGAATACCAGTCCAGGGCGCGACTTGGGCTGGCGGGCGCCAACGCAAGTCCCGAACGGGCGGCGCGACGAATGGAACACCTTTGTAAACGTTCAATCCGCTTTCGTGTACTCCAGAGATCATGCCGGATTCCGTGATCGCCCGCTGCGCGACAGAGATCGTTGCCAACTCGACGAGCGCTACTATCATTGCGAATCGCCACGGCTTCCGCATGGGCATCCTTTGTTTGGCCGGCTAATGTCCGGTTGGCTAAGAGGGAGAACTTCAGATGAACTGACTTAGTTCAGAGAACCTGAAAGAGCAAGAGGAATTGGTTGCTCAACTGTGATGCTAGACCTGCGCTTGGGGGGTGTCAATTTGCGAAACGCCGCAACTCGCACCTCTCCGGATCGCGCGGGCGTTGTAAAATTGTGGATTGCTCAATACCGAACTGTCCTCATTCTATGCCACCGGAACACAAAACTATTGCAAGCGAACGCGATGAGCGTTACGACCCTCACCGCATCGAGCAGAAATGGTCTGAGCGCTGGCTGACCGATCCGTCGCTCTACGCTGCCGAGCCCCACACCGCCAAACCGAAGTACTACGTACTGGAGATGCTTCCCTACCCCTCGGGCGCACTGCACATGGGCCACGTGCGCAATTATGCCATCGGCGACGCGCTCGCGCGCTACATGTGGATGAATGGCTACAACGTTCTGCATCCCATGGGATGGGATTCGTTCGGCTTGCCCGCCGAAAATGCCGCGATTAAGAACAACACCCCGCCGCGCGAGTGGACGCTGCACAACATCTCCGCAATGAAGGCGCAAATGAAGCGCCTCGGCTTCGCCTATGACTGGTCGCGCGAAGTCACGACATGCTTTCCCGAATACTACCGCTGGAATCAGTGGTTCTTCGTGAAGCTTTACGAAAAGGGTCTGGCTTATCGCAAAAAGAGCAAGGTCAACTGGTGCCCGCAATGTTGCACTGTGCTCGCGAACGAGCAGGTGGTCGGCGGAATGTGCTGGCGGCACGAAGACACTCCAGTCGAGCAGCGCGAACTGGAGCAATGGTTCCTGAAAATTACGAAATACGCGGACGAATTGCTGCGCGATCTTCAAAACCTGCCCGGCTGGCCGGACAAGGTCAAGATCATGCAGCAGAACTGGATCGGCCGCAGCGAAGGCACGCTGGTCGACTTCGACCTCGGCGGTACGATCGGCCCCGCCGGATCGACCATCACGGTCTTCACGACGCGCGTCGACACGATCTACGGCGCAACCTCGATTCAGCTCGCGCCCGAGCATCCGATAGTCGCCGACATCACCGCGCGCAATCCGGAACTGCGCGCGCAAGTAGAGCAATTGATCGGCGAGCAGCGCAGGGCGAAAGAGGCCGGTGACATCGGCAACATCGAAAAGCACGGTGTGTTTACAGGACGCTACGCCAAGAACCCATTCAACGGCGAAACGCTGCCGGTGTGGGTCGCCAATTACATCCTGATGGATTACGGGACCGGCGCGATTATGAGTGTGCCCGCGCACGACGAGCGCGATTACGAGTTCGCGATCAAGTACAAACTGCCTATCTCCGTGGTGATTCTCCCAGCCAGCAGCAATCCCGAAGAAACCATGGCGGAGCCGGCTCTTCCATTCGTCAGCGAAGACGGAATCGTGGTGAACTCGGGCGAATTCAGCGGTCTCGATTGCGAAGATGCAATCAAGAAAATGTCAGCCTTCGCCGAAGAAAAAGGATTCGGGAAAGCGACGGTCACGTTTCGCCTGAAAGACTGGGGCATCTCGCGGCAGCGCTACTGGGGCACGCCGATTCCGATGGTGTATTGCGACAAAGATGGAGTCGTTCCTGTCGCCGAGAAAGATCTGCCGGTAATTTTGCCCGACAACGTGAAAGTCACGCTGGCTGGCGGGTCGCCGCTCGCAAGTGTGCCGGAGTTTCTGAATACGACTTGTCCGAAATGCGGCGGTGCGGCCCGGCGCGAGACCGACACGATGGACACTTTCGTCGACTCGTCCTGGTATTTCTACCGCTATACCGACGCTCATAACGATAAAGCACCATTCGACCCTGCCAAGATCGCATACTGGTTTCCCATCGACCAATATATCGGCGGGGTCGAACACGCCATTCTGCACCTGATTTATTCGCGTTTCTGGACGAAATTTATGCGCGATATGGGACTCGTAAAAAACGACGAGCCGACCGAGCGTCTCTTCACGCAAGGCATGGTGATCAAAGATGGCGCGAAGATGTCGAAAAGCCTCGGCAACACGGTTTCGCCTGACGAGATGGTCGCGCGCTATGGAGCGGATGCGGTCCGCATGTATACATTGTTCGCCGCACCTCCCGACCGCGATTTGGATTGGCAGGATACCGGTATCGAAGGCATTCAGCGATTTCTGAGCCGCGTGTACCGGTTTTTCGTCCGCAATCCGGTCTCCGCGAACTCCGCCGGGACCACTTTCGCCACACCCATTTCCGTAGAGACGGGGCCTGCCCTGTCTCTCCAGCCCGAAGCGCGCGCCATTCAACGCAAACTGCACCAGACCATCAAGCGCGTCAGCGACGACTTTCAGGGACGCTGGCACTTCAACACTTGCATCGCCGCGCTTATGGAGTTGGTGAATGAAGTCTATGGCGCGGACGATGCAATCGCGGCCGGACGCCTGCCTGCCTCGTTGATCAACGAGGCGCAGCGAACCATTGCGCTATTGCTGGCG
>JBAWBE010000735.1:0-4010 GCA_049589635.1 Terriglobales bacterium
CGCGCACTCCGCAAGGCGGTCCCTACCGGCGGCAGATGGTGGTCTTTCAATCGCGCGCCCGGCCCCTGTTTTCGCTCGCCCTCGGAGGATTCGCGCACGACAGTCCCGCGGCAGTGCGCGTAGCGGCGGTGGTCGGCGACGCGCGACCGCCCATTATGCGCTTTGAGCCGGGCCATCCCGATGCCAACGCCGAAGGCTTTGTCGCATATCCGCAGGTCGATCCCATCGAGGAGATGACCGACCTCCTGAGCGCGGTGCGTGCCTACGAACTGAACGCGTCCGCCGTGCAAGCCACCAAGAACATGATCCAACAGTCGCTCGACCTGCTGCGCTAAAGGCCGGCTTCGACCGGCAGTAAGGAGTGCCGCTCGTGAATAATTTAATTTCGCCGATTCGTATTTTGCCCGCCGATATTACGCCGCCATCCGCTCCCGCCAGCGTGGCCGCCGAGGGGGCTGGCTCGGATAATTTCCTGACCACCCTTCAGCAGTCCATGGATGCGGTCGAAGGCGCGTCGGGCGATGCGCAAACCCAGGTTGCGCAACTGCTCAATGGCAAAGGAGCCGATCTGCACACGGCCATGATCGCGGTCGAAAAGGCGGACCTCTCGTTTCAGCTCATGATGCAGGTGCGCAATAAGATCGTGCAGGCCTACCAGCAGATTTCAAACATGCAGTTCTAGCTCCCGATGCCGGGCTCTGGCGCGGCCCACAGCACAGAGTTTGTAGAGATGTTTCAACGTAAAGAATCCGAGACTTGGGGAATAGAAATAATGATTCAGAGCGAGGGCGCAAAAGCGAGATCAGGCCAATCCGCACGCTCTATTCGTATCCTCCGGCTTCCTCGCATTGTTGACCGCATCCTTGACCGCATTCCGGATGCTCCCATTTGAACGCCTGGCTCAAGCAGGTTCAGGAGTTTCTGCGCAGGTTGAGCCTGGGGCAGAAAGCAGCACTGGCGGCGGGCGCGCTGGTCGTGGGGCTCGCCCTCTGGGGATTCGTCACGCTGATCGACCGCGGAAAAAACGTTGTCCTCTATTCCGGCCTAAAGTCCGCCGATGCGCAGTCCATGGCGAGCCGTCTGGCAGCCAAAAACATTCCCTATGAAATTTCTACCGACGGCGGAAGCCTTCTCGTGCCCTCCGAAAAGCTGGACGAGGCGCGCCTCGAAACCGCTTCCCAGGGCCTGCCGCGCAACGCTCGTCTCGGTTTTGAGCTGTTCGATACTCCCAACTGGGCCGGCTCCGATTTCACCGAAAAGGTGAATTACCAGCGCGCGCTCGAAGGTGAACTGGAGCGCACCCTCCAGACCTTGAGTGAAATCGAGGCGGTGCGCGTTCACCTCGTGCTGCCGCGCGAATCGCTCTTCACCGAGCAGGAGCATGAGTCGAAGGCCGCCGTCATTGTAAAGACGCGCGGCGGCACGCTCTCGAAAGAAGCGCAGCAGGCGATTCCGCAGCTGGTCGCGAGCGCCGTTGATGGTCTGCGGCCCGAAAACGTGACCGTGGTCGATGCCGATACCGCCACGCCCTTTCTCTCGCGGCGCGGACCCGGCGGCCGGGCATCGTTTGATTCCGACGAGGAACTGGCCGCCGCCGCCGTCCATGCCATCGAGCCGGTGGTTGGGGCCGAGCATGTCCGGGCCAGTGTGCACGTTGACTACGACCTCAGCACGAGCGACGACACCTCCGAAATTTTCGATCCCAAGTCATCGACCCCGCTGTCGCAGCAGCACGCCGAAGAACTGGCCGGAGGAGCCAACCCGGCGGGCGTGCCCGGTGCGACCTCGAACATTCCGGAAAGCGCCGCCGCCGTTCCGGGCGCGACTCCTCCCGCAACTCGGGCTGCGACTGCTCCCGCGAACCCGACTGCAACCGCACCCGCAATTCCCCCCGCGACTTCCTCCGCCACTCAGGCTGGAAGCGCCGCCGCGATTCCTTCCATGATTAACGGCATTGCGGCCGCGCTCGACAGCCAGTCCTCGAAATCTGAAGCCGCTACCTACGCCGTCAGCCGTAGCGTTCGCCACGTTTCGCAGCCCGCCGGACGCGTGCACAGAATCACCGCTTCCGTTTTGATCGACGATGCGGTCGAGATTCATCAGGAAAAAGACGGCAAGTCAACGATTGCCCGGCGCAAGCGGACGCCCGAAGAAATGACGGCCATCGAAAAACTGGCGCGCGCCGCCATCGGAGTCGACGACCAGCGTGGCGACTTGCTCGCGCTCGAGAACCTTTCCTTTCAAGCCGCGCCGACGCTCGAGCCGCTGGCCGCTCCCGGCAAGGTCGACCGGTATCGGTTGCTACTCTTGCCCTGGGCGGGCGCGCTTCGCTATCTCGGCATCACGCTGTTGTTTATTTTCGTGTACGCCATGGTTTTGAGGCCGGTTAAAAAGCAGGCTCTGGCTGCTTTCCGACAAATCCCGCAACACCTCGGGGCGTCGCTTGCCGCCGCGCCCGCTGGAGGCGCCGTCGCCATTGAACTGCCCCCGGGCAGTGAAGAGGCTACGCGGGCCCACGCACTGAAGAAGGATTTGAGCGAAAAGATTAAAGCGGAGCCGGCCGCCGCCAGCAGGCTCGTGCAGACCTGGATGCGCGAGCCACCGAAGGCCAGGTAGCCCAGCGAAGGGCGCGTTTAAGAAGTTCCCTGATTTTGCCGAAGAGAAGTAGCCGAACAGAAGTCGATAAAGAGAACCTGATAACGAGTTGCCGACAACGCGTTTGCTGACAAAGACAAGCTGACGAAGGAAGCTAGCAAAACGCCCGACTAACGAAATCAGTAAGCAACAGATACGTAACTCAAAGCGGTAACTTCCCAACTTACCATGACGCTGGCCCCCAACCCGGGATTGCGCAAAGCGGCCATTCTGCTGGTGCTGCTGGGCGAAGAAGCGTCAAGCCATATCTATCGCCATCTTCCAGAGGCCGATGTGCAGCGCCTTACCGAATGCATCGCCGAGCTCGACCACATCAAGCCGGAGACTGCGGTCTCAGTGCTCGACGAATATCACCAACTCACGCTTACCCAGAGTTATCTCTCCGAAGGTGGCCCCGATTACGCCAGGAAGGTGCTAGTGAAGGCCTTTGGAGAGGCCGGGGCGCAGCAACTGCTCGATCAGGTTTCGCGAGCCGCCGAGATGAGCGTGGTCCAGCTTGAAAATCTCCAGAAAGCGGATCCGCAGCAACTCGCCAAATTTCTCGAAAGCGAGCATCCGCAAACGATCGCTCTGATCCTCGCCCACCTGAATGCCCGCCAGGCTTCGGCCCTCCTCATGAAGCTGCCCGAGGATCTGCGGGGCGGAACCGTGAAGCGGCTTGCCCAGCTGCGGCAGTTCTCTCCCGAAGTTGCGAGAAAAGTTTCAGTCGCGCTTCACAAGCGCCTGGAATCGCTCGGCGAACAGAGCCGGCGCGCCTATGCCGGATTCAAAGGCGCGGCCGACATGCTTAATCAGCTCGAGCCCACCACCGGCAAGGGTATTCTCGAGAGTATCGAAAAAGACGATCCCAAGATGGCGCTTGCCATCCGCAACCTGATGTTTACCTTTGAAGATCTGTTGGGGGTGCCCGAGACAGGCATTCGAGAACTGCTCGGACAACTCGACAAGAAAACCCTGGCGCTTTCTCTGCGTGGCGCCTCCGAGGAGTTGAAAAACCTGATTTTCAAATCGATGTCGGCGCGTGCCGTGGAGATGTTGAAGGAAGACATGGAGGTGCTCGGACCGGTGCGCTCCAGGGATGTGACTCAGGCGCAGCGCGAGATCGTAGATGCGGCCCGCAAACTCGAAGCGGAAGGGAAGCTGGTCTTAAGCGCCGAGGGGCAGGATGAATATGTCGTCTAGCGCCCCGAGACTTCAGGCCGAACCTAAGGCAGCGCCGCCAACCAAGGAAGCCTACGCGGATGCCACCGCGCCCGCGCCTTTCTGCTATGCCGAGGTGCAGCCCGCCGGCAATGTTTCCGGATTAGCGGCCGAGCAAGCCACCGAAGAACGCATTCGCCACTTGCAGGCGGAGG
>JBAWBE010000736.1:0-4448 GCA_049589635.1 Terriglobales bacterium
GAATCCACAGGAACAAAGACGCCACCCAGCGCAATCCTGGTAAAAACAGGGACCGGACCGAGAACTCGCACCCAAACGCAAAATCAAAGTGAGGAAGCCTCGGCTCAGCTTCCTAGTCCGCTCGCCGTCGCTGTGCCCGCGAATAGCGGATTGAGCGATGTGCTTACTTCGGCTGCGGTCTCAACCAAACCATCTCTCGCGAAGATCAAAGTCTCCCAGGGCGTGTTGCAGGGACTGCTTATCAAGCGCGTGGAACCGCAGTATCCACGAAATGCGCTGACGACGCATACGCAGGGAGCGGTGCAGATTGAAGCTACCGTCGACAAGGAAGGCCGTGTCGTAAATCCGAAAGTGCTGAGCGGACCTTTCATGCTCGCTCCCGCAGCCCTCGATGCGGTGCGGCAGTGGAGATATAAGCCCTATTATCTGGACGGCGAACCGGTCGAGGTGCAAACGCAGATTACGATCAACTTCAAGACTCAGTAGGGTTGGACGACTCTTTGCTAGGCGCGCCGCTTCGGGCTCGCGTCGTTATCTTTCTCCAAATCGCAAGACGTCGAAAGACGAATAGGGCTCCTAATCGTCCGCATGCGGCCCTGCTCCTTGGGCCGAACTGGGTCGCGGAATTCTCTTCGAAATGTGATACCCATCACTGCTTGCGGGCTCTGTGAGGCGCAAGATGGCTGGATACCTCCTCGAGGGCAGGAACGGGGCCAACGCAGTGTCTTCCGAATTTGCGCGCGCAAGGTTGAGTGAAAAGCTTGAACAGGCTCTTCGGCCGATGATGACACCGCGCGTTTTCTCCAAAGGGTCTACGCTCTATCGCCAGGGAACAACTGCCGCAGGGATCTATCTGGTGGAATCGGGAGCCGTTCGCGTGCTATTGCCGGCGTCTGACCATCTAAATCAGTTGCTGGAAGTGGCGCGTGCGGGAACAATTCTCGGGCTGAGCGAGAGCTTGTCCGGCGAAAGCTACCGCGTGACTGCGGAAGCTGAGGAGCAAACCACCGCCGCTTTTGTGGCCCGGAAGAGTTTTGTTGAACTGCTCAACGGTAACCAGGAATTCTGCATGCAGGTGGTAAGGCTGTTGAGCGAGAACCTGCACGGACTGTATCACCTTTTCCGGAGTGTAAGCGCGCATCCGGGGCGTCCGCGGAGGCGGGCGCTGAATGAGACGTTGAATTAACTGCTCCTAAAAGGACAGTTCATTCGGCCCCGGTTGCGGTATTGCTAAGCGCTGCCCACATACGAGATTGCTATTCCGCTTGCGCTGTTCTTACCGAGGCCATTCCATCTACTCGCGTTCCAGCGTCTCGTCGATCACAACCTTACCGTCTTTTTCCACATTGATGACTTTATGCACCGGCTTGAATCCGGTCAGCGTGATGTCGACGACGTAATTTCCCGGCCCCGTCATTACATCCAACGGCGACATCTTGTCCATGATGCGCTGGTTGATGACCACCTGCGCGCCTTTTGGCTTCGTACGGATACTGACGGTGCCCATGCCCGCCGTGCTTTCACCGCCGTTACCAAAGAGTTTTTTGAATCGGCCCACCTGTCGGATCGCTTCGGAGTCGCCGAGCGCTTTCAGCGCGGGGGCATACTGAAAGTTCTGCCCTGGCCCAAGGTCGGCGGTCGTTGTTTCATCAAGGTACCCCTGCTTTTTCAGGACAACGGTATGCGTTCCTTTTTCCACGGCGAACTGAGACGGCGTTACTTTGTGTGTCGGTTTGCCGTCCAGAGTGATATCAGCGCCCGCCGGGGTGCTGCTCACTACAACCAGCGCATTGATCGGCGAAAGATGGAACACGACCGAGGTCTTGCCGCCAGAGATTACATCCATCGACCGGACTTCCGACGCATATCCTGATTTGCTGGCCGACACTAGATGCTTGCCCGGTGTGAGACCAGCCACGCTGAACGGCGTGACCCACGACGGGTCGCTTTTTCCATCGAGTTCAAACTGCACGCCCTGTGGGGTCGAATCGATCAGCGCGATGCCGGGGATGACAGCCGGGATGGGAGCAGGCGCGGGGCGGCTCCTCGCGGTGCGCTTTGGCACCTGCCGCAGAGACAAATTCGGTTGCGGTTCCGTAATCGGTGGCACTGGAACTGGCGCGGGCGCCGCTTGCTGAACTGGAGCAGGCGCAGATTCAGCAGGCACGCTTTCCGTCTTCACTGGGCGCGGAGCAGCCGTCAATCCATCGTCTTCCGATCGGACATGGAAGAACATCGCAACCGCCACGACCAGAATCACCGCAATCGCACCCAGGATTGAAAAAAGCAGCAGGCGGGGCGGAACGGTCGAAACTTCTTTCATCGCCTTCTGCGCGATTTCGCGTGGCTGAATTTTTGGCTTCTCATCTTTTTTCTGCTTAGTCGAAAGCCGTGCAGAAATTGTCGGCTGAAGCACAGGCGCCATTTCCGGCTCAGGCGCCGGCGGCGCCTCGAAAACAGGCTCTACATATGGAGGCAGTTCGTCCATCTCGGAAAAGCTGCGCGCCCCTCCGCCAGACCCGGGCCCCGCCGGTGACGGCGACATCGCGGGATCAATGGAAATACCGCTCGATTGCTCGGTCTCTTCCTGCGCCGGTGCAGCCGACATAACCGCTCGGCTCGCGCTGCTGGCCTCATAAGTGGATCTCGCGGACGAATCCGCCTGCAATTGTTCCGACGTAGAACTCGCACCCGCTCCCGCGCGAGCCGCCACCGCTTTCGTTGCGGTGCTCGGAGCAGCCGCGGCCACGAGTTTCGACAAAGACGCAGTCGCAACCGGCCGTGCCGCCGGCTTGGGCAGATTTGTTCCCGCCACCGACGTTGTTGCGCCTGCACTTGCCGCCGTCACAAACTTCATGGACGCGGCAGCCTTGGCCGCCGCATCCGGCTTCACACTAGACACTTTCTTCGGAGACTCAGCCACCGCTTTCGTCTCGGGCTCTTTGCACTCTTCCAGATCCGCGACCAGCTCGCGCGCCGTTGCATAACGTTCCGCAGGATTCTTCGCCAAGGCGCGCATGATCACCGAAACCACGCCCGGTTGCATCTTTCCGTTCAAGGCTACTGGCTCGGGGGGGACCTCGTTTTCAATCTGATTGACCAGCGCAACTGGATCCTCCGCGTCGAAGGCCTTCCGCCCGGCGACCATTTCATAAAGGATGGCGCCCACCGTGAATAAATTCGACCGCTGATCGATTGCCTCGCCCCGAATCTGCTCAGGCGAACAGTACGGCATCAGCCGCCCCAGGCCGTTGCCGGCCTCGGCGCTGATCAAACTCATGTTTGAGATGCCATAGCCGGTGATTTTTACCAGCCCGTCCCACTGCACTACGATCTTGTCCGGTTCGAGTGAGGAGTGCACAACTCCCACCTTTGCCGCGCTATCGAGCGCCGCGCAAACCTGGCGCGCGATGTCCAGGAGATCCCAGATCGAAAAGCCCTCGTTGCGCGCAAGCATGGTCGCAACGCTTTTGCCCTGGAGATATTCCATCGCCGCGCAAAATTGGCCGTCGATCTCGCCCGCGCCATAGAGTTGCGCAATGTTCTGCCCGGCCAGCGACTGGGCAAGTTCACCCTCGGCCGTCAGCGTCTGCACAAATGCGGCCGCGCGATCGCCAAGGGGCGAGAGGCGCTGCGTCTTGAGCGCCACCACCTGATTGGATTGCGTGTCGATCGCCTTATAGATCAACGCGGTTTCGGACTTCGAGATCTCGTTCTGGACGTCAAATCGGCCGAACATCGTCGCCATTGCAGTAGCCTCGCGGGTGCGCGCCCCAGTGACTGGCCGAACAGACCCGTGCACTTCCAGGCGTTTACGTCACCCAGTGATGATTTGGCTGAAGACTTCGGGGAGGAGCCGAATCTAGGATAGCGTCATGTGCCCTACGGCTGGGAGTTACGAAAGTGAATAGCAAAACGCCGTGGTTTGCCTCCCAGTTACCGACGAAACCCCTTGCCGCTAAGGCATTTCAGGGTCAGGCGAGAATGAGGTTACCGAGCTGTGATTTGAGGCTGTGCAGAGTATGTTAAGAGATCGCGAGACGCCACGACCGCCGGCGAAGTGTCGTCGCGATTTTTGCGGCTGACATTCGGCCGGAGGCTTCGAATTCAGGTATGGATTCGCAACATAACACCAGTCGATCCGCCAAAAAAGGCGCCCACAGTTGTCACGCCGCAGTCGCTGTTCTATCCTCAAAGGTATCGTGCCGATACCGCTACGGTATCGCGAAATTGTGGGGCCCTCCGGAGTTCTGTGCAGCTATGACCTTAACCGGCTTCGTCACTAAAAGCGCCTTCCGCAACAAGCGGCGCAGCATTCTGACCGTGCTGAGCATTGCCTTCTCGCTCCTGCTTCTCACGGTCATGATGACAGTCTGGCGAAGCTTTTACGTCGATAAGAGTAGTGCCGAATCTGCACAACGGCTCATCACCCGGCACAAGGTTTCCCT
>JBAWBE010000737.1:0-1714 GCA_049589635.1 Terriglobales bacterium
GGGCAGGCTGTTTGCTCGATGAATCGTCTTGCTGTTTTGCGAAACCGAAGAGTCCGAGCATCAAAAAAGCTGCCAAAGCCAAGCGCATTCTCCCTCGCAATTCGAGATCATAAGCTCCCGTCGTTAGCAGATGACGCATGCTGATACGGAGCGCTGCCGAGGCTAGTTCGACAGCCGAGCCGATCCCACTCCCAAAACTCTTCCCGCTGTCGGTTCTTGAACAATCGCGACGATTCTGAGATTCCCTTTATTGCCGTGATTGAAGCTTATGGCTACATCCTGCGAAAAGTTGCCGGATCGATCCAGCGCTCCGACTCGCACAAGATCTCGCAGCACAGCGACATGGTTGAGCGTCCTTCCCGCGTTCTCTCCGCGGCTCACGTTCGATTGATCGCGCTCGTCGGCGATCGCGAGAAGGACGTTCGCGAATCTCTCTGGGATTGAGGAAGGCGAGGGCCCGGTTTCGAGGTGCAAGACAATCTTCTCGCCTTCGAAATGGATCGAAGAAAGGCTCACCGGGATCTTTTCGGACCTGCTTGCATTTTCGATCGCTTGGATCGCCCCTTTCTCGTCGCTACCTACGAGCTGGATACGTCCGTCCACGATCATCTGCGGCGTATAGACGCCCGTGAGGCCAAACTCGCTCGCGTAAGCACCTTGCCGTTCGCTGTACTCGCGGGACGAGAAAGGATCCTTCCATCCGATATCGTTCCAGTAGTCCACGTGTTCGCTAAGAACGATTAGGTCGGCGCCGCTCACGGGTTGGGATCGATCTAGTCTTTCCAGCAGCGCATCGGCAGGAGGGCAATCCGAACACCCCTCCGAGGTAAACAATTCCACGAGCACAGGAGTGCGTTGCGCACTCTCATTCGTCAAGTGTGGGTCCCCGGCCACGCCTTCCACCAGGCGTGGCAACAACAGTGTACCCAGCAACAACACTGCGGCCATTCCGCTAAACGCAAACCTAACACGCGACATGGCTCCTCCTTCTTCGGCGGGCCCCAGATGAAACTCCGCACCCTAGCCGTCTGATTCGAAATTCGGACTAAAGTTACAGAGATTTTTTTCCTTCAAATTCTTCCAACGCACCGCTCGACGAACCTTCGGCCGTCATTCGTCGCCAAGGATACTTACGGTGCTCTACGTGCAGCGGAGCCGCCTCAGAGATACAAGAGCCAGGCGAAACATTTTGTCGCGACGCGAATCACATAGGTCGCCGACGAGACTCCCGCGGCAAAAAACCATCAGGAGGAAGGAACTAAAATGATTCACGTACGGCTACATAGACCCACGCCTTTTGGGAAGAACGTCCTTCTGGCAGCTTTCCTGGCCGTAACACTGTTGCCATTAGCTGCGCACCTCACACTCGCTCGCTCTCAGAACGACCCAGATAGGAGCGATGGCGGCGTACCGCCGAAAGTCATCCTCCCTCTGCAGTCGGGCTTCTTCGACGGTGCGACGGCCCTCTACATCACACCGGAAGTAGGCGTTGACCCGAATGCTCCGCCTGCGATCATTGCTGCCGCACATCAGGTCGCCAAAGGATTTAACTCCAATTTCATTCCCACGAACTTCGGGACGCTCCCCAATTCTCCAGCCGTGGACGATATCTTCGTCTTCACAAATTTTGCGCAAGGAAACGTACTGGCCTCCGCGCCGCATCCGGCGGGCCCCGCCAACAGCGACACGAATTACTCGCCATTATGGCAAGTCA
>JBAWBE010000738.1:0-8300 GCA_049589635.1 Terriglobales bacterium
CCCGAACTTCGTCCCGATCTCGAACGCCGCGGCCATCGCTTCACGACCAAGACCGACACAGAATGCATTCTCCATCTTTACGAAGATATGGGCGCCGAGTGCGTGCAGAAGCTGCGCGGCATGTTTACGTTTGCGATCTACGACAAGCCGAAGCGCAAGCTGACCCTTGCGCGCGATCGCTTCGGCAAGAAGCCGATGCACTATGCGTTGCATGACGGCAATCTCTATTTTGGATCGGAGATTAAATCGATTCTGGCCGTCGCTCCCGAGCTTGCCGAAGTCAACTCGCAGGCGCTGCTGGAATATCTTTACTTCGGGTACGTGGCCGAGCCGATCACGGCTTTTACCGGAATTCATAAATTGCCTGCCGGGCATGTGCTCGAATTTGAAAACGGCGAAGTGCGCGTGCGGCAGTATTGGGATCTGCCCGAATACGACACGCACGGGCCTGTTATCGGCACGGCGAAGAGCGAAGAAGAATGCCTGGAAGAATTGGAGCATCGCCTTTTTGAAGCGACGAAAATGCGGCTGATCTCCGACGTACCGCTGGGCGCGTTTCTGAGCGGCGGCATCGATTCTTCAACCGTAGTCGCGCTCATGGCACGCGCTAGTGCCGGGCCGGTTAAAACATTCTCCATCGGCTTCAAGAAAGACGATTTCGACGAAGCACAATACGCGCGCATGGTCGCGCAGAAATTCGGCACCGAGCATCACGAGATGATTCTCGAGCCCGACGTCGTGCAGACTGTCGAGCACCTGACATCATCGATGGAAGAGCCCTTCGGCGATTCCTCCATGCTGCCGACTTATTATGTTTCGCAGATGGCTCGCCAGCATGTGACGGTCGCGCTTTCGGGCGACGGCGGCGACGAGATTTTTGCGGGCTATGATCGTTATCGCATTCAGGCCGGCCGCCAGGCCTTTGAGCGGATTCCTGGGTGGGCCCGTAAGTTCTATCGCAACACGATATTTCCGCTGCTGCCGAACAAAATGAACGGCCGCCGCCTCAGCTACAACGTCACGCTGCCCTGGCAGGAGCGCTACATCGACGGGCTCGCATTCCTTCCGAGTTTCGAGCGAGACGTGCCCTTGCTGTCCGAAGATTTCCGCGCCATTCTCCAGCGCGGCGACGATCCGGCTAATGTTCTGCGACGGCGCTTTACGGCTGCGCCCGCGAAAGACCCAATCAGTGAGATGCTCTACGTCGACACGAAAACCTATATGGTCGACGACATTCTGGCGAAGGTCGATCGCATGAGCATGTTGAACTCGCTCGAAACGCGCGCTCCGATTCTCGACCACGTTTTCGTCGAATGGGTCACGGGCCTTGCGCCGGAATGGAAGCTGCGCGGCAAGACGCAAAAATATATTCTGCGTAAGCTTGCCGAACGCGTCGGCGTGCCGCGCGAGGCAATTTACCGCGAGAAGCGCGGCTTTTCGCTGCCGCTCGTGCACTGGATGCGCCACGAACTGAAAGACATGCTGATGATTCTCCTCGAACCGCGCACGCTCGAACGTGGATACTTTCAGGCGAGCGGAATCCGGCGGCTGATGGATGATCACATTGTGCGCGGCAAAACCATGACCGGCCGCATCTGGCGGCTGCTGATGTTCGAGCTCTGGCACCGCAATTTCCTCGAGAAATTCGTCAAGCCCGCCGGTCTATTCACTCTGCCCGTCGTCGCCGACTCGCGCAGAAAACTGCGGAACACTCCCGTGCTGGCACCGGCCCCGGTTGGAGAGTAATCCGTTGGCCGTCACCAGCGCCGCCCATCCAGTTGCCTCGCACGCCTCCGCTAGGCCAGTTGGCCTGTTTCTGATGATCAATACATTTGAAACCGGTGGATCGGAGCGGCAATGCGCGCTGCTCGCGCAAAACGCCAACGCATCGAAGTTTAAAGTTCACGTGGGATGCGTGAACCCGCGCGGCCCGCTGGCAGCACAATTTGGAAAGTTCGCGCAATTTCCGCTGGGCGGAAGTTTGTTTGGATGGAGATCGATGCGCTCGCGGGTTGCGCTCGGGCGGCATCTACGGAAAAATCAGGTGCAAATTGCGCACGCTTTTGATTTTTATACCAACCTGACTTTGATTCCCGCTGCTCGCTTGGCACGCGTGCCGGTTGTTATCGGAAGCCATCGGCAACTCGGAGACTTGCTCACGCCCGCGCAATTTCGCGCGCAAACCGTCGCATTTCGGTGGTGCGATGCGGTGGTTTGCAACTCGCAGGCGGGAGCGGATCGGTTGGCCGCCGCCGGGGTCGCGCGCGAGAAGCTTGTCGTCATCGGAAATGCCATGCCAGGAGCGGCGTTTGAAGCTGCTGCTCCTGCGCTCCCGCCGCGAACGGATAGATTGCGCGTGGTCATGATCGCCCGCATGAATGCGCACTACAAGAATCATGCCGGGTTTCTACGCATTGCCGCCGACGTTCACAGGCGCATGCCGGAGGTGGAATTTCTTCTGGTTGGCGATGGCCCGTTGCGCGCCGAGATCGAGCAGCAGGTTACGACGCTCGCGCTTGGGCAGGCCGCCAAGTTTCTGGGAGACCGCCGCGACATTCCGGCCATCCTCGCTTCGAGCGATGTGGCCGTTCTCACCTCCGACTCCGAGGGTCTATCGAATGTCATCCTCGAAGCGATGGCCGCGGGCGTTCCTGTGATTGCCTACGCGGTTGGAGGAAATCCTGAAATCGTCAATGCTGACCGCGGAGCACTGATTCCCGCCAATAACGAAGGCAAATTCGCGAGTGCAATCTGCCGGCTTCTGTCGGACGCGAGTCTTCGCCGCGAGCTAGGCCGCAGCGCGCGGCGCTTTGCAGAGGAGAATTTCAGCCTCGACCGAGTTTGCCGGCAGTACGAAGCTCTCTACCTGAATCTTCTCGATCGAAAAGGCCAGGTACGGCTGAGGACATGACCATCGCGGCCAAACCCAGTTCTTGCTCGAACGTAGTTCGCGGGTGGCCCGAGACGGGGCAGGCCCCGTTTCTACGCGACAAATTATTAGTGCGCGAGGTGGGCGCGTGAAGGTCGCCATCGTTGCGCCTAGCCTGCGCTACGTGGGCGGACAGGCTGTGCAGGCCGATCTGCTGATGCGGCTGTGGCAGAACGATCCTGACGTGCAGGTTACATTCATTGCCGTCGATCCTGCGCTGCCGCGCGTGCTGAAGTGGGCTGAGCGCGTTCCCGGGCTGCGCACAATCCTCCGCGAGCCGATTTACTTCTGGCATCTGTGGCGTGGGCTTAAAGATGTAGACGTCGCGCACATTTTCTCGGCCTCATATTGGTCGTTTCTGCTTGCACCCGCGCCCGCTTGGTTTTTCGCCAATATGCGCGGCAAGAAAACGATCATCAACTATCGCAGCGGCGAGGCGCGCGATCACCTGCGGCGCTTTCGCTCCGGTAAGTTTGTGCTGGCGCGTGTCGATCGCATCGTCGCGCCCTCGGGCTATCTCGTCGACGTCTTCCGCGAATTCGGGCTCACCGCCGTCGTCGTTCCCAATCTTGTCGATCTTTCGCAATTCCGCTATCGCGAGCGCAAGCCGCTGCGGCCGCATCTGGTCTGCACGCGCGGCTTTCAGGACTACTACAGCGTCGATGTGGTCGTGAAAGCGTTTGCGGAGGTGAACAAGCAATATCCCGATGCGAAACTCGACCTGGTCGGCGGCGGCGAACTCGAGGGAGAAATTCGCCAGCTGGTTGCGGACCTGAAACTCGGCGGTGTCAACTTCACCGGTGTTGCCTCGCGCAACAATATTGGCAAGTATTACGACGATGCGGACATCTTTATCAACGCGTCGTGGCTCGACAACATGCCGGTTTCGGTGATCGAAGCCTTTGCATGCGGCACGCCGGTCGTTACGACTTCTCCCGAATCGATGCCGTATCTGGTCGAAAACGAGCGCACAGGGTTGCTCTCGTCGGTCGGTGATGAGAAGGCGCTGGCGGCAAACGTGATCCGCCTGCTACGCGAACCGGAACAGGCGGCCCGGCTGGCGAAGAACGCTTACGAAGAATCGCGGAAATATACGTGGCAGGCCGTGCGCGGGCAGTGGGTGGACGTGTATCGGCAAGTGCTTGAGATGCGGTGAGTGCGCGATCCGCTGGCCGAGTACCAAAGTACGAAAGTAAGAGCCACGGCCCGGACCCGCAAATATTTGCCCGGTATTTACTGTTAACCTTGCAATAGGAGACCGATGAAGCTTCATCAAGTTGATTTCAAAACGGCGGATTGGAAGCTGCTCGATGGCTTTGAAGACCGCACGGTGTTTCAGACGCGCGCGTGGCTCGAATTCATCGAGGAAGCGCAGAACGCCACGCCGGTTCTGGCCGAGGTGCGCGACGGCGGCAATGTCGTCGGATACTTTTCCGGTCTGACGTTTTCGAAGTTCGGCCTAAAGGTCTTAGGCGGTTCGTTTCCCGGTTGGACGACGCCGTATATCGGCTTCAACTTGCAGCCCGACGTTTCGCGGCGTGCCGCGCTCGAGGCGCTTGAGAAATTTGCCTGGGACGAATTGAAATGCCTGCACATCGAAGTCTCCGATCCTAATTTTACATTTGAGGATGGCGAAGGGCTGGGATTCACAGCCGAGCATTACGGGTCGTATCGGACGGACCTTACGAAATCGGAAGAAGAATTGTTCAATGGCATGGATAGCGCCTGCCGCCGCTGCGTTCGCAAGGCGGAAAAAAGTGGCGTAACGATTGAACAAGCACACGACCTCGCATTCGCCGACGAATATTACGCCCAACTCAAAGACGTGTTCGCCAAACAAGGACTCGTGCCGACGTATTCCGTCGAGCGCGTGCGGTCGTTGGTGAAGCATGTTGAGCCGAGCGGCAACGTGCTGCTGGTTCGCGCGCGCGATGCGGAAGGGAAGTGCATCGCGACCGGAATTTTTCCGGGCTTCAACAAGATTTTCGAATTCTGGGGCAACGCGAGTTATCGCGCGTACCAGAATCTGCGGCCCAACGAAGCGATTCACTGGTATGCCATGCGTTACTGGAAGCGGCGCGGCGTGGCCATTTATGATTGGGGTGGCGAGGGCCAATACAAAGAAAAATACGGATGCGTTCCGCACCGGGTGCCCTGGTTTACCAAGTCGCGCTACCAGATTATTGGCGCGTTGCGCAACGAGGCAAAAAACATGTTCGCGCGCAAGCAGAAATTTCTGGGCTGGCTACAGAAAGAGCACGGACAGCGGGAGGACGCGGCTGTGGGCAAAGAAGACGCAGTCGTGAGCAAGGAGAAAGTGAAGGGAAACACGGGCAAGGAGAAAGTGCATGCTGATTAAGAGGGGCCTGAAGCATCTGTCGCGCGTGAACGATGTGTTGATGCGCCGGCTGCGCATCGAGCGCGACATCACGATTTTCCCCGATGACGTGTTTTTGACCTCGTACCCGCGCTCGGGAAATACGTGGACCCGCTTTCTGGTCGGCAATCTGGTACACACAGAAGAGGCCGTCACATTTTTGAACGTCGAGCGGCTCGTCGCCGACATGTACAAGCATGGGGACCAGTATCTGCGGAACTTGCCGCGCCCGCGCATTTTGAAGAGCCACGAAGTTTTCGATCCACGTTACAAGAGAGTGATTTACGTGGTGCGCGATCCGCGGGACTGTGCTGTCTCAAATTTTCATTGGGAGATGAAGCAGCGATCGTTTAACGATCAACTGCCGATTCAGGATTTTCTGCCGAACTGGATCGAAGGGAAGATTTGGGATCGTCTGGGAAATTGGGGCGACCACGTAACCAGCTGGATGAGCACGCGCGGCGGCCGCGAGGGATTTCTGCTCTTGCGCTACGAAGACATGATTGAAGATCCCGCGCGCGAGTTGGTGAAAGTTGCAAAGCTGCTGGGTATTGAGCCGACTCTCGAGAGGTGTAAACGCGCGGCGGAATTAAGTTCCGCCGATCGGATGCGGAAACTGGAAGAGAAGCAAGGGGACAAGTGGGTGCAAACGCGCTTCACGCGCCAGGACAAACCGTTCGTGCGGAAAGCGTCGTCGGGCGGATGGAAAGCCGTGCTGCCGCCCGAGTCGGTGGCGCAGATCGAAGCCGCATGGGGAGACGTGATGATGTCAGTCGGATATCAACTTGCGTCGGATGCGCAGGGGAAAACGACGCTGGTGCAGCAGGAGAAGGTGCATCAGGAGAATTAGAAATTTACCGGCAGCCCGTCGCCATCCGCGCGCGTGATGTGAAATGCCGGCGGATTTTCTTTGAGCGGCTGAAGTAGTTCGGTCAATTTCTTCGAGGCCGCGAAGATAAAAGTTGACGGTCCTTTCAAAAATCCCGCCTTTTCGAGCGCACCGCACCATGCGTGATGGCTTTGATTGGAGACAATCAAATCGACGCCATCTTTTTCCAGTGCTCGCGTCGCCGCGCGGATCACGGTCGGCGTATTTTCCGGTGCAGCCCAGCAATCGACGATTGAGCCAACGCGCATATCTCCGAATTTGGGATCTTTGCGACGCTGACCGATGATGGACCAGCCGATCGCCGAGCCATTTCGGCTGATGCGCAAACGCCGCGTGCTGGCAATGTTGCTCGAAAAGTTAGGCGGATAGAGAAGTCGCAGCGTGGTGGTGTCGCGCACGGTGGCGAAGCTGACTGACTCTTTGCCTTGATTCCAAAGCTCATCGGCCCAGTCCAAGAATTCGACGTCTACTTCGGTTACGGAATCTGTCGCTGGATTCGGCGATCCGCTTTTCAGGCCTGCCGCCGCTTGCGCTAATTTGATTGCGATCCAGCCTGAACCCGTTGCAGCGGCAATGTTCATCAGCTTTGCGCGCCATGGCTCTGAGCGGAGAGCTTGCATCTCGCGGAAAAATCTGGCCGGACGGACCACGCGAAAATAAAAGGGAATTGGAGTCAGGCTGAAGCTGAGAGCCTTGAGCATCTTAGCAATCGGACGTTCCATTCCGCCCATGCCGAGCGCGTAAAGGAGTGGCTGACGGGCCAGAGCGTCGCGCACGAGCAGCACGCCTATGCTGGCGAACGAACGATCGACGATTCCTTCGGAGAGCGGATGATGGTAGCAGGCGATGCGGTGCGGGCCTTTTCCGCGGATGAAAATTGTTTCTTGCTTGAGTGCGTAGGCTCCACGGACAGGTGAGTTGTTCGCACGACTTTCTTTCGGCAAGTCGCTTGCTGGCGAAGCTTCGACCGCGACGTAGAACTCATTCCATACCGGATTGTTATTCGCAGGAGGAAGCCAGTGCGGGATCGCAGTTTGCGAAAAAACAAAATTGGAATCGCCCGACGACGTTTGCAATCGGCCATTGAACGCCTGCACCGCCGATTCGTGTTCCTGGCGATATGGCTGGATGACGATCGCCAAGAATTACCTCGTAGAGGTTTGCAGTTTCGCTTCGATCAGTTGCGCGGTATCGCCGAGAGTTTTCATCTGGTCGATCTCTTCCGGAGAGAGCTGCAGGCTGAACTTTTCTTCGAGAGCCAGCACCAGGTTCAGGTGCTGGACTGAGTCCCAGTTCTCGACGGTATCGGGTGACGATGACGCATTAAGGCGCGTTGCGGGAACCCCAAGAATGTCGCTCGCGATGCCGCGCACTTCATCGAACGTGCTTGCAGCCAATTCTTCCTCCTGATTTTGACCTTGCTCGACTACTTAGTCACAGCCTCGGTGACGTTTAGCTTAATCCAATCCGGAGCGCGCAGGGTTGAGCTCTTCAGTTCGAGCACCCAGAGTGTACCGGTGTCGTTTTCCAGTTGCTCGACAAATCCGTGCTGCCGATAGAAATCGCGCGCGGGAGCATTTTTCTTTGTCGGCAGGAACCACCCGATTACACGCCGGCAGCCGCGTCCGGCTGCGCCTTTGGCAATGTGCGCAAGGAGAGCGGTCTCGACCGTTCTCCCGATAACACGGCAGCTCAATAGAAACACATCGATCTCGCACTGCTCGCCTTCATCGCGCGTGATGGCTACTCCGACCAGGCCGTAATCGCCGAAACGATCGCGCACCTTGATTGAAAAAATGTTCCAGCCGCGTTGCTTCGACATCTCGGCGATTTGCGCTTCGCTGTAGCGGCGCGTGGTGACGTTGAACTGGTTGGTCTTTTGCGTGAGTTGCGCTACGCGTGCCAGCGTCAGATTGGTGACCGGTTCGAGATCGGCTTCCTGCTCGAGATAACGGAAGAAATCTTCTTTGGTCTGGAAGCTCTGTTCGGCGCCGGCGCGCTGGCGCTGCTCGGCGTACATGGCGGTGCGTTGCTGATCTTCGGCGGAGAGCGTGAGACGCTCGAAGACCGGGCAATCGCGAACCGCCGCGGCATATTCGAGAGGA
>JBAWBE010000739.1:0-4797 GCA_049589635.1 Terriglobales bacterium
TAAAGCGTCGCCTTGATATCGACCATCGGATAGCCGGCCAGAACTCCGCCTTCCATCGCTTCCTGCATTCCCTGATCGATCGGCTTGATGTATTCCTTCGGCACCGTGCCGCCCACGATGTCGTTGATGAACTCGTAGCCCTTGCCCGGCTCGTTCGGATCGAGATAAATCTTCGCGTGTCCGTACTGACCGCGGCCGCCCGTCTGGCGGATGTACTTGCCTTCCGCTTCAGCGTGCTTGCGAATCGTCTCGCGATACGCCACCTGCGGCTTGCCGACGTTCGCTTCAACTTTATATTCACGCATCATGCGGTCGACAATGATTTCGAGATGCAACTCGCCCATCCCGCTGATGATGGTCTGTCCGCTATCGGGATCGGTGTGAACTTTAAAGGTGGGATCTTCCTGGGCCAACTTGGCGAGCGCCATGCCCATTTTTTCCTGGTCAGCTTTTGTCTTCGGCTCGACCGCGACCGCAATCACAGGCACCGCAAACGAAATCGATTCCAGGGTAATCGGATGCTTCTCGTCGCAAATCGTGTCGCCGGTGCCAACGTTCTTCAGACCCACAACCGCGCAGATATCGCCCGCCAGAATTTCCTGAATGTCTTCGCGCTTGTTGGCGTGCATCTTCAACAAACGGCCAATGCGCTCGTGGCGCTGCGTGCGCGAGTTCATGACCGACTCGCCCGACTTCAACTGCCCGGAGTAGACGCGAATAAATGTGAGCTGCCCGACGAACGGGTCAGCCATGATCTTGAATGCGAGCGCCGAGAAAGGCTCTTTGTCGTCGGCTTTGCGCGTGAGATCTTTGCCGGTATCGGGGTCAAGGCCGTGCGTTTCTTTGGTATCGAGGGGGGAGGGCAAATAATCGACCACTGCGTCGAGCAGCGGCTGCACACCTTTATTCTTGAACGCCGTTCCGACAACCACCGGGAACAACTTGAGCCCAATCGTCGATTTGCGCAGCGACGCCTTCAATTCCGCCGCCGAAATCGCTTCGCCTTCCAGAAATTTGTGCAGAATCTCGTCGTCGTTTTCGGCAACGGTTTCGACGAGCTGAGTGTGGAATGCTTCCGCTTTTTTCTGCAATTCCGCGGGGATCGGTCCCGTCTCGTACTCCGCGCCCATAGTCTCATCGTTCCAGATGATCGCTTTCATCTCGACTAGATCGACGCAGCCCTTGAACTTGTCTTCTTGTCCGATGGGAATCTGAATCGCGACCGGCTTGGCGTTGAGGCGCTTGCGGAGGGTATCGACGGCATGCTCGAAATCGGCACCCATCTTGTCAATCTTATTAATAAAGCAAATTCGCGGGACGCCGTACTTATCGGCCTGGCGCCAGACTTTTTCCGACTGCGGCTGCACCCCATGCACGGCGTCAAACACTGCAACTGCGCCATCGAGGACGCGCAGCGAGCGCTCGACCTCAGCCGTAAAGTCAACGTGGCCGGGCGTATCAATAATATTGATGCGAATATCGCGCCAGGTGCAGGTGGTGGCGGCGGAGGTGATGGTGATGCCGCGCTCTTGCTCCTGCTCCATCCAGTCCATGATGGCCGTGCCTTCGTGGACCTCGCCGATACGGTGCGTCTTTCCCGTATAAAACAGGATGCGCTCCGTCGTCGTGGTCTTACCGGCATCGATGTGGGCCATGATGCCGATGTTCCTGCAACGTTCTAATGGGACTGTTCTGGGCACGACTCTTATACTCTTTCTGGGCTCTGAATTTCAGCTTCTAGCCGCTGGCTCCTAGCTAGTAGCTGGTAGCTGCTCTTCTACCACCTGTAATGCGCGAACGCCTTGTTCGCTTCCGCCATGCGATGCACATCTTCTTTCTTCTTGATGGCAGCGCCTTTTCCATTGGCGGCGTCGAGCAACTCGTTCGTCAACTTGTCGATCATTCCCTTTTCACCGCGGCCACGCGCGTAACTTACGATCCAGCGGATCGCCAGCGCCGTTCGGCGGTCGGGCGCAACTTCGATCGGCACCTGATAGTTCGCGCCGCCGACGCGCCGCGTCTTCACTTCGAGCAGCGGCTTGGCATTCTCGACTGCCTTGGTGAACAGCTTCAAAGGCTCGTCGCCACCTTTTTCCTGGAGTTTGGTGAGCGATTTATAAAAGATGTTCTCGGCCGTCGACTTCTTTCCCTGCCACATCATCGAGTTGATGAACTTCGTCACTAGGTCCGATCCATAGATCGGATCAGCCTCGACTGTCCGTTTCGGGGTATGTCCTTTTCTAGGCATGCTTCTCAGCTCTCAGCTTTAATTTCGAATCTGTTGTTATGCTTTCTTCGCGCGCTTCGTTCCGTACTTCGAGCGACCCTGATTCCGTCCCGCGACTCCGGTCGCGTCGAGCGTCCCGCGCACCACGTGATAACGCACGCCCGGCAGATCCTTCACACGGCCGCCGCGGATCAGCACAATCGAGTGCTCCTGCAGGTTGTGGCCAACGCCTGGAATGTAGGTCGTCACTTCGATTCCGTTGGTCAGGCGAACGCGCGCCACTTTCCGCAGCGCCGAGTTCGGTTTCTTCGGCGTTTGCGTGTACACGCGCGTGCAAACGCCGCGCTTCTGTGGACACGATTGCAACGCCGGACTCGCCGTCTTGTAGCGCGGGCTCGTTCGTCCGAATTTCACCAGCTGATTAAAAGTTGGCACTCTCGCCACTCCCAGACGCGGCACGCCGCGTCTACCACACAAAATCCCCGTAGAGGCGAGGCTTCCCTCGTCTCGGTTCTGGCACAGGCTGTTGCGCCCAGCCATACTCTCCCGCATGGCTTTTTTACTGAATGCCGGACGGTGAGAAATTTTTCGGTTTCCCGTACTAAATCGCCGACGACGGTGACGCCACGCCTATCCTTAATAATCCAAGGTTCGGAGGCGCTCCGTTTCGTCTGCTTGTCCCACATAGCCTCGCGTGCTTCCCAGGCCTCTAACCGCATGCCCCGGGCACAAAGGTTTTCGCAGGACTTTTCAGCGAGGGCGTCCCGATCTCACGTTCGATCGAGCCGGTGTATCTTTAAAGCTCAGCCAGAACTACCCCGGAGCCCATCTTCAACGCAGGTTGCGCATCGGAAGAGACAGCCGTCTACAGGCAAGCCAGACTTTACTCGCGGAACCTTAAGATAATAACAACTCGTCTGCACATCGTCAACCACTCAACGACGCATCGAACAAAAAGAAGCTCTCAGGCGTCGGGTCTTGGTTCGCAGCTCAGGTTCGCAGCTCAGGTTCGCAGGTCACGTTCGCAGCTCGAGCTTGCAATACAAAGCATTTCAAAGAAGACTGACAAGCTATTTTCTCATTCGGGCAATGGCACTCAGCATCCGGAGTAATTCCGGGCTGCAATTCCTGAGCCCTGACAGCTACTATCTGAGTCCCACGCTTGCTCAATGTCCCTATGACCTTCTACACTGGCAGTTTTCCAGCCAACATTTCACTCGCGTCCCGACGGATGCGGGGAGGGTTCATGCGTCGTTGCTCTACCGTCTTCTTCTCGATTACGGCGATCTCATTCGTCCTGGTCCTCACAGCTTGCCTCGGCAAGAACACACCGAACTCCGGCGGCCAGGGCGTATCGAGCGTTACGCTCAGCCCGAGCGCTAATTTCTCGATGGATGTGGGCAGCACGCAGGCATTCTCGGCAACGGCCAAGAATGCCGGGGGCCAGACTATTGGCGGCGCCATTCAGTTTGTGGTGGGCGTTCCAACCGGTGGAAGCAACCCTGCCCCGCTGTCGGTCGCCACCAATGGGAATGCCTGCGCCGGAACCTGGGATCCCGCAGTTGCTATTTGCACGGCAGGCCAGCCTGGCGTTGCCGTGGTAACCGCCGTGGTCGATGGCGTCAGCAGCCCGCCCACCACGGTTTATGTTCACCAGCACATCGACAATCTGCAAGTCTCCGAGCTTCAAGTCACGCCGACTTCCACGTCCTGCTATCAGACGGGCCCGTGCTGCTCGCAAGGCCAGACATGGCTCTATCAGGGACTCGCCTACCACGATGGCATTGACATCACCAGCACGGTTGGCCAGTTGACCTGGGAGACTACGAACGCCAATGTGCTAACCACCGCGGTTTACCTTCCGCCCAACCAGCCCACCGTCCTTAACGATGCTCAAATTACTGGAAACACCCCTGGCATCACGCAGCTTTTCGCGACGGTTTCAGGCACCACCAGCAATCCAATTCCAATCACTACCTGCCTCGTGCAGTACGTTCGGGTGCGCGCGGAAGGACTCGAAAACGATTCGGTCAGCGTCACCAGCGGGACTTCGGTTCCAATCGACGCCACCGTCGTCGACACACTCGGCTACCCTCTAACCAAAGTTCCACTCACCTGGAGCACCGACAATCCCGAAGTCGTCTCTTTTACAACCGCCGCTAATTCCACCGGCACCAATAGCGCCACCGCACGGAATAATACCGGCGGAGCCAACGTCACCGCGTCGTGCACGCCGCCGACCTGCAACATCGGAGTCATGCCCGGTCTACCGATTTACGCAAGCGACGGGCCGCTGCCCAATGGATCACAGGGCTTTGGCACTATTTCCATCGATGTGACACCCGCCAGCCAGACGCCCAGCTATGTCGGCTGGGCTGCCACCGATCAGTGCGCGGATGTCTCCGGCTGCGCCAGCACTTTATTTCAGATCACGCCTTCAACTACCAGTAATCCCATCACTGCCATCACAACTTCCCCGCGGACTCCCAATTCCATCAAGTTCAACTTCTTGCAGGGGGCACGTCTCTACATCGGCAGCGATGAAGGCCTCGAGTACTCAGATGTGGGGT
>JBAWBE010000740.1:0-1719 GCA_049589635.1 Terriglobales bacterium
AAAGCTGCGATGGCACGAGCCCTTCGCGGTTCGTCATTCTTGATCCCGTATTTGCAGAATGCGCTTAACGGCCAACTGAGAAATGCGCAGAGCAAACAAAGAACCCATGTAAGCAACAGTTCACCGAAAATCCATTGCACCGCCCATAAAGATGCGGCGGCGATTTGATTTTGGCCGACTGCTCGGGCCCGGCATGCGTGGGGCAACAAGTAAGATAGAAACCATGCGAGATTGACGACGTAGAGTGTGATTGCTAGCTTTAGCGCTCCGGGACGCAATGGATCGTACTTCCATCCGATCCATGCCAGAATCAGACCGGCAGCCAGCAGCCAACTCAGTAATAGCAAGGTCTCAAAGAATGGGATCTCAGTTCTACCGACACAGTTGTAGAGACATGCCAGTCCGCCCAAAACCAGCACCCCCAACGCCGTGCCCAGAAACGGGATTGTCGCCCAGAGAAAAGGCCGCGACGGCGAACCCTTCTGCCGCAAAATCCAGAATGTGAAAGCCAGACTGAGGAGTGCCGCAAATGCGGGCGCAAGCAAGGGCAAGCCCGACCAGTTGTGCGTCTTATCAATGAACGCGCTGCACGCGATTGCAAGAAGGATCAGGTTCAGGAATGGAACCCACATGATCAGCAAACGAATCGAGGTGGCATGCACCGACGACCCAGTGCGCCAGCGCCAGGTCCCAGTTTTATCTCTTGTGACGTTTTCCTTCTTAACGTTCTCTGCCTCCACCCAATAGACCGCCTGCAAACTGAGGCTCGCAAGATGAAACAACAGTTGATAGAAGGCAAAAAAGAAACCAACGATGTTGCTCTGTGGCTTGGTGAGATCGGAGTAGTGTGCATCGTAGATGTGAACCGTCGTCGCCGGCGAATTAGCAGCGCGCTTTCCCACGAGGCGCACGGTTTGAAAATCGCGGTCGACTTCGCCCTTATATCCGGCCACCTGGGTGAGCATGAATTGGTAACCGTATTCGCCACGATCGGGTTCGTTTTTCCGAAGTTCGTCCTTGTTGTAACCGAAAGGAGTGAAGTTGGCATCCTCGCGAACCTTAGCGAGATATCCCCGACGCTCGTCGAACATATGCCAAATATGGGACAGCACGGAGCCCTCATTACGGTAGTTCGCATCCTTTACACCCCCGGCGGGCGACTGGACGGGATGAAGCGGCACGTCGATCGACGTGGCGAGGAAACCAGAGTATGGAGGCGCAGACCTGGCTGTTTTCCCTTGGCTTTCGGTTTCAGGAGGGCGTTCATTCTCTCCGTTTTTCTTCTGGGCGGATTCACCCCTTCCTAAGGAAAGCAGTAGAGTCGCCACTGCGTCCGCGGAAGCTCCGGACAAATGTTGCCCGACGCCATGAATCGCAATCACAGCTACGTTTCTGTCGTCACTGGTCATTTCGTTTTATTGAGAAGGTCCACTGCCGTTGCTCGATTTGCTCGTTTCCTTCATAGCGATGTGTCCGGTTGCTCTAAGCCCCATCAGCGCGATTCCAAGGTGTTATCAAAAGACACTCGTAGGCAACCGTTGGAGGATGTATCGACAGCAAAACAGTGGGTTATGTTCTTATTGAACTCCTGAATCGGCTGCTGTTCGTCAACATCATGAAGCGAAAACATCTTTCGGAACAGACAAGCGTTTTTCACATCAGGTCCCGCTGCGCCCTTAAAGAAGCTGCAGGCACCGGAGTTGAGACCATCGACCGCGA
>JBAWBE010000741.1:0-2452 GCA_049589635.1 Terriglobales bacterium
GATTGAATTCTCGCGCGGCGTCCAGGAGTGTCGTTTCGTGAAACAGCAGCATTCCACGGCGCCAGGCCAGCGCATTCGTCAGATCTGGTATGGTCTGCTTCTTCACGGAAACAACACCGGCCGAGGCCAGCAGAACATCTCCCGGTAACAGCGTGAGTTGATCCTGATCTGAGCCATTTTGAGGTTCGAAACGGACACGGCCTTCGACAAGTGCGACCCGGAGCCCGTCTGCATCGGTGCGGACTGAGAACTTCGTTCCGAGATCTATGAGGCGACGGCCGGCCGCGACGACGACGAACGGATGCTTGGCATCATGACGAATCTCAAAGAAGGCTTCGCCTTTATCCAGTTGAACAAACCTTCGGTTGGGGTTCTGTTACACCCGGACCACCGTGTTGGTGTTCAGCTCGATCCGCGATCCATCATGAAGCGTTAGTGTTTCGCGCCCACCGACAGTGGTGGCGTAGGTGTCGTAGTGCGGCATTAACAAATAGGCCGCGACAAGACCACTCGAGAGAATAGCCAACCCGAAGATGGCGGCGCCTTTGAGATAACGACGCCAGTTCCTCGCGTCGGGCGAGGGGTTATTTTCTTGCTGACCTGGCCGTAGAGCTGCAAGGCGCTCGGTTCGTCTCCAGCTCGCATTTAGGCGGATGAAAGCAACGCGATGTGCCGGGGCTTGATTGAGCCAAGTTTCGAGCTCTGCCTCATTGCTGTCGGTCCAGGAATCGCAATCCCGTCTCTCGACAAAGGCCGCCGCCCTCATGTCGACGAGCTGCCGCGGTGTGTCTTCGCTGCAGTTTTCGTGGTGTTCGCTCACGATTTCCTCCGAATGTTCGAAGGCTCGCCGTGGAGCGTGTCCGCCAAGACACAGATGCCGCGCGATAGATAGCTACTCACACTAAGTTCGGAAATGCCCATTCGAACCGCGATCTCTCCTCTGGACAGGCCATGGACCCGTCTCAACACGATCGCTTCGCGGCACCTGGGCGGCAGACGGTCCAACGCAGCTTGCAGATGCCGAAGCTCGTCCCGCGCCAGGGCAATTCTCTCGGGGCCAGGTGTGTCGGCAGCCGCGCCCAGGTTCTCAAGGTCAGCAGCGGTTTCGATGGGAACAATTCGTTGGTGACGTGCTCTGCTGATTAAGAGATTACGCGCTGTCGTCAGGACAAATTGCGTCGCGTTTTCAGGGATTTCCCTGAGTGCTGCTTCGTAAACACGCACATACACGTCCTGCCGGAAATCGGGGACATCGCTTGGATTGCGCCAGTTGCGTTCCAGGAATTGCATTAGCAACGCCTCAAGGGGCAGGACCTTTTGCTCGAACCATTCGTCCGCCGCAGACACAGCCATTCCTTTGACCGCGCCGGGAAGCGACGCCGCCGCTGCGGGTTTATGGTTCGATTTCCTGTCCATTCCCCTGCCTTCTCCCCGCCTATCGAGGAATTAGAACGTGGGGTTAGCTATGAGACGCCTCAGCCACACAGAAGTTGACGACGAAAATCCAATTTATTTTTGGATGCCCGCCAACCTGTGCCGTGTCGGATCTTGCCCTTGCAGCCGCCACCCGCTCAAGGCAGGCAGCATCCGCCGATTAGGCGCGCGCGCGTGGCTTCATATTAAGGACGTGGGCGAGCCGATGAGGAGAGCTTTGCAAACCCGATCTTCGCAAAAAGGCTCAACAATAAAATGTCCAATCACGCCCGCTCCTTGGCTTTCACGTGTTGGATGTGTGGGGTTTGCGCTATCCAGGAACCATCTACCCCGGTGCGATCAATTCCGTGCATTGCGTCTGTCGCGAGGCTATTCCGCCTCAATTACACTTTCACGCATCGCAAGCCCAACACATGTAAGGAGTTCTCGCAACCCGCGTATCTCGGTCGCCTATGCTGCCCTAACAAGTACCCGCGCAGCCGGAAAGACCGCGGTCATTGTGGTTCCAGCACCTAAAGTACTGGTTACAACAACGTCGCCCCCGTGCAGTCGCATCAACGAGCGCGAAACCGGCAATCCCAAGCCCGTACCAACGTGCTGACGAGCGAGTCGAGAATCGATTTGTCCGAAAGGACTGAGCGCCACTTCAATTTCTGCCGCACTCATACCTATCCCGTCATCTATGACAGACAGCTCGAAGTTCCCATCAGTGTCAACCTGCCCGACAACCGAGACCCGCCCTCCATGAGGCGTGAATTTGATCGCGTTCGATAGAAAATTCAACAACACCTGCTTGACCGCGCGTTTGTCGGCGTGCAAATCAGGTCCACCTGGCGCGATTTGCGTGGTCACACTGACCCCGCCGCTCTGAGCGCGAGCGTTCACAAGCGTCACACAATCGGTGACGATTTCAGTAAGTGTAATGTTGCACTCACGCAGCTCCAGCTTGCCAGCATCGATCTTTGCCAAGTCGAGGATGTCGTTGATGAGGTCGAGGAGGTGTTCTCCACTCTTGTGA
>JBAWBE010000742.1:0-29650 GCA_049589635.1 Terriglobales bacterium
CGCATCAATCGCAGAGTGCGCTCGCCCCGCATGGCAAAGTCCAGCGCCAGAGTAAGCCCCGGACGCGGGAAAGACAGCATTCCGGCGGGTGGGACGTCGCCAAATTTCTTAAGCACGCCAAGGAAAGAACCTTGCCCGGAATGCCCAATGCGATCCAGCAGTTCTTCGAAGGCATCGAGATTGCCTTCCGGAATCACGCACTGATATTGCAGAAAGCCCTGTCTACCATAGAGCAGATTCCATTGCCGGATCGAATCGAGGGGATAGAAGAATGAGTCGTACGGAACAATCGACGCGCCCTTCTTTGCATGGAGGCCGTAGTAAACCGAATTAAATGCTTTCACCGTGTAACGATTGAGCAGCCACCCAGGCAAAGCGAAAGGAAGTTTAGGCCCTCGCTGCGGACGGAACGCTTTGCCGGCCGCGGCCGAATGATTTCCGCGAAAGAAGATGCCACGCGGAGTCTTCCCGGCGAAGCAATCAAGCCATGCGACTGTGTACTCGAAACGGCCGTCGCTCTCGCGGCTCAGATCGAGAAACGACGAAAGCGACTGGAAGGGAATCGTTTCAGCATCGATCCACGGACCAGTCACGCGCCGAAGCTGTATGTCAGCCCACGCGATAACCCCAGTCAAGCCAAGGCCGCCGATGGTGGCACGAAACATCTCAGGATTTACATCGGGACTGCAAACGACCATTCCGTACTCCGACCGATGCAATCCGAATTGCCGAACGTGAGGGCCGAATGTGCCCACGCAGTGATGGTTCTTGCCATGAACGTCGTTGGCAATTGCGCCCCCGACAGTGACAAATTGAGTTCCCGGTGTCACCGGAAGGAACCAGCCTCGGGGAAGAAACACGCGAATGATGTCAGAGAACGTCGCGCCGCTTTCACAGCGAAGTATTCCAGTGGATTCATCGAAACCCAGAATGCGGTTGAGCCGGCGACAGTCGATCAGAGAGCGGTCGGCATTAATGCAGGAGTCGCCATAACTACGCCCCATTCCATAGGGCAAAAGCGAAGCCTCTGAGACTGAGGCAAGAACGGATGCCACTTGGTCGTTCCACGAAGGTTTGTAGACAGTTGCCTGTGCAGCGGCGGGATAGCGTCCCCAGGAGACGTATGCTTTTGTGGGACGGCTTGGCACGGATTTTCTTTTCGCGACCGACGCCGATTGAGTCGTCATACTTAAAAGGTAATCCTCATCATGCTGGCAGCGATCGCGACAGCCGCGGCGGCGGCCACCGCATAACTGACGCGATCGCGAATGGCGAGCGTGACCGGATCTTCTTTCAATTCGCCGCGATGCGCGAGCAGCCAGGTTCGGCCGAGCCAGTAGAGAACGATCGGACAAAGCAAGAGCAGCCATTCCGGCGATGAGTACAACACCCGCACGTCCTGGCTCTGAACGTAGAGGCTGAGAATAACGACGGACGCAAAACTGCTACCGACTCCAAAGCTAAGGAGCATCTCGCGGTCGTGAACATGATAGCCACGTCCCGAGTTACCGGAAGCTACTAAATCAGTCGCATGCAATAACTCGGAGTAACGTTTTGCCATCGCCAGGCTGAGAAAGAAGAACATAGAAAAAGCCAGGAACCATTGGGAAAGAGGTGTCGCCGAAATCAAGGAGCCGGCCAGGATCCGGAAACTATAAAAACTCGAAAGCACGAAAACGTCGAGCAGCGCTACCTTCTTCAGATAGAGCGAATAGAACATCGTGAGCGCCGCATATCCGACAAGCGCCAAACCGAATCGGAAATTCAGAAGAAAGCCCAAGCCGAGCGCCGAGCCAAGAAGCGCAAGGGAAACGAATACGCCTTCAGAAATGGGGATCTGACCGGCCGCAAAAGGGCGCTCCTTCTTCCAGGGATGTCCACGATCAGAATGAAGATCGAGCAAATCGTTGAGTATGTAGAGACCTGACGCACAAAAGCCATAGAGTACGAAACCAACCGCCGTGCGCAAAGCCGGATTCGTCGACAAGTTATGTGATAGCACGAGTGGCAGAAATAAAAGCAGGTTTTTCGCCCAGTGGTGCCCGCGAAGTGCGCTCACCCAACTTCGCAGCGAAGGTTGCGAATCGGCAAATACCGCCTTAACTGTCGTCAGCGCGGCCGCTTGCCGGGCTCGGTCATCCGTTCCAACAACATAGGCGGCACGCGCCAGGCGCCACACCTTCAAATCGGCTGCGGAGTCTCCGACATAGTCGAATCCGGTGGCGCTGAATTGGGTGGCAAGAAACGCCGCTTTGGTCGCCCCTTTAAGATTTCGGCGGCCGTCGCTGGCATGAACCTCGTCGAACAAGCCAAGATGGTCTGAGATCGATTGCGCTAGGTCAACATCTGCGGCAGTCACAAGCGCGATTCGACGGCCCGCGCGTCGCTCTTGCTGAAGAAGTTCAATCACTTGCTGCCGATAGGGCAGACGGGAAGGATCAAGAACAACACGATGGGCGAGTTGATGCTTCACAAACGCTCTTCCCTTGATCAGCCACAACGGCAAAAGCAGCAAAGTCGCTGGGTTGCTCTTCATCAGCGCGAGAATGCACTCCCAGAGTAAGTTGCTCTGGATGAGCGTGCCGTCGAGGTCGACGCACAAGACCGGCGATGCCTCTTTGACGGTTTGGGTTCCCGCGGCAGATCCCATGAAAAGATCGTCGCAAATGACCCTATGAAACGGTCGAATAACTGAGACACGTAGGTAACCTGGGTAACATGCGCGGTGTGCGACGGGAGGTTAGTATGAGCCGACTGGCCTTCAGAGAAGTTGTGCCTGAGGTTACGAAAGGACACCGCACCGTTGGTACAGGCGATAGACACAAAAGGAAGCGCAGAGTCGAGTACCTGGGATGTGCTCGCGATATATCTGCGACGCCCCGCCTGGCTGCTGACTCTCTTAGGGCTGATCACTTGTGTCTTATACAGTAGTGCGCTTTCATTCGAGTTTGTCTGGGACGATTTGCCGCAGATCGTGAATAGCCCGATTGTGCGGAGTTGGAGCAATCTGCCGCGCGCGTTTGGGACCGATCTCTGGTATCACACCGCCCGCCATCAGGTTTATTACCGGCCATTGTTTGTGGCGTGGTCGATGCTGAATTATTCGCTTTTCGGGCTGCGACCGTGGGGCTGGCACCTCAGTTCAATTCTGTTGCATGTAGCTGCGACTGCTTCCGTCTTCTGGTTAACGCGAAAACTTCGACTGGAATATTGGACCGCGGCACTGGCTGCATTGATTTTCGCGATCCATCCCATTCACATTGAGCCGGTTGTGTGGGTTTCCGCCGCTTCTGACACGATGGTTGCGATGTTTGTCGCGCTCGCTTTTATCGCTTTCCTCAATGGCCGGGAGCCGACGCGCAACACAAGATTGATATGGCGGATCTTATCGCTCCTGCTGCTCGCTTGCGCTCTCCTGACGAAGGAAATGGCGGTGACGTTTTTCGCGCTGGTCATGATCTACGTATGCTTGAACCCGGCAAGACGGGAGACGTCAGCTAGCAGGAAGAGTCTCGGGGCGATAATTGAGGCTGCACCCTACCTGTTGTTGACGATTGCTTATGCTTTATTGCGCAAGCATGCGTTGTTACACGCGACCGGGCAGTTTGATCCCAATCACGGAATGAGGAACGTGATACAGACCCTACCTCTGGTCTTAGCGTTCTATTTGAATAAATTATTTGTTCCGGTTGGGTTGACCGGGCTCTATTACACACCCTACGTGACGTCCGGAGTGATAAGCCATGTCGTTGTGCCCAGTCTAGCTCTGGCAGCGATCGCCGTTGGATTGTGGTATTGGAATCGGCGTGAACATGACTCGACAGTCGCCCTCATGGGACTGTGGATGTTAGTGGGACTGGCTCCAGCGTTATATTTGCGCAACTTTGGAAACGGCGACTTTGTTAGAGACCGCTATATTTATCTTCCTTCGATCGGATTTGCGATTTTGCTCGCATTGGGTTGCAGGCGTCTGCCGTCAATCGACAAATGGAGTGCGCAGGCGGTGCAGGTGACGGCTGTGCTCGCATTGTGCGTCGCTTACATGTGCGCATCGCTTTCGCAACAGGTGTACTGGGCGAGCGATCTTCTCGTTTGGGCACGCGGCCAGGCACTCTATCCGGAGAATCCCTATGCCGCGGTTGGATTGGCGTCGGAGTACAGCAAGCGGGGCGCCAACCAACGGGCGATCGAACTCGCGCAGGCAGCGGTGCAGGCACATCCTGATTTGAGTTATGCGCCGCTGGCATTGGCGGAAGACTATATCCGCGCGGGAAGGTTCAACGAGGGACGGTACTGGCTGCAAAGAGTGAGTCCCGAGTACGTGAAATCGGAGATTGGAATGGCGTCGTTCGCCGGGCTCTACGGGCGAATGGGGGATTTTGATCAGGCATTGGCGCTCTGCTCGGAGATTCTGGAAAAAGAGCCGGACCTTTATTCGGCACTCTATAACTGCGGCAACATTCACTTGATGGACGGCCAGTATGCGGAAGCGGAAAGATTGTTGTCACGAGCTGTCAAATTAGCTCCCGAGGATGCCGGACCAAAACATTTTCTCGGACGGGCGCTTTTTGATGAAGGCCGGAACGACGAGGCCCTGCCTTACCTGCGGCAGGCAGCAGCTCTCGATCCCAAGGTTTGGGACTACCACTATTGGCTGGGCATGGCGATCGAGAGGGGTGGGGACAAGTCGGCAGCAAGGATGGAATACCTAGAAGCGTTGCAGTTGAATCAGGGTAGCGCAGAAGCGAAAATGCGGTTGACGGCACTGGAGGTAAAGTGACCGGCAAGAGAGAAGACTCCTCCCGAAAATCGGGCGTGCAGATACCCGGGACTCCAGTCCGCAGTGAATTGAAGGCTGAGCTGCGCGTTCGTGAGTTGGAGAAAGATGATCTGTCTCAGGGTGACGGGAACGCTCCAGCTTTCACAGTTCGCCACGAGCGGCTGATTCGCTGGTCAGTGTTGGGCGCGGTGATGTTGATGGTCGGACTGTACGTTGGTCCACGAATTGGCAGGGGATGGGTTCCAGCCGATGATGGGACTCTAGCCCAGAGCGCGCTGCGCGTGTTCCAGGGACAGCTTCCACACCGTGATTTTGTCGAAGTCTATACCGGCGGTCTTAGCATGATCCACGCGCTCGCATTTCGAGTCTTGGGCGTGAATCTGATGTCTCTGAGGATCTGCGTTTTTCTTTTCTTTCTGGCCTGGCTCCCAGCGGTCTATTACATTGCGCTCCGCTTTACATCTCCGCTCGGAGCGGGTTTGACCACTCTGGTAGCAGTGTCATGGAGCTTTCCGAATTATCCGGCAGCGATGCCATCCTGGTACAACCTGTTTTTCGCGACCTTCGGAGCGGCGGCGCTGCTGCGCTTTCTGGAGGTGCGAACGCGACGCTGGTTATTCATCGCCGGCGTTTGCGGAGGACTGTCGATCATCGTCAAAGTGATCGGGGCGTACTATGTCGCGGGCGTGCTCTTGTTTCTCACCTTCCTCGAGCAGAGCGAGGTACGCGAGAGCCCTGAGAAGAAAGCCTGGGGATATCGCCTATTCAGCATATGTTCGCTTTTCCTCTTTCTCAGCACCTTGATTTACCTGATGCACTCTCGGCTGTCATCGGCGGAAGTCTACCATTTCATATTGCCTTCCGTGGTGATAGTGGGCCTGATTCTGTTCGTTGAGTGGAAGGTGTCGGGCGAAACTAGCGAACGCTTCCGTACCCTCCTGCCGATGGTAGTTACATTTTGCGGCGGGGTAGTAAGTCCCATCGCGATTTTCCTTGCGCCCTATGCTCGGTCGGGAGCATTGCATGATTTCTTCCTGGGGGTGACGTCAAGCGCCGTCGCTCGGGCGAACGATTTGGCGGTGCTAAGGCCCGCGCCCGTGCAGCAGGCTATGTTCGTTCTGCCTCTTGCAGGGCTCTTGGCGGCGGGGATGTACTGGGACAAGTTCCAGGGAAAAGTCGTTGGGGCAGCGGTCGGCGTGGGAGCGATCGTAATAGCCTACCGCGCGACGCACTCGAATGGCATTCTCTCGGCCGTGTGGTTTTCAGCCGTCATGTTAACCCCGGTGGTGGTGATCGCCGGAGTGGCCGCGATACTCGCGAAGAGCAAACACAGTGATCCTGGAAACATTCGCCGTCCGCAGATTCTGCTGCTAGTCGCCCTGGCGGCGACCTGCAGTCTGGTGCAGTATCCGCTGGCAGCTCCGATTTACCTGTGTTATACGCTGCCGCTGACGATACTGGCGCTGGTGGCGGTCGTGACCACCAGCAAGAGGCAGCCTGGCACGTATTTCCTGGCCGCAGTGGCAGGTCTGTATCTCGCGTTTGGAGTGGTGACGCTTTTTCCGATGCAGCTTGCCGAGTTGACCCATGAGGTCGGCCGCATGGACAAGTTGGCGCTCCCGCGTGGGGGAGTGCAAATCGAAAACGAGCACATCTTTGAGGTTCTGATCCCTTTTTTACAGGCTCACTCGCCGAACGGACTGATGTATGCGGGAAATGATTGTCCCGAACTCTATTTTCTCTCGGGGTTGAAGAATGTAACCCGCGACGATACCGCCCCTTCGAGTATGGAAGTGTTGCGCGCCCTGCGATCGAGCGACGTAAAGTTGGTAGTGATTAACGAAGCACCATTCTTCCCATCGGGCCAGATGAAGCCAGAGGTGAGGGCCGAGCTAGAACGAACATTTCCTCATCACGTGCCGGCTTGGATTTTCCAGGTGTTTTGGAGAGAGTAACTCGGCGGCTACAACAAGTAATCTGGACTAAAGCAGGATGCGAACGACCCTATTGGAGCGTCCGATTGCCAGTACTGCAACACAATGAAGTCGACGTCCCAATCGTCCACCAAACTCTAGCGGGCGGCGATATCGAGACGACGTTCCCTGGAAAGTATCCTCGGCTGGAATGGCTCCTTTCTGTACTATTTTGCGTCGTCATGTTGGCGCAACTCATTTTAAGCAGTCGACACCTATCGCAGACGGCCGATGAAGCAACGCATCTTTATGCGGGCTATCGGTACCTGAAATGCGCGGACCTCACGGTCAGCCCCGAGCATCCGCCATTCGCAAAGGTCATTGCTGCGCTTCCGCTCGTTGCAATGAATGTTGCGGTGGACTGCGTGCCCTTTAAAGGTGATGCCCTTCATCAGGCATTGACGAGCGCGAATTGGCTGTACGCACAGGACTGGCCGGTACTGCTGGCGCGCGCGCGCGCGGCCACGGCCATGTTTTGTGTAGGGCTCTGTCTGTTGGTGTGGATCGGCGCGCGGCGCATGTTTGGCTTCAACACCGCGGTCGTAGCGAGCCTTCTGTTGGTCTTCGAGCCCAACGTGCTGGCCTACGGGTCTCTGGTTATGACCGATATTCCCGTTACCAGCCTGATGGTGCTCGCAGTTTTGGGGTTTTATTCTTTTGTGAAGCATCGGACAGCTCTGTTTTTCGGCTTGACCGTGATGGCGACCGGACTGGCACTCGTCACAAAGCACTCCGGAGTTATCCTGCTACCGATTCTTGCCACGCTGGCAATAGCGGATGCCATCACGCCGAAAACTAATTGGCCCCTTGTGCGTCGCAATCTGATGAGCGTCGTGTTGATCTTTGCCTTGACGGTGCCGATTGTTTGGGCTGCATATGGGCTGCGTTTTGCGATCTCCGGGGCGCCGGAGGCGACAGACAGTTGGCCGCCAACGGGGTCGGTTGTTGGGCACGTTCTGGTCTCATTGGAGCAATATCACCTACTGCCACAGGCTTACCTCAGAGGATTTTCCGAGGCGCTTGTGTTGTCGAGTCACAATTCAGTCGCTTTTGTCGCGGGTAGGATCTATACCCAGGCTCCATGGTTCTCAACGCCTTTCAACTTTGCAATTCGCAACACGGCGGCGATGCTAGCTCTGCTGGTAGCCGGTGCATTCGGCCTGGCGCTGAGTTTTCGGGAGCGGCGACGTGAACGATTATTTATAGTTATTCCCGGAATCGTCTTCCTCGCCGTGTGTCTCCATGCGAGCCGCAACGTGAGCATTCGATATCTACTGCCAATATTTCCATTTCTGCTGATCGGGGTTGCGGATGGATGCGTGCAGTTGATTAAGCGAGTCAGATGGGCTGCCCTTGTTGTTTCGGCTCTTATCGTGATGCACGCGGCGTCATCGCTGCATGCCTACCCCAACTATCTATCCTATGCCAATGATTTGTGGGGTGGCCCATCGGAGGCCTACAAGTATCTTCCATGGAATGACATTGGGCAGGCGTATCCGGAAGCACGAGCCTTCCTGAAGCAGCGCAAACCCAGTTCCTGCTGGCTGATTTCCGCGTGGCAATGGGACCCGGCAATCTACGACTTACCCTGCAACACTTCTGGCCTTTATTCATATAATCCAATTCCTGCGCACATACATGGCACGGTTATCATCAGCAGCACACTACTTACCGATGTGCGGTTGCCCGAGCAGCAACTTGTGGCTGCATTTAGGTACGCCAAGCCTACGGATCGCATCGGCGGCAGCGCGCTGCTTGTCTATGAGGGTGATTACGATACCAGTTTGAATGCCGCTATAGTTGAACGAAATCTCGCGGCATCGGCATTTTCCTCTGGCCGGAGCGAAGACGCGCTAGCACATAGCGAGCGCGAACTGCAACTCGCGCCTGGCAGCGCACTCGCGCATGGCGACCACTGTATGTTCCTGGCAGGAACCAATTTGCAATCGGCCCTTGATGAATGCTCTGCGACACGAGAACTGCTACTTCGGGATCCGTTACGTGATGAGGAAGGTCGAAGGAAATACTTGGAATCGCTGGATCTCGCTCTGGTCGCGCTTAGAAGTAAGTATAGGATTGTCTACGGAAAAGAACGTGAAATTGCGCCATACCCATCAATACAAAGGTGATCGCGATACTCCAAGCGCGCATACTATTGAAGGGAAGTATGAGTGATGCAGGCTAAACGGGCACGCCGTGCTTGTTAAGAGATAGAACGGCTAGTCAGATCCTCGCATTCGCTGTGGATTCAGCGTCCAGCAGCGGCGTTCGACGAGTGCGCGGCTTGCGGAAGTGGGTCTCCCGGTTCGTTCTGAAAATTCAATCGCTCACGCTCCACTACAAGCGGCCGGTTGTGCACCTGGGTGTGAATATTGCCGATGTATTCACCGAGGATGCCCATGAAGAGAAGTTGTAGCGAGCCGAGAAAGAACATTCCGATCGCGATAGGCGCCACTCCAACCGTAAATCTGTGCCAAAAGAGCAGCTTGTAGCCGAAGTAGATCGTCCCACCTAAAAGCGAGAGCAGCGACCCCGCAAAGCCGGCGAACGTGACCAGTCTTAAAGGAACCTTGGATAGCTTGGTGATGCCCAGCATGGCGAGATCGTAGAGCGTATAGAAATTGTTCTTGGTCTTGCCGCTCTTTCGCCGCTGCTGTTCGTAAACAACTTCGGCATGAGGCAAGCCGATCTCGGCAATCATGCCGCGAAAGTACGGATATGGATCGCCAAACTGCCGGACAAGCTCAATCACCTTCCGATCATAGAGCCCGAATCCGGTGAAATTCTCATAAGTCTCGATGTCATCGGCGAGCCGATTTACAAGGCGATAAAACAGTTTCCGGATTAGAAACATTGGGGCGGATTCCCGGCTGGTGTGCTTGGCGGCAATCACAATTGGGAATCCCTCTTCCCACCGTTCAAGCAATTGGGCGAGCACTTCAGGCGGGTCCTGGAGGTCGGACATTAGAATGATGACGGCATCCCCGCGAGCCTGAAAGAGCGCATGCATCGGCGAACGCACGTGTCCAAAGTTACGCGCATTGCGGATGACTTTTACGTTTGGATCAGAAGCGGCAATCTCACTCAGGATCGGAAAGGTAGAGTCGCGGGAGGCGTTGTCGATGAAAATGTGCTCATAGCGGTAGCGAGCCAGGCTCAGCATCAGCGCGCGCACGCGTTCGTAGACCTCGCGTACGTTGCCTTCTTCGTTAAAACATGGAGTAACTACACTGATTGATTTCAATTCCTGGCTACCGTTCACTTTTTACCACCCGCCTTGGCGGCCAAAGCCATGGGTTGAGTAGAGAGGCCGCGATGGTAGATCAGCTCCGTCAGCGACGGAATGTTGGCGTAAGGGCTGTCGATGGCGTCGATCAGGATCGCTTGATCTTTTTGGACCCCCTTGCGAATCACTTCGCCGCGCATTAACTCGCGGCACGAAATCTGTCCCTGTTGAAGCGGAATGGCGAGGTATACGTCAGCGTCCTGTAGAACGTGCCCGACTGGCAGGTCGCGCTTGGCATAGACGCCACGGACGAGCGAATCAAGGTAAGAGATTTCCTTTTGCGGAGGCAAACGCTTCTGCGTGCCAGGTGCTCCGCACATCCGCTTGGCGCGATGGAACGCCTTGAACCAGGTATCAATCTGCTCGGGCACGGAACAGTACGGAGAGACGGTCATCCCTTCGGTTTGAATATCAATGTGGCGCTCAAAGGTGCGTGCGCCTTTGGCATAGGCCATAAGCATCGACGAAGACCAGTCATGGTACTCGTGCGTGGAGAACCCAATCGTATGGTTTGGATAGCGGTTGCGGAGGTAGTCGATCTGATTGAGTTCGATATCGCAGTCTTCCGACGGGTAAAGCGAGACGCAATGATTGATGGCAAGAGGAATGTGCCGATTCGAGAAAAATGTCACTAAGTCGTCGATATCCTTGAGAGAAGAACCGCCCGTTGAGACGATCACCGGCTTCTTGGTCTTCGCCATTTTCTCGATCAGAATCCAGTCGTTGCAGTCGGAGCTCGCGATCTTGAGAATCGAAATACCAAGTTCGCAGCAGAAATCAACCGAGCTCTCATCGAACGGCGTAGCCATAGGAGTGCAGCCGGCATCTCGAATGGCTTGCACCATGGTCGCGAAGTCTTCCGGGCGGAGCCGGGTGTCGAGTGTTTTCTTTATGTAGCGAATGTCTTCACGATTGCGGAAATCTTTATGGATGAAGCTGTCGACATCGCGAAATTGGAGTTTGATGGCGGCGCGTACGTTATTGAAGCGCACGACCTGAGCATAGTTGGCGATGATCTTAAGGCCGCGTTGGACATCGCCCAGGTGATTGTTGGCCACCTCGAGCACAAATAGCTCGTCAAATATGTCATTACCGGTCATGAGTATTCGCCCAAGTTGCTACGCTTTGTTGTCTGCACGTTACTGTTAATTGAGATGATACTGTCCTTATTCCTTGATCACGTTGTCCATTAGTTCAGTCTGATCCAGGAATGGGTACATGTCCTCTAGATTGGGTGAAACGATTCGGCCGTCGGGTAATTGGCGCGCCCGCGATCGCGGCTCGAACTCCTGCGCTGGATCAATGACAACGTCGACCAGTGCGGGGCCGTCGGCGGCAAGCGCATGATCGATTTGTGGAAAGTGTGACTCGCGGTCGATACGGATTGATGGAATTCCATAAGCGCATGCGACTTTCACCATGTTGGGGAAAGATGCGCCGGTAGATGCGCTCTCTCCGGTTAAGCGTCCGAAGAAGCCGGACTGTGTCATCCGCATCGATAGATATCCCGAGTTATTCAAGACGAAGATCTTGACCGGTAGGTGGTGGTGGACGATCGTTTGTAGTTCCTGAATATTCATCTGAATGCTGCCATCACCGGCGACACATATAACGCGGCTGCCGCGATGGGCAAAGGCGGCTCCGATGGCAGCCGGCAGGTCATAGCCCATGGAAGCCGAGCCGGAGTTGGAGATCATGCGCTGGCCTGGTTGCAGACGCATGGTTTGGAACGGCACGATACAGGAAGTCGCGTTGCCGCAAACGATGACGTCATCTTCGGAGAGCCGAGCGGAAAGCTGCTCGACGAAGTAATAAGGATTCAGCGGCGGGCCCGGTTGACGTTGCTTGGGCTGCACAACTGGGTAGCGGCGAACGCGTTCGCGGCACCATGCGAGCCAGGTGTCGTGGTGGCCGGCGCGGTATTGGACGCGCTCACACTCGCGCAGCATCGCATCGAGAAAATGCTTCAGATCGCAGCAGACGGGCATGTCTGGCTGAACGGTGGGTTTGCAAAACTCTGCGGGATCGATGTCGACTTGAATCTTAAAAGCGTGCGGTGCGAAGGAGTGCCAGTTGTAACTTGTCTGACGGATGTTGAGCCGTGAGCCGAGGATTAAGACTAAGTCTGCGCTTTGGACGGCGAAATTCCCGGCGCGGTCTCCAATGGTGCCTTGCCGCCCGCAGAAGAGAGGATCGTCAGAAGCGATTACGTCATGAGTCCACGCGGTGATTACGGGCACGCCAAGTCGCCGAACAAGCGCGTTAAATTCGCTGGTCGCCTGCGCCGCACGGACACCCGTGCCTGAAAGAATTACCGGTCGCTTCGCCTTGCAGAGGCGAGCAAGAATTTCACGGCAGAGATCGACAAGCTGAGAATCATCGAACGGCGCGCTGTCGTCCGCCGGATCGTATGCGCGAAGACTTGCGGGATCAATGGATGCGGCCTGCACATCGACGGGGATGTCGAGCCAGCAGGGGCCGGGGCGTCCCGTTTGGGCCAGATGCCATGCGCGTTCGAGGTGGTAGCGGATGGAAAGCGGATCGTCGATGAAGGCGGCGTATTTCGTGATGCCGCGGACCATGCCGATGATGTCGGCTTCCTGATCGCCGAGCTGCCGCAAGCCGATGATGCCGAGCGCTCGCATGCAGGTCTCGCGTTTAACTTGTCCGGAGATAACGAGCATAGGAACGGAGTCGGTCCAGGCTCCGAACACCCCATTGAGTGCGTTGATGCCGCCGGGTCCGGTAGTGACGTTGACGACGCCGGGCCGGCCGCTGATGCGGGCGTAGGCCTCCGCGGCCATGGCAGAAGCTTGCTCGTGGTGATTGCAAACATACTCGACGCGCGATTCCTTGCCGATCGAGTCGTTAAGGTGCATAGCGCCGCCGCCAGTCACAAGAAAAATGTGGCGCACGCCCCAATCCGCGAGCTGGCCCGCAATGTAGTCGGAGAGCTTCACGTTAGGCATGGGCGCCTCGTGCGGCGAGGACTTGTTGCTTCTGCGCCAGTGCCGAGGCAGTCTCGAAGGCAAACCAGGCACGTGTGCGGTCGATCGCATCGCGAAGTGGGACTTCTACACAAAGGCCTAGCTCCTGTCGCGCTCGCGCGGTCGAGGGAACGTAGCGATGTACCGGCGCACCAAGCACAGGCGTGGAGCCGATATTGACGATGATCGATTGCGGCGCGGCGGCAGCAACTTCGCGCGCCAGTGTGGCGACATTCAGTGCATCCTCGGAGCCGACGTTGTAAGCGCAGCCGGATCGTCCCTTGAAAAGCATGGTCCAGAGCCAGACGGCAAGATCCGAAGCGTAGAGATAAGAGCGAACGGCAGAGCCATCTCCCTTGACCTCAATTGGTCCACCGCGGAGTGAATCGGAAATGAAATTGCCGATGGCGAAGTGCGTGTCAATCGGCATGTAAGGACCGACGAAAGCGAAGCAGCGTGCAATGCTGACCTCGAGTCCGGACGCAGCAGCCAGCGCGCACAGCATCTCAGCGGCACGCTTGCCCTCGGCATACGCCGCGGCACGATCGAGAGGATTCGGACCGCCGTCGAAAGACTCGTCGAGATGTGCGACGTGCGGCGGCTGCTTTCCATACACTGCACCGGAGCTGATGAATAGAAGCCGTCGAACGGAATGGGCGGCCGCAAACTCCAACGTACGCCGTGTACCTTCGACGATCGTGTCGAACATCACGGATGGAGCCTGAGCGTTGAGTTTTGCACTGGCTTCAGTGGCGGCATGAATGATGTGCGAGAATCGACCATCCGGAAAATCGCCGCTGCGAATATCGGCCGCATGAGGCGTGATCGCGGGGTCAGCGGCCAAGTGAGGCGCAGTTTCCGTCAGTGCCTCGGGTCGTCGAGAAAGCGCCACAGCATGTGCATTGAGATTTAAACGTCGGTTTGCCCAGGCGAAGCTCTCCAGTAGCCAGCATCCGAAGAAACCGGTTGCGCCGGTGATCAAGATGCGCTCGCCCCGCAGATCGGCCCAGAGTTGCTCAGTCCGAGCGAGGATATTATCGAGGTCGTTGGCAAGGCGGTTTGTCGTCGTCATTTCTTGGCCTTTGCTAGGACTCGCCGTTGGTTCTACGCTCGCTGCGCCGATGCCTTACGAACCTGGTGGAAGGTATCTGCCATGTAATCGATCATGGGCTCAGTAATGCCCGGATAAATGCCCACCCAAAAGACGTTGTTCATCACGAAATCGGTATTAGAAAGGTCGCCCACCACGCGGCGCTGAACATTCCGATATGCCGGCTGGCGAAGCAGATTGCCACCGAAGAGAAGGCGCGTGGCGATTTTGCGAGACTCTAAGAACTGCACGACCTCATTACGCGTCACCGGCGCATCCTTCCGCACGGCCAGCGGGAACCCAAACCAACAGGGGTTTGAGTGCGGCGTCGCCTCGGGCAAAATGAAAATATCGTCGAGATCCTTGAGTGCCGCGTGAAGTTTCGCGAAGTTGTCACGGCGGGCAGCCATGAATGCCGGAAGTTTTTTGAGTTGCGCGACCCCGATTGCCGCCTGCATGTCGGTCGCTTTCAGGTTGTAGCCAATGTGGCTGTAAATGTATTTGTGGTCGTACCCCTCCGGCAGATCGCCCAGCTTCCACTCGAAGCGGCAGCCGCAGGTGTTCGCTTTCCCGGGATCGCACCAGCAGTCGCGGCCCCAATCTCGAAAGGACTCGACCAACTTCTTTAGTGCGGGCGACTGTGTCAGAACGCACCCGCCTTCACCCATGGTGATGTGATGCGCCGGATAAAAGCTGGTAGTGGCTAGGTGGCCAAAAGTCCCGACCGAGCGGCCCCTGTAAGTTGACCCGACGGCGTCGCAGCAATCCTCGATTACCCAGAGTTTATATTTGTCCGCGAACGCCATGACGGCATTGAGGTCGAACGGATTCCCAAGTGTGTGCGCCAGGACGATTGCCTTCGTTCGCGTCGAGACGGCAGACTCAAGTTGAGTGGTATCGACGTTGTAGGTTGGTAGCTGGACGTCGACAAAGACCGGGACGAGGCCATTCTGAATGATTGGATTGACCGTGGTCGGGAAGCCTGCGGCGACAGTAATGACTTCGTCGCCTGGACGCAAACTGCGCTCGCCAAGTGACGGGGAAGTCAAGCACGAAAGCGCGACGAGATTAGCCGAGGAACCTGAGTTGACGAGCGACGCGCAGCGCACGCCCATAAAGGCTGCGAAGTCGCGCTCGAACTCGGCAGCAAAACGGCCGGTTGTGAACCAGGCATCGAGCGAGGCATCGACCAGAGTCTCGACCTCGGACGAGTCGACAACTTTGCCCGACACGGGAACGGCGCTTTCGCCCGGCCTGAACGGTTGCGGCGTCAGCGCTGCCTCAGAGTATTCCTTGACGAGGGCCGCTATTTCGCGGCGCAGTTGTTGGGGAGTCTTGAACATAAATCCATCATCCCCGGGCCGCATGCGCCATCGAAGCGGGAACATCCAGGAACTCGCGGTACCACGCGATGGTGCGATTTAGGCCTTCGTCGAGCGTGAACTGCGGGCGCCAGTTGAGTAATGTTCGAGCCTTTTCGGCGCTCAGGTATTGGTGGCGAATTTCATTGCTGGCCTGATTGAGAATCTCGGGGCGCAGCGAAGAATTCATTTTGTTTAAGATAAGTTCAACTAACTCACGTACACTGATCTGGCTTTCGTTTGAGAAATTGAAGGCTTGGCCTCGCAAAGCGAGATTCGAGACCAACCGTTCGGCCAGAAGCATGTATGCGGAGGCGCCGTCTTGAATGTAAAAGTAGTCGCGAACAAACTCGCCGTCGGAACGAATAACAGGCCGCTCGCCACGAAGGATCGATCGAACCGTGCCGGGAACCACGCGGTTCCAGTTCAGATCTCCCCCACCGTAGAAATTTCCGCAGCGCGTGATGGCGACCGGCAGGTTGTACGTCGCTGCATAAGTCTGTGCGATCATATCAGCGCATGACTTACTAACATCATAGGGATGACGGCCTTGAAGAGCCATGTTCTCGTCGTAAGGCAGTCGTTCCTGATCGCCGTAAGCCTTGTCAGATGAGGCGACGACAACAGAAGTGACCTTTGGCGAGCGGCGGCACGCCTCGAGTACACTCCAGGTCCCGCCAATGTTGGTTGAGAAAGTCGAGACCGGATTGCGGTTTGCAATGCCTACAATAGCCTGCGCTGCAATGTGAAAAACGACTTCGACCTCATATTCTCCGAGAGTCCGTTCGATCAGCTCGCGATCGCACACGTCGCCACGGACCGTCTTGACTTGTTCAATGCGCCGGCTGCGCACCAATTCGCTTTGAGGAACCCAGTCGCGCACGAGGCACACGACATTGGCGCCATGATCCATGAGTTGAGCGACGAGCCAGGAGCCCAGCAGGCCTGTGCCGCCCGTCACGAAAACAGAGCGATCTTTCCAGAATGAGTTCACTACGCCCCTGCTTTCTTTGCCGCGGCCATGCTTTGTTTGTTCCGCTCATTCGCATCCGGCCAAACTTTCCACGGCGTTTTCTCGCTGGCCCACAGCTCGTTCAGATACTGGTATTCGCGATAGGTGTCCATGGCGAAGAAAAAGCCATCATGGCGATACGCCATTAACTGGCCTTCGCGTGCCAGCCGTTCAAGCGGTTCGCGTTCGAGGATGCATTCGGGACCAGTGAGATAGTCGAAGATGCGGCGATTAAAGACGAAGAATCCCGCGCTGATCAGGCCGTTGGCCTTTGGCTTTTCCGCGAAGCGCTGTACTTGTCCGCGCGCGTCGGTTTCGAGCACGCCAAAACGAGAAATCGGGGGAACCGATGTGACCGTGGCGGCCTTGCCATGGCTCTTATGAAACTCGATGAGACTGTGAATGTTGACGTTGCTCAAACCGTCGCCGTAGGTCAAAAGGAAAGTGTCATCCTTGTCTAAATAGCGTGCCACGCGCTGCAATCGACCGCCCGTCATAGTTTCGAGACCGGTGTCGGCGAGGGTGACCGTGAAGTCCTGCTCCTGATGCGCGCCCATGAACTCGATGTGTGACTTACAGCCCAGGGAAATACGGAAGTCATTGTTCATGGCTTCATAGTTCAGGAAGTAGTCCTTGATCATGTTGCCGCGATAGCCGAGGCAGAGAATGAACTCGCGCATGCCGTAGTGGGCGTACATCTTCATGATGTGCCACAGGATGGGACGCCCTCCGATTTCGACCATCGGTTTGGGACGGAACTCGGTCTCTTCCCGGAGACGGGTGCCTAATCCACCGCACAGAACGACGACCTTCATAGCTTGGTTCCTAAAACAAGTTCGGCGAATAAGAGTCTTGCGTTAACAGGATGGCGGCTGATATATCTCCGCGTGTTGTCAGGCCTACCATGTAACTCTAGACTGCTACTCAGTTAGCCCACAATGAGCGGGTGGGATCGGCAGGGTACGGAAGTCACCACAAGCGTCAGGCGCGAGAAAGCTAAACGCTTTCGCTAGCTAGCGCCTTCAGGAGACGGTTTTGATCCGCCAAAAGAGAAGTGGCGATGCCCGAAAAAACTGAAGGCCACCGAAAAGATAAGCACGAACGCGCCCGCGATGTAAGGCGCCGTGCGCGCGTTCCCGGTTTGCCGGCGGACGATAGGAACGAGAACTGGAAGCGCAGCCGCAGAGAGCAGCATGCTGCCCGCGTAAACGCCGACACAGCGGATCCACTCTTTGAGGTAGTGTCCATGCGTTTTGAAAACAAACCACTTATATCCAAGGAATGAAAACGTGATAGCTATGAGGTTCGACAGCAGACTGGCAACAATGTACCCATAGGCAAGGAGTGGCATCAGTAACATCGTAAAAAATGCAAAGCAGCCGTATCCAAAAATGGTGTTGCAGGCACCCACAGCAACAAAGCGAATCAGTGTCGCTGGGCTCGTGCGGAGTTGGGAAGGCGTAGACATTGCGTCATAACTTGCAGATCGGCCGGCAAACACACGAATGCGCAAGCCGATTACAAGTGATCAGTGGTTGCGATCATATCCGCATGGGACGGAGTTCTGAAGGTTACGATCGTTACCAGGTAACCTCGCTTGCGCCTAAAGGGGAGAGTCTACATACCCTGCGCGCGACGCTTGGGAAAGATGTCTCCGACTCGGCGAATCTCGGCGCCCACGCCTTTCAGCTTCTCCTCGATATTTTCGTATCCGCGGTCGATGTGGTAGACACGATCGATGATGGTCTCGCCGTCAGCCACCAGCGCGGCCAGCACCAGCGATGCGGAGGCGCGTAAATCGGAGGCGAGCACGGCGGCGGCGCTCAACGGTGTTTTGCCGCGCACGATGGCGCGACGACCCTCAATCTTGATGTTAGCGCCCATGCGCACAAGTTCCTGCGCGTGCATGAAGCGATTCTCAAAAATATTCTCGACCACGATCGACGTGCCATCGGCTTGCGTCGCCAGCGCCATGTATTGCGCCTGCATGTCGGTCGGGAAGCCGGGATATTCCTCCGTATTCATGTCGGCCGCTTTGAGTGGATGATCGCCCATCACACGAATCGAGTCGGCCTTTACGGCTGTCTTCACGCCAGTTTCGGCGATTTTCTGAAGAATCGCAGTGAGATGCTGCGGGTCACAGCCTGTGACGTTGACGTCGCCTCCGGTTAGCGCACCCGCGATGATGAATGTTCCCGCTTCCACGCGATCGGGAATAATGCGGTGCTTGGCGCCATGCAGTTTGTCGACACCCTTGATACTGATCGTCGCCGTTCCCGCGCCCTTGATCTTGGCACCCATCGCATTGAGCAGCGCGGCGAGATCGGCCACCTCGGGCTCACGAGCGCAATTCTGCATCACGGTTTCTCCGTCGGCAAGAGTAGCGGCCATCAGGAGATCTTCCGTACCGGTCACGGTTATTTTGTCGAATACAATTTCAGCGCCGCGAAGTCGATCCGTCGTCGCTTCGACATAGCCGTGCTCCTGCGTGATCTTTGCTCCAAGACGTTCCAGGCCTTTGATGTGCAGATCGATAGGGCGAGCGCCGATGGCGCAACCGCCGGGAAGCGAAACGCGAGCGCGTCCACAACGCGCCACCAGCGGGCCAAGTACAAGGGTCGAGGCCCTCATCGTCTTGACCAATTCGTAGGAGGCTTCTGGCGCGGCCAGATTCTTCGCGCAGATCGTCGTGCGATGCTGAGCGCGTCCGTAGCCGAGTTCGACCTCGGCCCCCATGGCGGCGAGCAGCTTCCGAGTGGTTTCGATGTCGCGCACCTGCGGAATGTTTTCGAGGATGACCGGCTCATCCGTCAGAAGAGCCGCAGCCATGCAGGGGAGGGCAGCGTTTTTCGCCCCGCTGATGCGGACGGTGCCGAGCAGCGGGTTGCCGCCGCGGATTACGAGTTTATCCATAACGTGATGAAGTTCTGCACTGAGATGCTCATTTCATTCTAACGAGGAACATGAATTGAGGCGGGTTCGAATTGGAAGGGCGAGTTCCGTTTGTAACCGCCTCCAGAGGTTGAACCAGCGGGAAACAGCGAACGACGGCCCTTTGAGGAGTCGCTCTTGCCTATTTGGATCGGGCCAGTTCGATCGCTTTGCGGACGTGGCCCCGCGCCTCGGTCAAAGCCGTCAACGCCCGAGAGCGACTCACTCCCGCATTCGCCATGACCAGGGCGGCCGGAACGCTGTGTCGCGCAGCTTCAAGCAACTTCTTTGCCTCAACACGGTTGAGTCCAACAGCTTTCTCAAGAATGCCGATCCCGCGCTCAGCGAGTTTTTCATTCTTCAGATGGAGATTGACCATCAGATTCCCGTAGACGTAGCCAAGGCGCGTCATAGCGCCGGTGCTGAGTGTGTTCAGAATCATTTTCTGCGCTGTGCCGGCCTTCATGCGAGTCGAGCCAGCAACAACCTCAGGTCCGACCTCGGCCACAATTGCAATGTGAGCAGCCCTTTCGAGTGGAGAATTGCGATTGCAGGTGACGGCGACAGTCTTGGCGCCCCGGGAGCGCGCGTGTGCGATCGCCGCAATCGTGAATGGAGTTCGGCCGCTGGCGGCGACGCCTACAATTACGTCGTTGCGGCCGGGTTTCTTCTTCGCCATCTCGCGGCGGCCAAGCGCGCGGGAATCCTCGTTCGCCTCGGTTGCCTCCGCCAACGCCCTCGAGCCACCCGCCATGATGAACTGAACCATTTTTCGATTTGTGTTGAATGTGGGCGGGCACTCGGCGGCATCGAGCGCGGCGATGCGCCCGCTGGTTCCTGTGCCAACATAAATAAGCCGTCCTCCACTCGCGAGAGCCGAGGCAATCCAGTCGATCGCTCGCGCAATCTGCGGCAGCGCGCGGCGAACAGCGCCAACAACTTTGGCGTCTTCAACGTTGATGATCCGCGCAATCGCAAGAGACGACTTACAGTCGAGGTCGGTGGAGGCGGAATTAGGCTTCTCGGTTACAAGGCGCTGGAGGGCGGACGCGTCCGTTTCGCGCGCCCCTTTTCTCTGAGGCTTCGCTCCCTTCGCCTTCATTGCTCCTTCTCCGAGCGAGGACGTTCATCTGCGGTCAACGCTTGACCGACTGCATCGTGAAACGCGGGCCGCACTTGCTTGATCGCCTGATTCTGGCAATCTGGCCAGGTGCGGTTCGTGAGGAGCGTGATTGAAAGCTGGCGGTCGGGATCGACCCAGAGCGAAGTCCCGGTGTAGCCAAGATGCCCGAAAGAGCGAGGCCCGAAATACTTTCCCGATCGCGACGGAGCGGAAGGTGTGTCCCATCCGAGCGCACGAGAAGTGCCTTCCGGAGCCGATTCCCGGCGCGTGAAAAGACTCACAGTCTCCGGGCGCACAATGGGGTAGCCACCATTCAGCATGGCATGAGCGAATAGCGCGAGGTCGTCGGCTGTGGAGAAAAGCCCGGCATGAGGAGCTACGCCGCCGAGGACGCTGGCGTTTTCATCTTGCACTTCACCCTGGATTGTACGATGGCGAAACGTGCGGTCGTCAGCGCTAGGAGGAATGCTCTCACGTAACGCCCTAGCTGGATTGAAGGTGGTGTGCGTCATGGCCAGCGGCCCAAAAATCTCGCGCTGGCAGAAAGTGTCGATCGGTTCGTCGGCCAGCCGTTCAAGAGCGACGCCAAGAATGATGAACCCGATGTCGCTATACTCCGCGCGCGTGGCCGGGTCTGCGGAGAGTTCAACTGCAAAAGCCAGCCGCAAGAGATCCTGGCGCGATTGGGCCCGCAGAAACAGTTTTTCGTAAGCGGGCAGCCCAGAGCTATGCGCCAGCAACATGCGAAGGGTGACGTCGGCGCGACGCGCATCCGCGGAGGCGAATTCGGGAACGACCGCGGTGACGGGTGTTTCCAGATCGAGAACGCCGCGTTCGTAGAGAATCACCGCCATCGCAGTCGTGGCGACAACTTTCGTCAGCGACGCCAGGTCGAAGATGCTCGCAGCGGTAACTTCGGGAGAAGATGCGTCATAGGTGAACCGGCCGAGAGCTTTCTGGGCAATCAGTTCTCCACGATGCGTGATGGCGATGGAGCAGGCAGGGAAGACGCGCGATTCGATGGCCTTGGTGAGAATGCTGAAGGCGTCGTGGAAGCGACCGTCTTGCCCGGCGACGTTGCGCACCAGGAACGAGAAGCCTGACTCCGCATTTGTAGCTGAGGTCAAAACAACAGTGTAGCGCGGGTACTCTCGCGCGGCAGCGAAGCGTCCGCTAACCCTGTTGCGTTTTCAGATGCCCGCCGCCTTTAAGACAAATCAAACTAGCGGGTTACCAGAGAAAATCCCTACCGCACTGTATCGCTTGAGAACGCTCTTGCCGCTCGTGTAGAGTCACAGCAGTCGTGAAAATTACTGCCGCACTTTTGATCGTTCTCTCTTATTCCGCCGTGGTTGTTGCCCAGTCGCCTCTCGACGTCCGCCTGGCGGTCGTTGATCCCATCATCAACGACGCCATCGAACAACAACAGATTCCGGGCGCGGTTCTGATCGTCGGACACAACGGGCAGGTCGTCTATCGCAAAGCCTACGGCAGCCGCGCGATTATCCCGCATCGCGAGGCTATGGCGGTCGACACCATCTTCGACTGCGCTTCGCTCACCAAGGTCGTGGTGACGACGACGGCCTTGATGCAGCTCTGGGAGCAGGGGAAGTTTCGGACGGCCGATCCGGTCGCGAAGTACCTACCGGAGTTCGCACAAAACGGCAAGCAGGACATCACGATTCGCCAGTTGCTCGTGCACTATTCGGGATTGCCGAAGGATCTTGATCTCGTCAAGAAGTGGGAGGGCAAAGACACCGCCTATCGCATGGCTTTCGAGATCGCCCCCGACGAGCCTCCCGGTTCAGCCTTCGTTTATAGCGATCCAAACTTCATCGTGCTCGGCGCGCTGGTGGAACGTCTCTCTGGTGAGCCGCTGAACGAATACGCGGCGAAGCATATTTTCGAGCCGCTCGGGATGAAAGATACTCGCTTCCTTCCTCCAGCGTCCTGGTTACCGCGCATCGCGCCGACCGAACTGGACGAAAACCATCGTTTGCTCCATGGCGTGGTGCATGATCCAACAGCTCGCCGCATGGGCGGAGTCGCCGGACACGCGGGAATGTTCTCTACCGCCGCCGACCTCGCGACATTTTCGCAGGCCTTGCTCGACGGCGGGCGCGGAGTTTTGACCTCTGCCACGATCGCCAAGATGACCGCTCCGCAGCAGCCTGTAAATGGCACCGCGCTGCGCGGCTTCGGCTGGGACATCGATTCTCCCCTTTCCACGAATCGCGGCGAGTTGCTGCCGGTGGGAAGCTTTGGACATACCGGCTTCACCGGAACCTCGATTTGGATCGATTCCGCAACCGACACTTACGTCGTCCTACTCACGAATGCCGTTCACATGAACGCAATTCCGGGGCATGAGAAGGGAAGTGCAGTCTCGCTGCGGACGAAGGTGGCAACGGCTGTCGCGGCGGTGCTCGCCCTCGATCCATCGGACGCTGCAAAGATGCGAGCGGCGACGCTTACAGGCTATAACGAGATGCAAAGCGCCAGCCGCAAACTTGCGGTGAGAAACGGGACCGTCAAGACTGGTATCGACGTCCTCGAAGAGACGCACTTTGCCGCTCTACATCCGACGAAGGGAGGCAGTCCGCGCAGCATTGGCGTGCTGACGAACCAAACTGGTCTCGATGCAACGGGACGGCGCACGATCGATGTTCTCGCCGGCGTACCGGGAATTTCGCTCGATGCAATCTTCAGCCCTGAGCACGGAGTTACAGGCTCGCTCGATACCACTGACGTTAAGAACGATAAGGATCAATCGACGGGCATCGCGGTCTACAGCGTGTACGGCGGTAAGGATTCGCTGCGGCGTCCGCCGATCGATATCATGAAACGGCTCGACGCAGTCGTCATCGATCTGGCCGACGCGGGTGTGCGCTTTTACACCTACGAAACCACCATGGGATACTTCCTCGAAGCGGCCGCGAAGGCGGGGATTGAGGTTGTGGTTCTAGACCGCCCGAATCCGATTACTGGATCGCTCGTCGAGGGTCCGGTTTCCGAGGAAGGCCGGGAAAACTTCACGGATTATTTTCCAGAGCCGGTTCGCCACGGCATGACCATGGGCGAACTCGCCCGAATGTTTAATGCCGAGCGACAGATCGGCGCGCGGCTGCAAGTTGTTCCGATGGAGGGATGGCAGCGCGGCGACTGGTTTGACTCGACGGGAGTCGCATGGGTGAATCCGTCGCCCAACTTGCGCGATCTGAATCAGGGGACGATTTATCCGGGCGTGGGAATGATTGAGGGCGCGAATATCTCGGTTGGACGCGGCACTGACACGCCGTTTGAAGTCGTGGGCGCGCCGTGGATCAAGGGCCGCGAGTTTGCCGCTTACTTGAACGGCCGTGCAATTCAGAGCGTGCGTTTTGTGCCGATCAGCTTCACGCCTTCCTCGAGCAACTATTCGGGAGAGCGCTGCGAAGGCGTCAACATTATCGTGCTCGACCGAAATCTACTCGATGCTACCGAACTCGGCGTCGAGCTGGCATCGGCGCTGCACAAGTTGTATGCCGCCGATTTCAAGCTGGAACGCATGGCCGATCTGCTGGTGAATCAGGCCGTCCTGCAAGCGATCGACGCGGGCGAAGATCCGCGACGCATCGTGAGCGACTGGCAGGAACGGCTGGAGACGTTCATCGCCATGCGCGAGAAATATTTGTTGTACAAGTAAGAGGTATCTTCGACTGCGAAATCCACAGGCCGCTGCGCTCTTCGACCTCTCGGTAAGTAACATGCTGCGCTAGAATGTTGCGAACGGGAATTTCAAATGGCAGACCAGGTTGTACAACTACCAAGCGCCTTTTACCGCTGTGCCGGTCCAAATTGTGGCGTCCTGAAGGGCGTGAGCGACCGCTGGTGGATCATGTGGACCTCGATGGGCGATCGCAAAGTTCCCGCCATGCACCTGGCTCCCTGGGATGAAAGTCTCGCGTTGCAGGAAGGTGCGCTCGCGGTGTGCGGCGAGGGTTGCGCGCAGAAGCTGCAATCGCAGTTCATGGGGAACATAATGGCGAACCGTCCGCGTCGACGTGAAGGGTAAAGGACGCGAAGGGTGAGTTCGAACTATCTTGCGTTCGAGTATATGATGACCCGTCCGGTCAGCTAACTCGGCGCTCCATTCCTCGCATCCGAAATTGCAGCGCTTGTTTCCTAGCGATCGAAAGGTAGGCGATCCATGACGATAACCGCCGTGAGAATGATTGCCGTGAGAATGACTGCTTTGTTGCTGCTCAGCGGGATGGCTGCGGCGCAAACGGCGGCGGCTCCTGCTCAGGACGCCGCATCTGTTCCGGTCCCTACGGCCGCGACTTCCTCGACCGACGTTAAGCCGGCCATGACGATCCCTGCCGGAACTAGAATACCGATCTGCCTCAAACAGGCGATTTCGACCAAGAGTGCGCGCGAAGGCGATCCGGTTTATGCAGAAACTGCTTTTCCGTTTGTTGTGAACGACCACATCGTCGTTCCAGTCGGCACTTACATCCAGGGAAAGATTACGCGCGTGCAACGCGGCGGACATGTGAAAGGCCGGGCGGAACTGCTGATTCACTTCACTTCGATGATCTATCCGAGCGGATATACCGTTCTGCTCGGCGGAAATATCGAGAACGCTCCGGGCGCGGAGAAGACTTCGATGAAAGACCAGGAAGGAACGATCCGTCAGGATAGCGATGCGGGTCGAAAGGCGAAGGAGGCCGCTGGAGGCGCAACGACAGGAGCTGTCATCGGCGCGGTAACCGCTGGCGGCAAGGGAGCAGGCATCGGGGCCGGTGCGGGCGGCGTAGCTGGCCTCGCAGTCGCGATGTTGTCGCGCGGAGCGGATGTGCGGCTTGAGCCGGGAACTTCGCTGGAAATGGAAATCCAGCGTGAGGTTGCGCTCGATCCGACGCGTATCAAGGCTGCGTCGACTAAGGCTGATTAGAACGCGCTTGTCAGGCTCCAGAAGGTTTTTTCCCAGGTTAGAGTTTTCACCTCAGCGGCTGAAGCCACGATTGAAACGGACCTTTATCGCAACGCTGAAGCGTTGCGCCACCCAAAATCAAGAACCACCGAAATCAAAGGTCACCGCTGCACTCAAAAGGCCACTGTTGCACTCAGAAGCCACCGCTCCAATGAAAGCCGCCGCTTCTACGTTTCCTACTTCAACAATTTCTTACTTCAGGTTAAACATCGCATTAACGTGCGCGGTGACGGTCACGTCTTGGGGGCTGAACTCCTCCGTTGGCGAGGGCGCTTGCGCTGACATCGCCGCCATCGCACGCCGTGCCACGGGCGCGAAGACGCGAATATTTTCCTGCGTGTCGACCGAAGCGTAGGAGAGTTCGCCTAGAGCGCGTCCGCTGGCGATCGCGAGAGCTTCGGCTGATGAACGGGCGCGGTGATAGGCGTCGGCGACCGCTTTGCGCTTTGCCTCCTCGGGAGATTCCAGTGTGTAGCTGAGAGACTGGCTTTCGCCGACACTGGCATCGGCGAGTTGTTGCGTGATGGGAGCGACTTTCGAGAAGTCCTTGAGTTTGAGGGTGGCGCTGGTCGTGACCTGATACCCGATCAGCTTGTGCTTCTTGTCGCGATAGTCATATTGCGGATTCACGGCGTAGAAGCCGATTTCCGCCTTCTTGGGATCGATCCCGTTGGCGCGCAGAATTTGGCGCGTAGTCTCGGCTTGCTTTTCAGCTTCGGCGTTCGCTTCTTTGGCGGTGTCGCCTTGGGCCGAAATGTTGAACTGGATAATGGCGGTATCGGGAGCGCTTTCAAACTTTCCGTCGGCGCCGACGTACACCGTGTTGGGAAGTGCCGTGACGGTGGGATTCTGGGCTAGCAAGGGAAGGCTCAAAAGCCCCAGGATAGAAGCTGTAAGGAGAACCTTTTTCATTGGATCATTTCCTGACTTTGCAAGTCGCATTGAGTGTAACCGCGAGAGCCCTGTTCGTTCATTCATGGAACGGTCGGGAAGTGTAACGTTGCGTTGCCTTGCGTTGGTTGTTGGGTCTCAAGTCTTAGGTCGATCTTTGAGAGATACACAGGTGTTTACTTTTGTATTACTCCCACCCCCCTCCCCCCTTGTCTCTTCAAAATATTGAAAGCACATGGTTTATCAAAACACTCCGCAAAATCTTGAGCCCCAATGGGTTAGAGGCAAGATCTTGAGCGCATGGGACTTAGCGTACAAAGGCGCTCTGTCTTGTTGTTGTTGCCCGCAAGGTATTCAAAATGATGACTTAGCAATAAGTTGTTTAGGTACAATTAGTTAACGGCGAACCTGAATCGGTTTGCTCTACTTATGCCTAAGCGAACCGTTGCGCGCGGGGTTGAGCGTCGTGACGGTTTGCTTCCCGGGTTTTGTCAAAGAACGTGTCTCTCAACACCATGTGTGCTTACCTCAAGTTGAGTCCGGTGGCGTGGCTTAAGTCAAGGATCTTTTGAGGTGACAAAGCGGATTGGGCTCATTGCCGCGCTAACGGTCGAACAGACGACGCAAACTCGTGCTGCCGCCTGTTAACGGCAGTTGACCTTTACGGCGACCCTAATCAGGCTTCGTGAGGTCGCGGGAGTAACACCGGAACAATAAGCTTCGCTCAACTGGAGTGGAGCAGTGAAGATGAGGCTTGCGTTCCTCCCTGTGCGAGTCTGCTGCGACTTGCTACGGTGTCAACTCCCGCCGTAAGTGCCGCCCTCATAGGTCGTGCCATAGAGATTTCCCGCCGTATCAAAGACGAGACCACAATAAGGTAGTTTCCCATCCTCCCCATTCCCAAAACTCCAGAGTACTATTTCATTCCCCGAGGGCGTGAGCTCAAAGACCGTGCCGCAGCCCTTGAAGCTGGGATAGCAGTTCCCGTAGGCGCCGCCCTGTTGGGTCGTGCCATAAAGATTCCCGTCAGAGTCCAGGATTAGAGTGGCGAAGGGATAGCACCCATCGCCACTCGCGTCAAAGGAGTGAAGAACCGTCTCCGTGCCCGATGGAGTAACCTCAAACACCGTGCCCCCACGCCCAAGATAATGGGTGCCTCCGAGGCTGGTTGTGCCAAATAGATGGCCGCTCTTGTCCAGCACCAGTGTTACAAGAAATGGTCTCGAACCGTCACCACCCTGGCCGTCGAAACTATGAAGCACGATTTCCGTCTGGCCGTGTGCCGCTGGCGCAAGCAGAAGGCCAGAAAGGACTGCCAGTATCAGCCCTCCGTAAAATCCTCGTCCGCGGGCGGCCACCAGTTTCGCCGTGCGCCGTTCAAGCCGGACAGCAAAATTGCTCAAACGACAGTTCACGCGACCTATGGCAAGTAAGGAGCGCATAGTCTTCCTCCGGTTAACCGACATCTCAGATCTGCAAGTTGGTCTTGCCTAAGATGTGCCTCAACGAGCTTTCGGAAACGGGACTGTTGTCGGGAAAATCATAGTGCTTTTCGGCTGCGACAGGCGAAAGAAAAATAAAGGGCGGCTTCGTAGTTTGCAAGAATTTGGGTCCCAAACGCCCTTGAATGGTTGGCGTTAAATCGCCTTTGCGTTCATCGACTCCTTCGGATGTAGAGAACGCGCGCTTAGGTGTAAAGCGACTCCCGGCGGAGTTTACATCTTGGTGGGCGAGGGCAGATCCGGGCCGCTGATGTCTTTGCGCAAATCTTCCCAAATTTTGTCGGGCATTTCGAGGAAGACCTTTACGATGGCGGGGTCGAACTGGCGTCCGGACCAGGCCTCGATTTCCTTGCGGGCGGCCTGAAACGATTGCGCGGGACGGTATACGCGGTTGGAGGTTATGGCGTCGAGCGTATCGGCGATTGAGAAAATACGCGCGCCCAGCGGAATCTCGTCACCTTTTAGGCCGCGCGGATATCCGAGACCGTCGTAACGCTCCTGGTGCGAGTAGACAATTTCCGCCGCCTCGCCGAGAAATGGAATCTTGCTCAGCATCTTGTAGCCGGAGTAGGCGTGCTCGCGCATGATGGCGGTTTCCTCTTCCGTGAGCTTGCCGGGCTTGCGCAGGATGTTGTCCGGGATCGCCATTTTTCCGATGTCGTGCAGAAAAGCTCCGCGGGCGATCACGCTGATTTCTTCTTTTTGCAAACCCATCTTGCGCGCAATCGCGATGGTGTAGGCAGTGACGCGCTTGGAGTGGCCTTCCGTCTCGGAGTCTTTGAGATCGAGCGCATCGCCCAATGCTTCCAGCGTTACATCGTAGGATTTCTCGAGATTCGCGAGAGCGGTCTTCCACTGCTGGGTCCGGGCCGTGACCAGCGCTTCAAGATTCGTGCGGTAGGCGTCGTTTTCGCGTTTGAGCCGCCGGTTTTCGAGAGCCCGCCGGACAGTGGCCAGCAACTGTTCGCGCTCAAAAGGCTTCAGCAGGTAGTCGTACGCGCCATTGCGGAGGGCCTGGAGCGCGACCGAAATGTCGTTCATGGCGGTGACCATGACAAAGGGCATGTCGGGATAGCGCTCTTTGGAGTGCTCGAGCAGCGCGATGCCATCCATTTCGGCCATCATCAGGTCGGAGAGCACGAGATCGAATTCGTCGCCGGATTCGAGGATGGAAAGAGCCTCCACACCGCTGGAAGCCTGGCGCGACTGAAAATTCGCGCCCTTGAGCATGGACGAAACAATCTCGCGGATTGTTTCCTCGTCGTCTACTACGAGAATGCGATCGTATGGCATGGCCCTATGTGAATGTATGGGCCATTTTAGGCCCGGCTGCCACATTCCGAAAGTAACCAAATGGAGACGGAAATCGAATGCTTGGGAGCGGCGCAGCCTGATACTGGAAGGGCTTGGTATTCGTGCGTCTATTGACGGGTCCTACGGGGCTGTTGGCGCAAACCGTGGGCGTTTTAGCTACTTGGCTGACGGCACGGGAGACCGCTGCCCTCAGCGTGGTGGTGGTCAGCCTGCTTTTCTTCCGCGCGTTTCGAAAAAAATATCTGCTTGCCTGGGCAGCCGGCTGGATCGCGTATACGGCATTTCTCTTTTTGTCGCGCGCTAGTGTGTGGCATCCTACGTCGACGACTCTGGCAGCCTATGCGCAAGCCGATTTTGTGCTGGCGATTGGGCTGTTCGCCGCGGCTGCGCTGAGTTGTGTGCACGCGCGCCGGGCGCTCGCGGCC